>NZ_JBEOUE010000006.1:0-312571 GCF_040303965.1 Streptomyces sp. NPDC094032 | reverse complement strand
CCCAACTCAAACAACCCCGACCGACCCAACCAATACGCATGCTGCACATCCGTCAGACCAAACCCCTCGAACCGACCCCCCACATCCCCCACCAACACCGGAAGGGAATCGGAGGTGTGCCCCTCGGCGAGGGCCTCTTCGATCAGCGCGGCGATGCCGTCGAGGGTGGGCTCCTCGATGAGGTCCACGAGGGGCACGACGGCGTCGAACTCGGCCTCGATCAGGGCCTTGAGCTCGGCCGCCGCGAGCGACTCCAGGTAGAGCGGGGCGTCGGAGGCCGTGCCCGCGTCGTCCCAGTCGGGAACCACCTGTGCGCACAGCACCCGCAGTCGGTCGTGCGGCTGCGGGGCATCCAGGGCTGCGAGTTCGCTGTTCATGACTGCTCCTCCACGAGACGCGCTTCGGTGATCAGTCGGCCAGCTTGGTGCGGCGTCCGGCGGGGGCACATCCTCGGGCGGTGTCGCGAAGGGCCCTGCGCGGTCCGGCAGGTCGGAGGTACCCGATCGGGCAGTACGCGGACGAGGCCGCGGCCCTCCGCGCTCTCAGCGCGCCCGTACGAACAGCGCCTGCGCGGCGGTGCCGATCGGGCCCGTCTCGTCCCACAGCACCGCTCTGGTCGATCCGGCGCCGTCCGCACCGAGTTCCGTCACCGCGTCGAGGCCGGTCCAGGAGCCGACCGGCTGCCGGTGCAGATGCACCGTCAGGTCGACGTTGGCGAAAGCGAACCGGGTCCAGTCGACGACCGCGCTGATGCCGCTGCCCATGTCGGCGTTCATCAGCACACCGCTCAGCGCCGAGCCGGGCGCGTCGGAGGTGAGCGGTACATGGGTCCGCATCCAGGCGAAGGCCGGTCCGGGGGCCAGGAACTCGCCTTTCACGAAGCGGCGTTCGGAGGCGCGCAGGTATCCGAAGGGCGGGCGGGGGTGGGGTTCGGCCGGCGGCACCGGACTGACCTCCGCCGTATCCGCCGCCGCCCCCGTGGGCGGCAGGTCCAGCGGCGCGGCGCGCGACCACCAGCCGGCGAAGCGGGCGCGGGGTGTTCCGTCGGCACCGGCGGCGAGTTCGGCCTCGACGAGCCACAGGCTGCGCCCCTGCCGCCCGACACGGGTCGTGACGGACACGGTGTCCATCGGGACGGGCCCGAGGAAGTCGCAGGTCGAGCGAATCGGCTGAAAACCGGGTGGCGGCAGCTGCTCGGCGTGGTGTGCGAGCAAGGCCGCCACCGCGCCGCCGTACTGGTGTGCGGCATCCCAGGGCCCCTGCGCGCAGAGGGTCGGCCGGTAGCGAGCGCCGCCCAGCGGGCGGTAGAAGACGTCGTCATCCATAGCAACACCCTTTGTCGGAGCAGTAGTTGACCAAGACACAACCAACTACAGCAGCGTAGTGTATGGTGACTCGCGCTTCCGGTTCTCCCTGGTGCCTCCGTACGGGCACCCTGTCCGATCCTGGACCAGCTGTCCGCGGGACCCACTGGCCGACCCGGCCGTGCCTCCCATGGCGGCTCCCCCATAGGAGTCCGATCCAGACACATGTCCGTGGCGGGTCATGCCCGACCGGCCGCTGAATCGATGGGGGTCACGTGACTACGTTTGCCGTTCACACTCTGGAACACGCCTCCGACCGACTGGGATTCGATCGGCTGTACTCCCAGCTCCGCGTGCTCGTCGCCCTGGAGAATGGCGTCGCCCGCTGGGGCGTCTGCTCCATGCTCGACGCGCTGCCCACCGTCCGGGCCACGACGGGCTGCGGAACCCTTCAGGAGGCCGCGGCGCAGTTGTCCGAGACCCCGTACGACGTGCTCATCCTGTCCGCGACACTGGCCGACGAGGAGCTGGCGGGCCTGCGCGAGAGCTGTCAAGGCGGCCCGAAGGTCCTGCTGCTCCTGCACCACCCGAGCGACGAGGCGCTGGCCCGCGCGGCCTCGCAGCACGTGGACGGGTTCCTCCTGGAGGCCGGTCTGACACCGGAGGCCCTTCAGGACGCGCTCGGGCGGCTGCTGCGCGGCGAGATGCCGATGCCCGACTCGATGGCGCGCGAGCTGCTCTCGATGGTCCGGCGCCGCGGCCCCGCTCCGGCCCGCGGGCTCTTCCTCACGCCCCGCGAGCAGCAGGCGCTCGACCTCCTGGCGGCCGGCTGCAGCAACAAGCAGATCGCCCGCAGACTGGGGATATCGGAGCACGGGGCGAAACGTCACGTCGGCAACGTGCTCGCGAAGCTGAACTGCCCCAACCGCACCCTGGCGGTCGCCATGGCCCTGCGCGAGGGGCTGGTGACCGAGGAGCGCTGAGGGAGGGACCCGCCGCCGACCGCCGCCACCGACCGACCACCGCCACTGACCGACCACCGCCGCCGGGCTGCCGCCTACCACAATGCTGTAGTAGATTGATGGTGTGGCTTCCCCCTCATCACCCGGCGGCGTGGTCCTCGGTGCCCTGGAGACCGAGATCATGAACGTGCTGTGGAGCGCTCCCGGCCCGTTGTCCGTCCGCGACGTCCTGGACCGGGTCAACGAGCGGCGTGCCACCCCCCTCGCGTACACCACGATCATGACCGTGCTCGGGCGGCTCGCCGACAAGGGCGCGACCACCCGCACGAAGCAGGGCCGCGGGTATCTGTACACGGCCGCGGTCGCCGACGAGGCCGCGCTCGCGGTGCGCGAGGTGATCCGCGACTTCGGCGCGGCCGCCGTGGCGCACTTCGTCGACGAGGCCCGTGCCACGCCCGAGCTGATGGCGCGACTGGAGCGCCTGATGCGGGAGGACGACGGCACGTGAGCCGCGCGAGGACGTCACGCCTCGGCGTGGCGTTGCGCGTCGCGGGCCTGGTGGTGCGCATCGCCGCGTCGACGTTCTTCATCGTCATGGCGGTCCTGTTCGTGACCGCCCACCACGGTTCCCCCGGACACCCCTGGCATCGCGCCGAGATGGCCCTGGCGCTGTCGCTGGCGGCCGTGGGCTGGGCCGGTTCGCACCTGTTGCTCTTCCGGTGGCTCCGGGACACCCGGCGGCTGCACCGTCACATCGCGGACCATCTGCTGCCCCTCTCCCCCGCCCTCGCCCGTGCCGCCGCCCGTGTGGGGCTCGACGACCGGGTGGTCGAGCTGGCCGGGCCCCAGGCGACGGCCTTCACCTACGGCTCCTGGCGCCCCCGGGTCGTGGTCTCCCGGGTCCTCGTCGCGCAGCTCACGGAGGACGAGCTCGCCGCGGTGCTCCGCCACGAGCAGACCCACCTCGGCCGGCTCGACCCGCTGCGGCGGAGTCTGCTCGCGGTCGCCGGAGCCACCTTCTGGTACGTCCCGCTGCTGCGCCACTGGCAGTCGCTCCAGGTGGTGCGGCAGGAGATCGCCGCCGACCGGCGTGCCGTGGAATGCTGCGGGCGGCAGGCGGTGGCGGGCGCGCTGTTCGCCGTATCGCGGGAGTCTTCGTCGCCGACGGCCGGGCCGGTGGCCGCGATGTCCAATCCGGCGCTCCTGGGCGCGCGCATCGCCCATCTCGAAGGGCTTCAGGTCGCCGAGCCTCCCGTGCTCACCCGGCGCCTCATCCTCGTCAGCGCCCTGGGGCTCGCGGGAGTCGTGGCCGTGGTCGGGGTGGCGATCCACCTCCTGTGCCTCTCCCACTCCGGCTGACGCGCTTCCAGGGCCTTCCCGTCCGCCTCCCTCCTCCCTCCTCCCTCCTCCCCCCCTCCGTCCCGTCCGTGCGGCCTGCCCGATCGGGTACCGCGGCCGGGCCTGAGCGGAACGCTGCGGACGGGCCCCCCGGAGTGCACTGGGCCCGCCCGGAACCGCGGGTCATCCTCACAGCGCCGGGTGCACACCCCCGGCCGACGAGGAGGCGAGCGTGGGGGAGACGAGAATCTCCGTACGGTCCCTGGGCAAGGTGTTCCCGGACGGGACACGGGCCCTTCAGGACGTCGGTTTCGACATCGCGGCCGGTGAGACCTTCGGCTGTCTGGGCCGCAACGGGGCCGGGAAGACGACCCTGGTCAATCTGCTGACCACGCTCGACACGCCCACCGAGGGCACGGCGAGCATCTGCGGCCACGACGTGGTGGCGCGGCGTGAGGAGGTGCGGTCCCGGATCGGGGCGTCCCTCCAGCAGGTCGCCCTGGACGAGCTGATGACCGGACGGGAGCACCTGGAGTTCGTCGGCCGGCTCGCCGGGCTCGGCGCGGCGGCCGTACGGGCCAAGGCGGACGAACTCGTCCGGCTCTTCGGCCTGGAGGCGGCGGTCGACAAGATGGTGGCGGTCTGTTCCGGCGGCACGCGCCGCCGGCTGGATCTGGCGCTCGCCCTGCTGCGGGATCCCGAGGTGCTCTTCCTGGACGAGCCGACCACGGGACTCGACCCGCAGAACCGGCGGGCGCTGTGGGAGTGGGTGCGTTCGTTCGCCGCCGAGGGCGGCACCGTGCTGCTCACCACCCAGTACCTCGAAGAGGCGGACGAGCTCGCCGACCGGGTCGCCGTGCTGGACTCCGGGCGGATCGCCGTCCTGGACACCCCGAGCGCCCTGAAGGCCCAGGCGGGCGGCAAGCAGGTCCAGGTGCGGCCGGTCGACGGGCTCGAACGGTCCTGTGTGCTGGGGGAGTTCGGGACGCGGGCGGCCCTTGACCCGGGCGGTGACGTGATCGTGGACGCCGCCCGCGAGGGTGAACTGCTCTCCGTACTCGGCCGGCTGGCCGCGCTCGGGGTGCCGCAGACCGCCCTCGCGGTCGTCGAGCCGACGCTGGAGGACGTCTTCGTCCGGCTCACCGGCGCGTCCGCCTCCGCCGAGTCGGACAACTCCACCGCCTCCGGCCTCGCGGCCATCGGCCGGTCCCTGGCCGGCGGAACAGGAAGGAACGAACGGCCGTGACGGACCTGACCCTCGACTCCCGCGACCGGGCGAAGCCGCCCACCACCGGCGCCGTTTCCCCGCTGCCGCGCGCCTCCGCGAACGGCTTCACCGCCGAGGTGCTCCTGCTGCTGCGCCGCAACATCCGTGAGGCGCTGCGCAGCCCCGTGATCGCCTTCGTCTTCCCGGTGCTCTTCCCGCTGTTCGCGGAGACCCTGGTCGCCTCGGCGTACAGCAGGGTGTCCAGCCTCGCCAGCTTCCCCGTCCATCCGTACACCGCGTACATGGCGCCCGGGATGATGCTGCTCGCGGGCATGATGGGCTCCGGCTACTCGGCGACGGCCCTCGTGCTCGACGTGCAGACCGGCTTCCTGAACCGGATGCGTCTGCTGGACGTGCGGCCCTCGGCGATCCTGCTGTCCCGGGTGCTGTTCGACGCCCTGCGGGTGCTGCCCGCCGCCGTGGTCGTGCTCGTGGTCGGTCTCGCGCTCGGGGCGCGGATCGACAGCGGGCCCGCCGCGGTGCCGGCCCTGCTGCTGATGTGCAGCGTGTGGTCGGTGGCGTACGGCGGACTGTTCTACATCGTGGCGCTGACCACCTGGAATCCGCAGGCGCCGCTGGCGATGTCGCCGCTGTTCATCCTGCTCATGTTCACCAGCACCGCCGCCATGCCGAACGCGCTGCTCCCCGACTGGCTGGCGGCGCTCTCCGCGTACAACCCGTTCACGTACGTCACCGAGGGCGCCCGTGCCCTGATGACCGGCCCCGTCGACGGGGGTGCGCTGCTCGCCATGGCCGGCGTGCTCCTGGGGGGTGTGGTCCTGACCCAGGCGTTCGTCATTCCGCTGTTCCGCCGCGCCGTCGAGCGCTGAGCCGTCGCGCGCCCGGCCTGTCCGGCGCATTCCCGAAGGAGCCCCATGACCACCCAGGTCGTCCCCTCTCCGTCCCCCGCTCCGCTGCCCCTCTCCCCCGCCGTCGAGCCCGCCGTCGAGCCCGCCGTCGAGCCCGCCGACTTCTACGGGGCTTCGACCGTTCCCCAGGCCCTGGCCCGTTCGGCCCGTACCGCCAAGGGCATCATCCTCGTCGACGGTTCCCTCGCCGAGACCCGGCTCGCCTACCGGGACCTGGACGCCTCGGCCCGTTCGATCGCCGCCGGGCTGCGCGCCTCCGGGGTGGCGCCCGGCGACCGGGTGTGCCTGCTGTCCGGCACGGACGAGCCCCTGCTGCGCACGCTCTTCGGTGTCTGGTACGCGGGCGCCGTGCCCGTCATGCTGCCGCTGCCGCGCAGGCGCGGGGAGCTGGAGGAGTTCCTGGACGACATCGGCCGGCGGGTCGCGGCCGTGGACGCCCGGGTCCTCGCGGTCACGGACGCGTACGCGGAGGTGTTCGCGCCGCTCGCCGGGCCCGGCTGCCGGGTGGCTCCTCTGGGTGAACTCGCCGCTCTCGGGCGGGAGTCGGCGGTGCCGGTGATCGAGGTGCCCTCGGATCCGGACGCGGTGGCGCTGCTCCAGTTCACCTCCGGCACCACCCAGTCGTCGCGTGCCGTCGTGCTCACCCACCACAACGTGCTGTCGAACATGGCGGCCGTGTGGCACGGCTACGGCATCGGTCCGGAGGAGACCGGGATGACGTGGCTGCCGCTCAACCACGACATGGGCATCATCGGTCTGCTGGGGTGTGTCGCGCGCGGCAACGACGTCGTGGTGCAGTCGCCCGAGCACTTCATCTCCAGCCCCATGTCCTGGCTCACCGCCATCTCCCGCTATCGCGTCTCGCTCACCGTGGCCCCCAACTTCGCTTACGCGCTGGCCGGTCGGCTGCTGCGCGGGGTCGAGCGCGCGCTGGACCTGTCGTGTCTGAAGTGGGCGGTCAACGGTGCGGAGCCGATCGACGTGGAGAGCCTCGACGCGTTCACGGCCGCCGCCGCCCGGTACGGGATGCGCCCGACGGTGCCGTGTCCGGTGTTCGGCCTCGCCGAGGCGACGCTCTGTGTGACGCTGCGGCCGTCGGGCTCGCCGCTGGCCGTCTCGTGGGTGGACCGGGACGCCCTGGAGACCGAGGGTCTCGCGGTGCCGGTGCCGGAGGGTGCGCCGGGCGCGCGTCGGCTCGTGGCGTGCGGGACGCCGATCCCGGGTACGCGGGTGAGCGTCCGCGCCGAGGACGGGACGGAGCTGCCGCACGGGCGGGTCGGGGCCATCCACGTCCAGGGTCCGTGTGTGATGTCCGGGTACTGGAACGACCCGGCGGCCACCGCGGCGGTGATGGCCGACGGCTGGCTGGACACCGGTGACCTCGGTTTCGTCGGCGACGAGGGCCTGGTGATCTGCGGCCGCCGCAAGGACATGATCATCCTGGGCGGCCGGAACATCTACCCGGAGGACTTCGAGACGGAGGCCGAGCGGGTGGAGGGGGTCCGCAGCGGCAACACCATCGCCTTCCTTGAGCACACGACCGGGCGCATGGTCCTGGTGGCGGAGGGCCGGGTGGGCGCCGCGGAGGCGCCGGATCTGGCGGCGCGGCTGCTGGACCGCCTGCGCAGGCGGCTGCCGGTGCCGCCGCACGAGGTGGTCGTGTGCCCCGCCTCGTCGCTGCCGAAGACCACCTCGGGCAAGCGGCGGCGTGGCCGCTGCCGGGAGATGTACGTGGACGGGACGCTGCCCGTGCTCGCCCGGGCGGTGCGGTCGGCGGCGGGCGGCGGCGCCGCGAGTCCGGAGCGGGCCAAGTGACGGAGACGGCGGTACGCCGGCCGGCCGGCCCGGCGGCGGGGTCCGCCGGTGACGGGCCGCCGGCGCTCTACTGCTTCCCGCACGCCGGGGGCGGTGCGGCGTCCTTCCGGCTGTGGCAGGAGGCGGTGGGTCCGCTGGCCCGGGTGCGGACCGTCGCGCCGCCGCCTCCGGCCGGCCGACCGGGCGCTTCCGTACGGGAGTTGGCCGTCCTGGCCGCGGACCGTCTCGGGCGGCTGGATCCGGGGGCCGTCCTGCTGGGCCACAGCATGGGGGCGCTGGTCGCCTTCGAGACCGTACGCGAGCTGGTGCGGCGCGGCCGGCCCTCCCCCGCCGCCCTCGTGGTCGTCGCCCACGCGGCGCCGCACGCGCCGCGCGCGCGTGCCGCGATCAGCGCGCTGCCGTCCGACGCGTTCTGGGCCGAGGTCGAGGCGATGGGCGGGACGTCCGACGAGGTGCTGGCCCGGCCGGAGCTGCGGGCGGCGACGGAGCCGAGGCTGCGGGCGGACTTCGCGGCCTGTGAGGCGTACCGCTTCGCCCCGGGGCCGCCGTTGCCCTGCCGGGTGATCGGGTACGTCGGGTCGTCGGACCGGCAGGCGAGTGCCGCGTCCATGCAGCCGTGGCGGATGCACACGCTGGACGGTTTCTCGCTGACCGAGCGGCCGGGCGGCCACTTCTTCCTGCACGAGGAGCCCCGTGAGGTGGTCGCGGACGCCCTGCGGCAGTCCCGGTCCGAGCGCTGGGAGGAGGCGCGATGCTGATCATGGTGCCGCCGGCGGTGGGTTCGGAGGCCGCCGTCCTGGGTGTCGGGGCGCACCGCCCGGCCCGGCTCGTCGGCAACGACGAGGTGTGCGAGGTGCTCGACTCCAGCGACGAGTGGATCAGGCGCAGGTCCGGGATCCGCTCGCGGCGGCGGGCGGCGCCCGGGGAGACGCTGGCGGTGATGGCGCAGGCCGCCTGTGAGAAGGCGCTGGCGGCGGCCGGGGTGACGGCCCGTGAGGTGGACACCCTGCTGCTGGCGACGATGAGCCGGCTGGACGAGGGGCCGCCGGTCGCCGTCGAGGTGGCCCGGCGGCTCGGTGCCTTCGGGGCGACGGCGACCGATCTGTCGGCCGCGTGCGCCGGTTTCACGCACGGGATCGCGCTCGCCCGCCAGGTCGTGGTCAGCGGGCAGGGCCGCCATGTGCTGGTGGTCGGTACGGAGCGGATGTCGGACATCGTCGATCCGAGGGACCGGGGCACGGCGTTCCTGTTCGGGGACGGCGCGGGCGCCATGGTGGTGGGCCCGTCGGCCGAGCCGGGCATCGGCCCGGTGAGCTGGGGCTCGGACGGTACGGGGGGCGACCTCATCGTGCGGCGGGGTGCCGATCCGTTCCTGCGGATGCGGGGCCAGGAGGTGTTCCGGTGGGCGGTGACCCATATGCCGGAGGTGGCCCGCGCGGCGCTGGACCGGGCGGGGGTGGGGGTCGAGGATCTGGACGCCTTCGTGCCGCATCAGGCGAATCTGCGGATCGTGGACCGGGTCGCCTCGGCGCTGCGGCTGCCGGATTCCGTCGTCGTGGCCCGTGACGTCGTCGACATGGGCAACACGTCGGCGGCCTCGATCCCGCTGGCCGCGGAGCGGCTGCTGGCGTCGGGGCGGGTCGCCTCGGGCGGGCTCGCGCTGTTCCTGGGGTTCGGCGCGGGGCTCGCGTACGCGGCGCAGGTGGTGCGGCTGCCCTGATCCGACGCCGTTTCCCGGAAGGTCCGGCCGGTGCGCGAACGTCGCGCACCGGCCGGACCTTTCGGTGTGCGCCCCGCTCAGGGCAGGTAGGCCCGGCCCCGGACGAACGGCACCAGGCGGGGGACGCCCGCCCGGGGCTCCAGGATGTCGAGGACGCTGAGGCGGAAGCCGGCGGCGCGGATCGCGGTGACGGTGTCGACGTTGATGCGGCAGCCGCTGCGCAGCCGCCGTACGACGGGCGTCATCATGTCCTGCATCCCGGCGGTCCAGTGGTTGCGGGAGCGGACGTGTTCGAGGAAGACGAGCACGCCGTCCGGGGAGAGCACGCGCCGGATCTCGGCGAGCGCCGTCGCCTGGTCGGGCGCGGCGCACAGCGCCATGGTGGAGACGACGGCGTCGAACGAGCGGTCCCTGAAGGGGAGTCGGCCGGGTGCGGCCGTCACGACGGAGACGGGTATGCCGGTCGGGGCGGAGGCCCGGAGGCGGGCCGCGCCGCTCGCTCCGGAGCGGTTCACGGCGACGACACGGGCGACCCCTTTGTAGTGGGGCAGGTTGGCTCCGCTGCTCGCACCGAGCTCCAGGACCGTGCCGTACAGCGGTTCCACGAGGGAGCGCCGGGCCTCCTCGGCGCAGCCGCGGGGGCGGTTGCGCTCCGCCGGCGGGGGTTCCTGTGCTGCCTTCTCCATTGCGGCCTCCTCCATGACGGACAGGACCCGCGGGCCGTCGCTCGGCCTCGCGGGTCCTGTCGTTCTCGTGCGGGCGCCGGGGCCCGTCTCACCGGATCTCTCAGACGCGGGGTTCGAGGGACTCGAGCTCGTAGGTGACGCGGACGCGGTAGGTGACGGTGGAGCCGTCGGGCAGGACGGAGCTGGTGTCCTGCTTGCGGATCATCTTGAG
The DNA here is from genome assembly GCF_040303965.1 of Streptomyces sp. NPDC094032. Classification (NCBI taxonomy): domain Bacteria; kingdom Bacillati; phylum Actinomycetota; class Actinomycetes; order Kitasatosporales; family Streptomycetaceae; genus Streptomyces; species Streptomyces sp. NPDC094032. Next base: position 302,399 of record NZ_JBEOUE010000006.1, on the reverse strand, counting down.
GTAGGCGCCGGTGCGGGTCTCGAACCACACGTCGGCGACGGCGGTGCCCTTCATCTCCCCGTCGACGGAGCTGAGGAGTTCGACGTGGTAGGCGTCGACGGGTTTGCCGCCGACGACGACGGGTTCCTTGTTGCGGAAGACGATGTCGATGCTGGCCGCGTCGTGGTGCGAGGCGTAGCACTTGGTCGACTGGCGGCCTCCGGGGCCGACGGCCTTGCCGCCGACCTGGACCATGCCGGGGTTGCACTCGTGGACCATCTTGCGGTGCACGTCGCCGAAGGTGATCTCGGAGATGTGCGCCATGCAGAGGAACTCTCCGGGCGCGCTGCACTGCCGGTGCCCGTCGGTGTATTCGCGGGCGGTCCTGAAGTACAGCTCCCAGCCGCAGCCGGAGGAGCGCAGGACGGTGGCCGGAGTGACCTGGGGGAACTGCCGGGTGTACTTCTGCCCGTCGTACTCGACCCAGTCCTTGCCCGTGGTGCGGTACGAGTAGACGCCGGGCTTGGGCGCGGAGAAGCCGGCGAGGGTGGGGTTCGGGGGCACCGGCAGCTTGGCGGGCATCCGGATGTCCTCGTGCTTCGGCCGGGCGTCGGCGCGGTACTCGGAGACGGCCTCGTCGACGCTGATCGCCGTGAGCTGGGGCGAGAAGAGGGTCTCCTCGCTCTTGGAGACGTAGACGAAGGCGCCGGAGGCGACGATCACGAGCAGTACGGGTATGAGGCTGAGCAGGCGCGTCCTGCGGCTGCGCCGGGGCCTGTGGGGATGGAGCATCGGTGGGCGGTTCCTTCCTGGGTCGGCGGGTCGGGGCGGCGGGTCACGACAGCAGCGGCAGGACGTCCTTGCTCAGCCACTCCATGGTGTCGACGATCTCCTGGGGCCTCATGTTGAGGTCGAGGACCATCAGGGAGATCCCCTCGCGCCGGTAGGCGTCGAAGGACTCGGCGATGTCGGCGGGTGATCCGTGGAGGTTGTTGCGGTCCGACATGAAGTTCATGACGGGGAAGGGCGGGAGGAGTCCGCGGCGGGCGGAGAGCATGATCGCCTCGGGGTCCCGGCCGGCCTCGGTGGCGTGCCGGTGGATGAGTTCGCGGGCCGGGCCGATCTCCTCGGGGTAGACCTCGTGCCCCAGCCAGCCGTCGCCGAGGCGCCCGACGCGGCGCAGGGCCGGTTCGGAGTTGCCGCCGACGTGGATGCGGGGGCCGCCGGGGCGGTGGGCGCGACTGGTGAGCCACATGTCGTCGAAGTGGGTGAACCTGCCGTGGAACGAGACGGGTTCGGAGGCCTCCCAGAGGGTGCGCATCAGGGCGATGGCTTCGTCGGTACGCGCTCCGCGCTGCCGCCGGGGCACGCCGACGGTGTCGAACTCCTCGTCCATCCAGCCGATGCCCGCGCCGAGTTCGATCCTTCCCTCGGTGAGCTGGTCGAGGGCGGCCAGCTCACCGGCGAGGATGACCGGGTTGCGGTAGGGCAGGGCCAGCACGTGGGTGCCGATGCGGATGCGCTCGGTGGCACCGGCGACCAGGCCCATGACCGCGATGGGGTCGAGCCAGGGGACGCCCCAGTTGTACGCGTCGGACGTGGTGGCCCGCGGGTAGAGGCAGGTCGAGTGGCGCTCGCGGGGCAGGGCGACGTGGCTGCTGATCCACAGCGAGTGGAAGCCGAGACGGTCCGCGGCCTCGGCCACCTGGAGCACGTACTTGCGCCGGCCCGCGGGCCCGACGGTGGGCAGCGAGATGCCGATGTCCATGAACTCCTCCGGGTTTGACGGACTCCCAGCCTCGGGGCGGTGGTGGCGGGCCGAGGAGACTCGTGGGACCGGGACATGCGCCGGGGCCGATCCGACCGGGGCCGGGGTACCCGTTCGAGGCCCCCCATCGGGCCTTCCGGCGTACGGGGGACGCCGGTTGGCTGGGCGGACCTCTTGCCGTTCGCCGTTCACAGCCCCGGAGGCCGCATGTACGACGTCATCGTGGTGGGAGCCCGCTGCGCGGGTTCCCCCACCGCCATGTTGCTCGCCCGGATGGGCCACCGTGTCCTCGTCCTGGACCGGGCCTCGTTCCCCAGCGACACGCTGTCGACCCACTTCATGCACCAGAGCGGTCTCGCCCGCCTGCGCAAGTGGGGGCTCCTGGACCGTCTGGAGGCCTCGGGCTGCCCGCCGGTGACCGAGGCGGTCTGGTACTACGGCGATCTGCCGATCCGCGGCTGTCCGCCGCCGGTCCAGGGCGTCGGCCCGGCGTACGCGCCGCGCCGGATCGTCCTCGACAAGATCCTCGTGGACGCCGCCCGCGAGGCGGGCGCCGAGATCCGCGAGGGGTTCACCGTGCGGGACCTGATCGTCGAGGACGGCGTGGTCGTCGGCGTGCGCGGGCGCAGTCACGGCGGCGCCGAGGAGGAGCTGCGCGCCCGCGCGGTGGTCGGCGCGGACGGGAAGCGCTCGCTGGTGGCGCGGCTGATGGACGCGCCGGTGTACAACGACCGGCCCGCCAGGACCGTGGCGTACTACACGTACTGGACGGGTCTCGACCGGGGCTACGAGGTGTACTTCGGCGACGAGCAGCAGGTCGCGGTGATGCCGACGCACGACGACGCGCATCTGATCGTGTGCGCGCTGCCGCACGCGGAGAAGGACCGGTTCAAGGCCGACATCGAGGGCACCTACCACCGGATCATCAAGGACACGGCACCCGGTCTGGCCACCGAGATGAGCGAGTCGGGCCGGCAGACCGAGCGCTTCATGGGGACGGCCGACCTGCCGTTCTACTACCGGCGTCCGTACGGGGCAGGCTGGGCGCTGGCGGGCGACGCCGGCTATCACAAGGACCCGGTCACGGGTCAGGGCATCACGGACGCCTTCCGTGACGCCGAGGTGCTCTCGGAGGCCCTGCACAAGGTGCTGGAGGGCACCGGCGACTGGGACGAGGAGATGGCGGCGTACGAGGCGCGCCGCAACGAGGAGTCGCAGTGGCTCTACGAGTTCACCCACCAGGCGGCCTCGCTGGGCTTCAGCGACCGGATGCGCAAGGCGTTCCGGGTGCTGGCCTACGACCGGGCGGAGGCGGACAGCTTCCTGGGCATCGTGGCCGGTTCCACGTCGGTGCTGGACTTCTTCGGCCCTGAGCACATGGCGGAGCTGGAGCGGCGGGCGGAGGACCCGGAGGACGAGGCGCGGGTGGCGGCAGCGGCGGAGCGCTGAGCGGGCCGGTCGCGTCGTTGAACGCCCCACCCCTTTCTACTACACTTGCGTAGTAGAAAGGGGTTCCTCATGCCTAGCCTCACGCCCAGTCCCACGCCCGGTCCCACGCCCGGACCGACCGAAGCGCCCGTCTACGACGTCGTCATCGTCGGCGGCGGCCCGGCGGGCCTCGCCGCGGCGACCACCCTCGGCCGCACCCACCGCTCCACCCTCCTGCTCGACGCCGGCTCCGGCCGCAACCGCGCCTCGCGCCACAGCCACGGCTTCCTGACCCGCGACGGCCTGCCCCCGGCGGAGCTCCGCGCGCTCGGGCTCGGCCAGCTCTCCGCGTACCGGCACGTCGAGCACCGGGCCCTCGCGGTCGCCGGGGTGAAGCCGGAGGACGACCACTTCGCCGTCTCGCTCGCCGACGGCTCCACCGCCCGGGGCAGGCGGCTGCTGCTCGCCACCGGCATGACGGACGTCCTGCCCGAACTGCCCGGACTCGCCGAGGCGTGGGGCGTCTCCGCCTTCAACTGCCCCTACTGCGACGCCCACGAGGTGGCGGACGAGCGGGTGGTCGTCCTCGGCGGGGACGGCGGCGCCCTGCGCCTCGCGCTCCAACTCTCCCGTTTCGTGGGCGACATCACCGTGTGCTCCGGCGGCGAGGAGATCACCGACGAGGGCACCCTGCGCCTGCTGCTGCGGCGCGGCGTGAAGCTGCGCACGGAGCCGTACGAGGGGCTCGACGTCGACGGGGAGGGCCGGCTGCGCGCGGTCGCCTTCGCCGACGGCGGACGGCTCGACTGCCGCGCCGCCTTCCTCCGCCCGCCGACCCGCCAGGGCAGCACCCTGCCCGAGGAGCTCGGCTGCTCCCTCTTCGAGGACGGCAGCGTCGAGGTCAACGACTTCCAGCAGACCACGGTACGAGGGGTCTTCGCCGCCGGCGATCTGGCCCGCCGCGCCTCCCTGCCGTTCCCGGCCTCGCAGATCGTGCACGCGGCCTCGGCCGGATCGCTCGCGGCGGTGGTCATGGACCAGGAGCTGCTCGGCGAGGAGGCGATGCGCGGCTGAGCGGCTTCCGGCCGACGACCCGCGACAGGGGGAGGGCCCGGGGTGATCCCCGGGCCCTCCCCCTGTCGCGGACCGACCCGCCACGGAAGCACTCACTCCGCCGCCGGGACCTGCTCCTTGCTCCCCGCCGGGGCCGCCGACGCTGCCGCGGCCGCCTCGGCCGCCTCCGCGGCCACCTTCGCCTCGTGGTCCTCCTTGAACTTCTTCAGGAACTCGACCGTCCACAGCGGCACCGTCGGCAGGGCCAGCGCGAGGACCAGCAGCAGCCCGGCGAAGGGCAGCGCCCAGACGTAGACGATGTGGATGGACTCGGCGAACGCCTGGGAGAACAGCGCCTGTACGGACTCCGGCAGCACCGATCCGTCGACCATCGCCTGCCGCGCCACCTCGTCCGGCGACGCGTTCAGCGCCGCGCCGCCCGAGCCCATCTCGTCGGCGAGCCGCCGCACGAGGACCGTGCTGAAGAACGCCGTACCGATCGCGCCGCCCATGGACCGGAAGAACATCGCCGCCGAGGACGCCACGCCGAGGTACTGCATCTCGGCCGAGTTCTGCATGATCAGGACCAGGAGCTGGATGGCGAAGCCCATGCCCATGCCGAGCACCAGCATCTCCAGGACCATGAGCCAGTCGGGGGTGTCACCGTCGAGCTGGGTCAGCGCCGCGAAGCCGACGATGGTGAGCACCGAACCGATGATCGGGTACGGCCGGTAGCGCCCCGAGGCGGTGACGCGGCGGCCGACGACGGTCATCGTCCCGACGACGCCCAGCATCAGCGGAGTGAGGGCGAGACCGGAGGTGGACGCGCTCATCCCCCGTACCGCCTGGAAGAACTGCGGCAGGAACACCACCGCGGCGAGCAGCAGCATGCCCAGGACCACCGAGGCGGGCACGGCCACCGCGAACGCCCGCGCCTTGAAGAGCTGGAGCGGCAGTACGGGGTTGGCCGCCGACCGCTCCCGCGCCACGAAGCCGATCAGCAGCACCACCGCGGCGGCGAGCAGGCCGAGGATCTGCGCCGAGCCCCACGCGTAGTCGCGCCCGGCCCAGACGGTCACCAGCATGAGGCAGGTGACGGCGCCGACGAGCAGCACCGAGCCCAGCACGTCGAGCGCGCCGCGGACCACGGCCTGGGGCAGCCTGAAGTACGTGACGACCAGGAACATCGACACCAGGCCGATCGGCACGTTGATGTAGAAGACCCAGCGCCAGTCGAGGTAGTCGGTGAACACGCCGCCGAGCAGCGGGCCGCCGATGCTGCCGGCGGCGAAGACGGCGCCGCTGTAGCTGAGCGCCTTGCCCCGCTCGTGCAGCGGCACGAGGTCGGCGATCCCGGCGCTGCCGAGACCGACGAGACCGCCGCCGCCGAGGCCCTGGAGCGCGCGCAGGGCGATCAGCGACCACATGTTCGGCGCGACGCCGCACAGGATCGAGGAGCCGATGAAGAGCGAGAGCGCGATGAGCACCATCCGGCGGCGGCCGAACATGTCGCCCAGCTTGCCGTACAGCGGCGCGCTCGCCGTCGTCGTCAGCAGATAGGCGCTCACGATCCACGCCGAGGAGGAGAGGCTCCCGAGGTCCTTGGCGATCGAGGGCAGCGCGGTGGCGACGATGGTCTGGTCGAGCGTGCTCAGCAGCATGCCGAGAGCCAGACCCGTGATCGCGAGGCCACGCCGCTCCGGGGCGGCCCGGCCGAGTAACTGGGCGGAGGCAGAAGCAGACATGTTTTCCCCTCAGGGGCTCACGGAGCGGCGAAGGGACGGTGCGGGACCACCCCAACAACGACGCAGTCATAGTACTACGTCTTCATAGTAGATGCTCCGGGAGCTCACCCGTGGGGCTCAGGTCCCGTCGGTCGCGCCGTTCATCAGCAGGGTGACGATCTCCTGGGCGAAGCCGTCGGTGACGTCCCGGCGGCGGACGAGGATGCGGAGCCAGAGGGCGCCGGCGAGGGCGTCGACGAGGAGGGACGGGTCGAAGGCGGCGGCGAGTTCACCCCGGGCGACGGCGCGGACGAAGATCGGCTGGTGCCGGCCGAGGCGGTCCTCCAGGAAGGAGGAGACGAGGTCGCGCATGGCGGGGTGGCGTACGGCGCCGACGAGCGCGGACTCGACGACGGCGCGCTTGTGCTCGTCCGCGAGCAGGTCCTGGACCCGGGAGCCGAGGGCCGCGAGGTCACCGGCGAGGCTGCCGGTGTCGGGCAGGTCGAAGGCGAGCAGGCCCGAGTTGAGCAGGGCGTCGCGCAGCAGCTCGGACTTGGACGGCCACCAGCGGTAGATGGTCGTCTTGTTCACGTTCGCCCGCTGGGCGACGCCCTCGATCGTCAGCAGGTCGTAGCCGTGCTCGGCGAGGAGGCCGAGGCAGGCCGCGAAGATCTCGTCACGGCGCCGGGGGCCGCCGCTCTTGCCTGGTGTCCGCGTGTCGTCCGTCATCGCGGGCCACCGTATCAAGCAAAACGCAACGGTGCGTTGCAGTCTGGCGCGGTCGACTCCTAGTATCGCAACGCACCGTTGCGTTGCGTTCTGCTGCGCACGCCGGACCGATCGAGGAGAGGTGGTCCCCCATGCGGGCCGCGACAGTCTGGAAACACCCCCTGGCCTGGGTTCTGACACTGCTCGGGTGCGTGGTCGCCGCCGTGTCCACGCTCAGTTATCTGGGACCGGCGGCCGCCCCCGAGGAGCATCTGCACGGCCTCCCGCTGGCGCTCGTGACGGAGGACCAGGGCGCCCGAGGACCCGCGGGGACGGTCGACTTCGGCGAGCTGGCCGCCGGGAAACTGGAGCGGGCCACGGACGGCGGGCGGCTGAGCTGGCGGCGGGTCGGCACCCGCGCCGAGGCCGAGCGGCTCCTCGACGACCAGGAGGTGTACGCCGCGCTCGTCGTACCGGCCGACTTCAGCCGCCGCTCCCTCGGCCTGCTCGGCGGCCCCGGCGCGGCCGGCCCGCGTCCGTCCCTGGAGATCCTCGGCCACACCGGAACCGCGGGCGTGGCCTCCTCCATGGCGGGCCGGGCGCTGCGGACCGCCGCCGCGCAGGTGTCGCGGCAGGTGGGCGGCGCGCTCACGGCGCGGGCGGCAAAGCCGGGCACGGCGTCCCCCGGCTTCCTCGCCCTGCTGGGCGACCCCGTCCAGGTGAAGGAGACGACCCTGAGCACGGGCGGCGCGACCGGCGGGTCGACCTCGGGGGCGGTCCCCCTGTACTTCGCCATCGCCCTGCTCGTGTCCGGTCTCGTGCCCGCGTCGCTCCTGACGATGCTGCTGGACTCCCGGCTCGGCTACCTCCCGCTGGAAGTGGGGCCCCGGCGCCGCCAGTTGCCCGCGGTCCGCATCACCAGGACGGCGACCTTCCTCGCCAAGGCCCTGCCGGCGGCCGTGATGGGCTTCGCGGCGGGCGCGGTCGTCGCGCTGCTCACCCTGTGGACCACCGGCCTGGACGCGTCGGACGGGACGCGGTTCGTGCTGTTCGCGGGCGTGGCCTGCGCCTCGGTCACGCTGGTCACGCTGGCCCTGTTCACCGTGCTCGGCGCCCCCGGGCAGGTGGTCGCGCTGCTGCTCCTGACCCTGCTCGGGATCCCGCTGTCCGGAGCGGCGCTGCCGGTCGAGGCCCTGCCCGGCGCGCTCGACACCCTCGGCGGACTGCTCCCGGCCCGTCATATCGCCGCGGGCGCGCGCAGCCTGCTCTTCTTCCGCGGCGGTGACGTCTCCACCCGGGCGTGGCTGGTCATGGCCGGCTACGGCCTCGGGGCCCTCGCGCTCGGCCTGGGCGTCAGCCGCTGGTACGACCGCAGGGGCTACCACCGCGCGGCCGAGCACGAGTTCCGGCACCGCCCGGCTCCCGAACCCGGGACCGTGCTCGTTCCTTCGTGAGCATCGTGGAAGTGACGGAAGCGACCCGTGAGGTTTCGGGGATTCCCCAATGGGCGGGACCCGGCGCGGCTGGCAGGATGGGCGTGCGACCGACCGCCCGGCAGCCGCGCCCCGTCCCGTCCGTCGGGGTCAGGCCTCCGGGAGGCGCGGCGGCGAGGTCATGGTGGCGGTGACCATGCGCTCGATGGCGTCCTCGTCGAACGCGCCGTCGTAGAAGACGCTGCGGAACATCATGGCGCCCGCCCACATCTCCAGGAGCATGGGGATGTCGGTGCCGACGGGGAGGTCGCCCCGGTCGATGGCCCGTTCCAGGACGGTACGGGCCCGGGCGCGCCGGGGCTCGATGATGTCCTCGCGCAGGCGCCGGCGCAGCTCGGGGTTGCGGGCGGTGTCCGCGATCAGGGCCGGCAGGATGACCTGGACCTCGGGCGAGCAGAAGAAGTCGGCGAGCGCCTGACGGGCGACGGCGAGGACCTCCTCGGTGGAGTCCCCGGTCTCGTCGACCGGGACGTCCTTGAGCCGGGTGCGCACCGCGTCGAGGACCAGCTCCGCCTTGCTCGGCCAGGAGCGGTAGAGCGTGGCCTTGCCGACCTTCGCGTCCACCGCCACCTCACCGATGGTGAGGTTCGCGTACCCCTCCTTCTTGAGGAGTTTGAGCGTGGAGGCGAGGATCCTCTTCCTCGCCTCCAGGTCGCGGCGCTGCGGGCCGGTCGAGGCCATGACGCTGTGCAGGGTGCGCTTTTCTCCCATACCGGGAGCTCCTGTTCTCTGGGGCCGCCGGTGTCGCCGTGCGGTGCGCACCGGCCGAGGCGATCACTCCGACGGTTGTACCACCCGCGCGCGACGGGCCCGCGCGGCGGGGCGTCGGGCTGCCGCATCCGGCGGGTTCTGTGCGGTCGGCCGGAGCCCGGTCGACCTCAACTCCGCGCGCGCGGCTGGCCGGTGGGATGTCAAGTGCCCCTCCGGCAGCTCTGGTCAGAACGGGTCGTTTCGTTTTAGGCTAGGTCGGTGCCACAGCACTGTCAAGGCACTGTCACCACGGGCCGCACGGGCTCCGATCCTTCTGATCCTTCCGAGAGGCAGGACCTCATGACGGCCATCGACGCGGGCACGCTCCCGCGCTTCGCCTCGCTCGACCCCGTCACCGGCGAGGAGATCGGCTCCTTCCCCGTCGACGACGAGCGGGCGGTACGGGACAAGGTCGCCCGGGCCCGCCGGGCCTCCGAGGCGTGGGACCGCCTGGGACACCACGGACGGCGGCCGCTCCTGCTCGCCTGGCGGCGCCTGATGGCCCGGCGGCTGCCGGAGATCGTCGCCCTGATGGAGCGCGAGAACGGCAAGGTGAAGGCCGACGCGCTGGTCGAGATGGCGGCGGCGCTGACCCATCTGGACTGGGCCGCGCGCCACTCCCGCCGGGTCCTCGGGCGCCGCCGGGTGCCGTCGGGGCTGCTCATGGCCAACCAGTACGCGACGGTCGAGTACCGCCCGTTCGGGGTGATCGGCGTGATCGGCCCCTGGAACTACCCGGTGCACACCCCGCTCGGCTCCCTCGCGTACGCGCTCGCGGCGGGGAACGCGGTGGTGTTCAAGCCCAGCGAGTACACGCCGGCCATCGGCGCCTGGCTCGCGGACACCTTCGCGGAGGCGGTCCCCGGTCACGACGTCCTCGTCCTGGCCACGGGCGACGGCGGCACCGGAGCGGCCCTGTGCGCGGCGGGCGTCGACAAGGTCGCCTTCACCGGCTCCGCCCGGACCGGCGCCCGCGTCCTGGCCGCCTGCGCGCCCTCCCTCACCCCCGTCCTGCTCGAACTCGGCGGCAAGGACGCGCTCGTGGTCGCCGCCGACGCCGACGTGGACGCGGCCGTGGAGTCGGCCCTGTGGGGCGCGTGCAGCAACACCGGCCAGTCCTGCGCGGGCATCGAGCGCGTCTACGTCGCCGCCCCGGTCTACGAGCGCTTCCTCGCCCGCTGCGCCGAGCGCGCCCGGGAGCTGCGGGCCGGCACCGACTTCGGCCCGGTCACCATGCCGGGCCAACTGGACGTCATCCGGCGGCACATCGACGACGCCCTCGCCCGTGGCGGCCGTGCCGTGGTCGGCGGCCCTGAGTCGGTCCAGCCGCCGTACGTGCACGGTCCCGTCGTCCTCGCCGACGTGCCGGAGGACTCCGCGGCCGTACGGGAGGAGACCTTCGGCCCGGTGCTCGTGGTGAACCGGGTGGCGGACGCGGACGAGGGCGTCGCCCGCGCCAACGACTCCGCCTACGCTCTGGGCGGCGCCGTCTTCGCCCGCCGTGACGCGCGCCGCCTGGCGGACCGGATGCGGACCGGCATGGTGAGCGTCAACGACGTGCTGTCCTTCCCCGCCGTGCCGTCGCTGCCCTTCGGCGGGCGCGGCGCCTCGGGCTTCGGGCGGATCCACGGGCCCGACGGGCTGCGGGAGTTCACGGTGCCGAAGGCGGTGACCCGCAAGCTGTTCGACGTACCGCTCGCGGTGTCGACGTACGCGCGCGGCGCGAAGGACATCCAGCGGCTCCAGCGCCTGATCACGTTGGTCAACTCCCGCTGAACCCCGACACCCCCCGACGAAGAGGAGAAGGACATGCTGCGCATGCGTCCGCGCTGCCTGAGCTGCAACGGTGAACTGGCCGGAGACGCCGAGGCATTCATCTGCAGCTACGAGTGCACCTGGTGCCCGTCCTGTACCCGGGGCTTCGCCGGGGTCTGCCCCAACTGCGCGGGCGAGCTGGTGCCCCGGCCGCGCCGTACGACGGGGGCGGCCGCGATCGTCTCGCGCGTCCCCGACCGGCTGCGGCGCTTCGTACGCAAGGCGCGCGGGCGGCTCAGCTGAGCTCCACGGCCGCGCGCGAGGTGAAGAGCCCCGTGTAGGTGCGGCAGTCGAGGCCGGTCAGCTCGTGCCAGCGTTCGAGGCGGTACGTGAGGGTGTTGGCGTGTACGTTCAGGGCGCGGGCGGCGGCCGCCACCGAGAAGCCGTGGTCGGCGAACTCCCGTACCGCTTCGGCGAGATGCGGATTGGAGCGGGCCGTCTCCAGGGCCTCGTCGAGCTGTGGGACCCGGCTCGCCCCGGCGTCGGCGACGAGCGCGAAGGGCCAGATGTCCGCGTAGCGGTGCACCCCGGGGCGGCCCCGGCCCGCGCACAGGGCGCGGCGGGCGTCGTCGATGCTCCGGCGGGCTCCGGCGGGTCCGCTGCGCACCAGTCCGGCGCCGACCGGTCCGCCGCCGTCCGCCAGGAGGGCGGTCTCGACCTGGGCGTTCGGCTCCCGGTCCTGCCCCACGACGACGACCTCGCCGGGGGTGTCCAGGGCGACGAAGTGCCCCGGCCCCTCCTCCAGGCGCGACTGGATCGCCCGCAGCCGGTGCGGGTCCGCAGGCCGCCGGGACACCCAGAGCTGGAACTCGCCCCTCGGGTCGAAGTCGAGCCGTTCCAGGGCGGTGTGGAGGTCGCTCTCCGGCACGGCCGGGTCGTCGAGCGCCTCGGCGAGGCGGCGGCCCGCGGCAAGGCGTGCCATGGAGGCGCACGCCTGCGCGTCGCGGTGTCCGGCGCCGACCTCGCCGGTGATGTGCTGCACCCACAGCATCGTGCGTTCCATCGACGACAGCAGGTCGCCGAGGTCGTCCCGCTGGGCGAGGACGTCGCAGACCTCCTCCCACACCGCGCGGAAGGCCACGTAGAAGCTGAGCATGAGGTCCTCGGCCGGCACCCCGTCCCCGGCCCGGCGCTCCCCGTAGGCGCGCGCCGCCTCGCGTTCGGCGTCCGTGGCGGCGGTGCGTCCCTCGCCGAGGGCGCGCAGGCCCGCTTCGAGGAAGAAGCGCACATGCGCGTCGTGGTCGGCCCGGGGCAGGTCCTGGCGGCGGAAGCTCTCGATCTGCTTGAGGATCTCGGCCGCGGCCCTGGCGGCCAGGCGCGCGAGGTCGGCCTGCAGATACGCGGCCACGCACGCCGCCGCCGTCGGCTCGGCGTCCGGCCGCCGGCCCGTCGTGGCCAGGTCCACCGTCTCGGCCCCCTCACATGATCATCAGCCTGCTTTGGACCTTACCCGTGCCGGGCCGCCGAGGGACATGGATGTGACACAAGGCCGGTGTGAGCTGGGTCGCGCAGCATCCGGGCGAACCCGGCGACGGCCCGGTCAAGGGCGCCCGCCCCCGGCGGGGCGCCGCCGTCGAGGTCCCCGCGTGTGAGGCAGCACAGGGGTGCCACGCGCGGCCCGCCCAGGGAGTCGAGCACGGGTCCGAGTCCGCGCATGAGCAGGGCGCCGTGCCCGGGGGTCGTGCGCGGTGGCGAGCGGCAGCACGACCTTTCCGGCCAGCGCGTGGCGGGGCAGGAGATCCAGGAAGATCTTGAGGAGCCCGGTGAAGGACGCCTTGTGCACGGGCGTGCCGATGACGACGCCGTCGGCGCGGTCCAGTCTCCGGGCCGCGGCGGCGAGCGCCGGGTGGCCGGCGTCGCCGCGCACGAGCGCCTCGGCGGGGAGCGGGCGCAGTGCGAGCCCGCCGACGCGCAGGCCGAGCCCGGTCAGGCGCGGGGTCACCAGGTCGTCCAGGACGCGCTGGGTCGTGGACGTGCGGGAGGGGCTGGCGCAGACGGCCAGGACGGTGGGCCCGGCGGGCCCGGTCATCGGGCCGCCGCCTCGGGGACGGGGGCCGTGCGCGCCAGTTCGTTGAGGAGGTAGCCGACGTCCTCGCTCTGCCAGGGGAAGAAGTGGTCCCCGTGGAGCACGCGCAGGCCGAGCCACCGCTCGGTGTGCCGCTCCCAGGCGGCGACCTGGTGCGAGGGCTGGATGAAGTCGTGGCGTCCGGCCAGGGCGAGCACGGGCACGGCCAGCGGGGCCGGCGCCGGGGCGGGGGCGTGCGCGAGGAGTTCGAAGTCCGCCTGGGCGGGGCGCAGGACGAGGTCGCGCATCGTGGGCGATTCGAGGACCTCGGGCGGGGTCTGGCCGAGTTGGCGGATGTGGTCGAGCAGGAGGTTCCTGCGCTCGGCGAGCAGGCCGTTCGCCTTGCGGTCGAGGCGGTCGGCGGGGCACAGCGCCGAGACGACGAGGAGGGCCGGCGGGGCGCCCCGGTCGCACAGGGCGCGGCACAGCTCGTAGGCGAGCAGGGCACCCATGCTGTGGCCGAAGAGGATGGTGCGCGGGACCGGCAGCAGGCGCTGTTCGCGGACCAGCTCGTCGGCGAGCGGGCGGATCACGTCGGCGGCGCGCCGGACCGGCTCCTCGGCCAGGCGCAGTCCGTGGCCCGGCAGTTCGACGGCCCGGAGCTGCGTGTTCGGCGGCATCATGGGGGCCCAGGCCCGGTAGGCAGACGCGGTGCCGCCGGCGTACGGGAGGCACAGGACGCGGGCGTCCGGGAGGCCGGGGGCCGACGACAGGGTGCGCATCCAGGTGCTCATGAGGGCTCCTTCTTCCCGGCCGGGCCGGAGCGCCCGGCCAGCCGGGTCAGCTCGGTGTGGCCGCGGAACAGGATTCGGCTGTACTGGTCGGGGTCGGTCAGGCAACTGAGGTGGCGGCCGGGCACGAGGGCCAGGCCGGCCGGGGTGCCGTCGGCGCGGACGGCGTCGAGGAAGGCGTGTTCGTCGCGGCGGAACCTGCGGTCCAGGCGCCCGTTCACGAACTGGACGGGCGTGGTGCAGGCGCGGGCGAGCGCGAGGGCGTCGCGTCGCCCGAGGTCGGCGACCACGTCGTGGAAGCTCTCCATGGCGAGGCCGCCACGGAGGACGGCGGAGGCCGTGTCGTACGGCAGGAGGCGGCGGAAGAGCGTTCCGTTGAGCCGGGCGGCGCGCTCGTGGCCGATCCGGTCGATCACCCGGGACATGGTGGCGAACTCCCGGGCCACCCGGCCGCCGGTGCGGGCCGTGGACCCGTTGACCAGGAGTCCCGCGGCCTCGCAGCGGCCGGAGGCCCCGTAGGCGAGCGTGGCGTACCCGCCGAGGGAGACACCGGCCACCCAGGGGCGGCGCCCGGTGACCCGCGCGGCCTCCCGGACGGCCGCGGCGACCTGGCCGACAGCTCCCTCCAGGGTGAACGGGAGTCCTCTCAGGGCCCCGTGGCCCGGCAGGTCGCAGGCGGTGAGGCGGAAGAACGGGGCGAGCCGGGCGGCGTACGGCTGCCACATCCACGCCGAGAGCCGGATGCCGTGGACGAGGACGAGCGGTTCGCCCCTCTCGGGACCCGCCGTGTGGAGACCCGGCTCCCCCGGCACCGGGCGCCAGCCTTCCGCCGGGCCGCTCTGGTCGGACATTCGACGCTCCCTTGTTCTCTCGCCGTGCGGGCGCGCGGAGGCGCCGAGGATCTCTGGAAAGAAGGTGGTGCGTGCGCTCCATTCGACGGCTCCGGCCTTTTGCACGGGCCTGCCGGAATTCACGGGCGCGGGCCGACGTCGAAGGAATTACCGTCGGCAACCACGGCAGGCTAACTCGCCAGTAACCGGATACGCAACAGCATTTGACCGAGAGTCAATCCTGGGCCGGGCCACCTCCCCCACGCCCCGGAAGTTAACGCGCCCGTTACTTGACGAAGCATCGCCCCGCTCCTAGGCTAGAACGCGTCGTCTCGTTCTGAACGATGGTCGGACCCCCTCCGGGAGCCGTCCGCACACGGGGGTTTACATGATCGAGCGAGCCATCGGGCCCTGCCCGCCACCCACGCCGGCCGGCCGGCGCCACTGAGCGCGCCGCCTCCCCGGCGCCTCTCCCTTCTCTTCGTTCCGTCGGCCGCGAAGCGCGCCCGGAACCACATTTCCGTGCGCAATTCCGCCTGCCTCGCGAAAGGCGGAATACCGGCACTCAGATACGTGCCGTGCACGTCCATGACACCGAAGTCCTGATTGGTGTGGACCCATGCAGATCGATGCTGTGCACCACCCGGCCACTCCGGCCGAACTGAAACTCTTCACCCATGCCCTGCTGTCGCCGCAGGACGCCGCCTACAACCTCGCCGCGGTCTTCCGCATCACCGGCGAGCCCGACCTGCCGCGCCTGCGCCGGGCCCTGGGCCGCCTCGCCGCGGGCATCCGCGCCCTGAACACGACGTTCGAGCAGCGCGACGGGGTCGTCCACGCCGTGCACCGGCCCTACACGGGCGACATCGACGACCTGGTGCCGGTCACCACCCTGCCGGGCGAGGGAGCCGGGCCCGCCGTCGAGCGCCTGACCTCCCTGGCCGACACTCCCCTGCCGCCCGGCGCGCCCCGGCAGTACGACTTCCACATCCACCGGGCGACGGACGGCACCTTCGTGTCGATGCTCTTCTCCCACCTGGTCGCGGACGGCTACAGCCACTTCAACCTGGTCCACCTGCTCGGCAGGCTGTACGCCGAGCCGGACGCCGAACTGCCCGCCTCCGTCCTGGACTCCCCCTCCCTCCTCGTCGAGCCCAAGCCCGCCCGGGAGGAGACGGTCGCCTTCTACCGCCGGCGCCTCGGCCAGGTGGACGGCCTCGGCGACGACCGGCTGCACGGGCACCGCGCCGCCGACGGGACGCTGCTCGGCGAGGAGCGCCGGCTCGACCTCGGTCCCGAGCTCAGCGAGCGGGTGCGCCGCCGCGCCGAGGAGCTCGGCTGCACGCCGTTCACCTTCTTCCTCTCCGCGTACCTCATGACGTACGCCCGGACGACCGGCGGGCGCCACCCGGTCGTCGGGATCCCCGTCGCCAACCGCCAGGGGCACCGCCAGCGCGCGGCGTTCGGCTACTACGTGAACACCCTGCCGCTGGGCTGCGACCTCACCGCCCACCGCACCTTCGCCGACCTGTGCGGCTGGGCGGAGTCCGCCAAGTCCGAGATGCTGCGCCACCAGGGCTTCGACCTGTCGGCCCACGTGCACGAGGTGTGCCCGAAGGCCGCGGGCAGCCCGCTGCGCGTGGACCAGACGTTCACGTACTACCGCCAGCCGCTCGCCTTCGCCCTCGACGGCTGCTCCGTCGAGCAACTGCCGTTGTGCAGGCGGATGGTGAAGTACCCGATGTCGATGAACGTGGAGGACCTCGGGGACCGCTTCGTCGTCAACGCGGAGTGCTCCTCCGAGCAGTGGAACACCAGGCCGCTTGAGGTCATGGCGCATGTCGTCGCCCTCGCCGCCGCCGATCCGGAGCGCCTCCTGACCGGCATCCCGGCCCTCCCCCCGGCCGCCGAGCAGAGCCTGGACGCCCTGGTCAACGCCGGCCACCGGCCCCTCGCCGACGAGGAGTTGCCCCGCTCGCTCGCCGACTGGTTCACCCGCACGGCGGCGGAGCACTCCGCGCGAACCGCGGTCGTCCACGAGGGCACCGCGCTCACCTACGGGCTCCTCGACGAGCTGTCCGACAAGGTCGCCGCCGCCGTCACCGCACGGGCCCCCGGCCCGTACGTCGGCGTCGCCATGCGGCGCGGCCCCGAGCTGATCGCCGTGATCCTCGGCGTGCTCAAGGCGGGCAAGGCGTACGTGCCCCTCGACCCCAACTCGCCCTCCTCGCGCCTCAGTCGGATCCTCGACGCCTTCCCCGACGGGCTGCCCGTCGTCGAGGACGAGCACCGCTGGCCCGAGGCCCCCGGGCGGTGGCTGGACTCCGCGAGCACGCTCGACACCCCCGTACCGCCCGGCGACCAGGCTCCCGCGCGGTCCGCCGACGCCACCGCGTACGTCATCTTCACCTCCGGATCCACCGGCAAGCCCAAGGGCGTCCAGGTCACGCACCGCAACGTGATGGCGCTGATGCGCTCCTGCGAGGGATCGTTCGGCTTCGGCCCGCAGGACACCTGGAGCCTCTTCCACAGCTACGCGTTCGACTTCTCCGTGTGGGAGATCTTCGGCGCCCTGCTGTACGGCGGCCGGCTGGCGATCGTCCCCGAGACCGTCGCCAAGTCGCCCGAGGAGTTCCGCGGCTTCCTCGTCCGCGAGCGGGTCACCGTCCTCAACCAGACGCCGTCCGCCTTCGGGCAGCTCCTCAAGGTGCTGCGCCCCGGCGACGGGGACGAACTCGCCGTGCGGTACGTGGTGTTCGGCGGCGAGGCGCTGCGCTACGCGGCCCTGCGCCCCTGGTACGACGTCATGGGCGAGCGGGCCCGGCTGGTCAACATGTACGGCATCACCGAGACCACCGTGCACGTCACCCACCACACGGTGACCCCCGAGGAGGCCGCGACCGAGACCGCGTCCCTGATCGGGCGCCCGCTGCCGCACCTCACGGTGGGCGTGGTCGACGAGGACGGGCACGTCTGCCCGCCCGGCGTGCCCGGCGAGATCGTCGTGGGCGGCACCGGCGTCACCCTCGGCTACCTCGGCCGGCCCGAGCTGACCGCCGAGCGCTTCCCCGTCGTCGACGGGCGGCCCGTGTACCGCAGCGGCGACCTCGGCGTCGTCCGTGCCGACGGGGCCCTGGTCCACCTCGGCCGCATCGACCAGCAGGTCCAGCTGCGCGGCTTCCGGATCGAGCTCGGCGAGGTCGAGTCCGCGTTCCTCGCGGTCACCGGCGTACGGGAGTGCGCGGTGCGCCTCGACGAGCGGGACCCGGAGCACCCGGCCCTGGTCGCCTTCGTCACCGGCGACGAGACGCCGGCCGAGGAGAAGCTCCGCCACGAGGTGCGGCTGCGGCTCCCCTCGTACATGGTGCCCTCGCGCATCGTCCGCGCGGACGCGCTGCCGCTGACCATCAACGGCAAGGTCGACACCGCCGCCCTGCCCTGGCCCGAGGCGCGCGCCGCGAGCCCGCGCACCGCCCCGGGAGCGCCGGTGTCCGGCGACGACACCGCCTCGGCCGTGCGCGCCGTGTGGACCGAGGTGCTCGGCACGGACGGCTTCGGCCCGGACGACAACTTCTTCGACATCGGCGGCACTTCGATGCACGTGGTGCAGGCGCACCAACTGCTCGTCCAGGACCTGGACGCCGCCGACCTCCAGATGATCGAACTCTTCACCCACACCACCGTGCGCCGTCTCGCCGCACACATCGAATCGATACGAGGAACGACGCATGAGTGACCGTACGACGGACGACGCCATCGCCATCGTCGGCATGGCGGGGCGCTTCCCCGGCGCCCCCGGCACCGCCGAACTGTGGCAGGCCCTCGTGGCGGGCCGCGAGGCCGGTCGCGCGTTCTCGGCGGACGAGCTGCGCGCGGCCGGCGTCCCGGCGGAGCGCGCCGCGGCCGCCGGGTACGTCGCCCGGGGCGCCGACCTGGAGGACGCCGACCTGTTCGACGCCGCCTTCTTCGGTGTCACGCAGCGCGACGCGAAGCTGATGGACCCGCAGCAGCGCGTGTTCCTCACCTGCGCCTGGGAGGCGCTGGAGGACGCGGGCACGCCCGCCGGGTCCGCGTACGGCCCGATCGGCGTGTTCGCGAGCACCAGCCTGAGCAGCTACCTGCTGGCCAACGTGCTGCGCTCCGGCGAGTACGCCGACGCCGCCCTGAGCTACCCGGTCCTGCTCGGCAACGACAAAGACTTCCTCGCGACCCGGGTCTCGTACAAGCTGGACCTGCGCGGCCCGAGCATGAGCGTGCAGACCGCCTGCTCCAGCTCCCTGACCGCCGTCCAGCTGGCCTGCGCGGCGCTGGCCCGCGGCGAGGTCAAGGCGGCGCTCGCCGGCGGTGTCAGCATCACCTTCCCGCAGACCTCCGGGTACGCCCACCAGGAGGGTGGCATCCTGTCCCGGGACGGGCACTGCCGCCCGTTCGACGCGGAGGCCTCGGGCACGATCAAGGGCAACGGCTGC
The DNA here is from genome assembly GCF_040303965.1 of Streptomyces sp. NPDC094032. NCBI lineage: Bacteria > Bacillati > Actinomycetota > Actinomycetes > Kitasatosporales > Streptomycetaceae > Streptomyces > Streptomyces sp. NPDC094032. The sequence continues at coordinate 283,586 of NZ_JBEOUE010000006.1, read as the reverse complement.
GGAGTCGTCGTCCTGAAGCGGCTCCAGGACGCGCTCGACGAGGGCGACCGGATCTACGCGGTCGTGCGGGGCATCGCCGTCAACAACGACGGCTCCGACAAGATCGGCTTCACCGCGCCCGGCACGGCGGGCCAGCAGGCCGTCATCCGCGCCGCCGTGGCCGCCTCCGGGATCGACCCGGCGGACATCGGGTACGTCGAGGCGCACGGCACCGGCACCGCCGTCGGCGACCCGCTGGAGATCACGTCGCTCGCCGCCGCGCACGCCGCCGTCGGCGGCCCCGCCCCGGGCTGTCTGATCGGCAGCGTCAAGGCCAACCTGGGCCACCTGGACGCGGCGGCGGGCGTCACCGGTCTGATCAAGGCCGCGCTCGCGCTGCACCACCAGACGGTCCCGCCGCAGATCAACCACTCCAAGCCCAACCCGTACCTGGCCTGGGACCGGCTGCCCTACACCATCGCCACGGAGGCCACGCACTACCCGGACGCCCCGCTGAAGGCCGCAGCCGTCAGCGCGTTCGGGCTCGGCGGCACCAACGCGCACTGCGTGCTCACCGCGCCGCCCGCCCCGGCGGCACCCGCCCCGGCCGAGGCCGGGACGCGCTACCCGGTGGTGCTCAGCGCCCGAGACATCGACTCCTTGCGCGTGCTGGCCACCAGGCTGGAGGAGCGGATCACGGACGGCGCCGACGCCATCGAACTGGCCGACGTCTCCTACACGTTGACCGTCGGCCGTCCGCTGCTCCCGGTGCGGCACGGCTTCACCGCCGCCACCCTCGACGAGCTGCGCGCCGGGCTCCGGGCGCTGGCCTCCGGCGGCGAGCCGGACGCCACCCCGGTCGCCTGGGAGGGCCCCGCCCGCCGCAAGGTCGTCCTGCCCGGGCAGCCGCTCTCCCCGCAGCGGTACTGGATCGAGCCCGACGCCCGGGACGAGGCGCAGGCGCCCGAGGCCGCCCCGCAGTCCGCCGCCGTCGACGCGCGCCCGGTTCTGGAGCGGGTGATCGCGGTCGTCGCCCCGCGCCTGGACATCCCGGACCTCTCCGCCGACGCCGACTTCTACGACCTCGACGGGGACTCGCTGCTCGCGGTCGAGGTCGTCACGGCGCTGTCCGAGGAGTTCGGCGTCGAGCTGGACTTCGACGCCTTCGCCACCCTGCGCACCCCCGAGCAGATGGCGGGCCACATCCACCAGGCCCTCAGCGGCACCGAGGACCCCCGGCGCGGCCTGCTCACCCTGCGCGAGGGCCAGGGCCGGGCGCTGCACCTGGTGCACCCGGCCGGAGGCACCAACTTCATCTACACCGGGCTCGTGGACCACTCCGGCTCCACCGTGCCGCTGCGCGCGCTGTCCTTCCCCGTCCAGGACCCGCCGGCCACCCTGCGCGAGCTGGCTGCCCTGTACCTGGAGCGCGTACGGCGCGAGCAGCCCACCGGCCCGTACCGCCTGGGCGGCTACTCCTTCGGCGGGAACGTCGCCCTGGAGATGGCGCTCCAGCTCCAGGCGGCGGGCGAGGAGGTCGAGACCCTCGTCCTGCTGGACAGCTACCCGCCCGAGACGTACGTGGGCCGGCACCTGAGCGACGAGGAGTTCGCCGAGGCGTTCCCGCTGCTCCTGAACGCGGTCGGGGACAGCGAGCTGAACGTGGACGAGCTGCGGGACAAGGGCTTCTTCACGATCTGGAAGCACAACTACGACCTGCTCAAGGGGCATTACCCGGACCGCGCCTTCCGCGGCGACCTGGTGCTGCTGCGCGCCGACGAGGTGGGCGGCACGCTGGACCTCGACAACGCCCTGCGCATGAACCTGGTCGACAAGTCCCTCTGGCAGGCGCACGTCACCGGCACGGTGACCGAGGAGAAGGTCTACGGAGACCACTTCACCATGTTCGAGCCGGGCGAGCGGATCACCCGCCTCGCCGAGGCGTTCGACACCGCCGTCGCCCCCTTCGACGCGGCCGACACGGCCCAGGACCGGTGAGCCGCGTGCACTCCTACGGCTCGTACATCGCGGGGCAGGACGTCCCGTCGGACCGCTGGGTCTACACGCTCCGCGCCTCTGCCATGCTCACCGACATCATGGGCTCCATCCGCCTCAAGCGGGACCTGGAGCAGGGCCGGATCGCACCCGAGGAGGCGCCCGGATCGGTCATCGGGCGCTGCGCGGTGGGCGACGCGACCGACATGGAGGCGGCGCTGCGCGGCGCGGCCGGCGCGGTGCCCACGTGGGCCGCCGTCCCGCTCGCGACCCGGCTCCGGTTCGTCGAGGTGGTCCACGAACTCACCCGGCGCAAGCGCCACGAGATCGTCGAACTGCTCGTCGCGGAGGGGCATCCCCGGGCGCTCGCCGAGTGGGAGACCACCGGCATCATCGCCAACACGGCCCCCAGCACCCGCGCCTACCTCGCGGAGCAGCTGGAGCACCGCACGGTGCTCGGCCCCCGTGAGCTGATCGTCCGCCGGGTCGCCGACGGCGTGGTCTGCCTGAACCCGCCGCAGAACGCGACCGTCGCCAACTCCGTCCTCGGCGTGTGGGCGCTCGCCGCCGGCAACGCCCTGGTCGTGCGCGCCCCGCTGAGCTCCCCGCTCGGGGTGCTGCGCATCGCGCACGAACTGCTGATCCCCGCGCTGCGCGAGGTCGGTGCCCCGCCGGAGGTCCTCTCGGTGGTCTGCGCGGAGGCCGGGCGGACGATGCGCCAGTGGCTCGACAGCCCGTACGTGGACGACATCATGTACTTCGGCGGCAGCGAGCAGGGCGTCGCCTTCGGCGCCGAGTGCGTGGCCCACGGCAAGAAGCCCGTCCTCGAACTCGCGGGCAACGACACGTGCGTGGTCTGGGACGACGTGGACGTGGACCTGGCCGCGGAGGCGCTCGCGGAGGCCTTCTACGGCTCCGGGCAGATCTGCATGGTGCCCAACTGCGCCGTCGTCCACCCCGCGATCGCCGACGCGCTGATCGAGCGGCTCGTCGAGAAGGTGCGCGCCATCCGCCCGGGCCTGCCCGAGGAACCGGAGGCGCTGCTGTCCCCGGTCCGGCGGACCGAGGCGTACGAGGAGGTCCTCAGGGACGCCGTCGAGCTCGGCGGCACGGTCGTGACGGGCGGCAGGCGGCTCGGTCTCGACGGCACGCCCGACCCGGTCGGCGGCGTGTTCGTGGAGCCCACCGTGGTGCGCGTCGACGGGCTGAAGAGCGCCCGGAACCTGCGCGCGGTCCGGGAGGAGACCTTCTTCCCGCTGCTGCCGGTCGTGGTGGCCGACGACGTGCCGGAGGCCGAACTCCTGGACTCCGTCGTCGACTTCGTCAACACGAACGCCTACGGCCTGCGCAACTCGCTGTGGGCCCAGGACACCGACGTCATCGACGGCTTCGTCCGAGGGGTCCGCAACGGCGGCCTCCTGAAGGTCAACGACTCCCACATCGGCTTCCTGCCCGTCCTGCCGACCCACGGCGGCACCGGTCTGACCGGCGGCCCCTGCGGCGAGGCCAACTACCCGGCGCTGCGCACCAGTCATGTGCAGGGGGTGAGCATCGCCTCCGGGATCCGTCCGACCGAAGCGGTGTTCGCCGCGTTCGCCTCCGAGGAGAACCAGTGACCACCACGCACCTGCGCTGCATGGAGTCGGCCCGCGAGACCTGCGCCACGACGCTGCCCGGACTGTCCGAGGAGCTGCGGGACCTGCCGCTCTCGCGGCTTGAGAGCACCGAGAGCCCCGCGCTCGCCGCCTTCAAGCGGGCCGGGGGCGCCGGACTGCTCGTGCCCCGGGAGTACGGGGGCAAGGGCGCGACCGCGCTGGAGGCCGTACGGGTCGCGCGGGCGCTCGGCGCGCTCTCCCCGTCCCTGGCCGTGGCCACCGCGATGCACAACTTCTCGGTGGCGTCCCTGGTCGCCCTGGTCGCGTCGAGCGGCGCGAGCGGCCTGGAGTGGATGCTGATCGAGGGCATCGCCCGGGACGGACTGCTCGTCGCCTCCGGCTTCGCCGAGGGCCGCGCCGGGGCCGGCATCCTGGACTCGGCCGTCACGGCCCGCCCCTCGGCGGACGGCGGCTATGTGGTGAACGGCTCCAAGAAGCCGTGCAGCCTGTCGCGCTCCATGGACCTGCTCACCGCAGGTGTGGCGATCGAACAGCCCGACGGCTCCTCGCAGTTGGGCGTGGCCCTGATCCCCGCCGCCTCCGAGGGCATCACCCGCGAGCCGTTCTGGGGCGTGCCGTACCTGGCGGGCGCGGAGAGCGACGAGGTCGTCCTCAAGGACGTCCATGTGCCCGAGGAGCTGATGCTGCGCCCCGAGGTCGAGCTCGGCACCGGTCTCGACACCCTCCAGACCGTCGGGTTCGTCTGGTTCGAGCTGCTGGTCACGGCGGCGTACACCGGTGCGGTGGGCCGGCTCGCCGAGGCCGCGCTGCGGAGCGGCCGAGGCAGCGTCACGGACCGCGCGGCCGTGCTCGTCGCTGTCGAGGCGGCCGCGGGGCTCGCCGAGAACGTGGCCCGGGTCGTGGACTCCGGGACGATCGGCAACCCGGAGCTCGCGGCGGCCCTCACGGCCCGCTTCGCCGTCCAGGACCTGCTGGTCGACGCGGCGGACCGGGCGGCGGAGCTGCTGGGCGGGGTCGCCTTCGTCACCTCCCCCGAGGTCGGGCATCTGCTGGCCGTCAGCCGGGTCCTGGCCTTCCACCCGCCGTCCCGGTCGGCGAGCGCCGAGGCGCTGCTCGCCCACCACGCCGGCGCGCCGCTGCACATCTCATGACGATCCAGGAGGCGACGATGAGCGGCCGCGAGGCCCTGGTCGGCGGCAGGAGCACCGCCGACCTCTACAAGACCCATCTCAGCAGCGGCCGGGGCCGGCTCGGCGAGATGTTCGGCGGACACGTCGAGGCGTCCTCGTCCGGGGCCCGGGTGCTCACCGAGGACGGACGCTCCTTCCTCAACTGCGGGGGTTACGGCGTCTTCCTGACCGGCGCCTGTCACCCGCGCGTGGTCGAGGCGGTGGAGCGGCAGATCCGCACCCACCCGCTGTCCACCCGGATGCTGCTCGACCCCGCCGCCGGGCGGGCCGCCGAGACGCTGGCCCGGTTCACCCCGCCGGGCCTCGACCGGATGCATTTCTGCGGCTCCGGCGCCGAGGCGGTGGAAGCGGCCCTGAAGCTGGCCCGCAGCCACGGCCGGCACCGCGTCGTCGCCATGCGCGACGGCTACCACGGCAAGACCCTCGGCGCCCTGTCCGCGACGGGCAAGGACCTCTACCGCACGCCGTTCCTGCCCCTGCTGCCGGCCACCCACGTGCCGTACGGGGATGTCGTGGCGCTCGCGGAGGCACTCGGCGACGACGCCTCGGACGCCGTCGTGATCCTGGAGCCGGTGCAGGGCGAGGCGGGCGTGGTGATCCCGCCGGAGGGCTACCTGCGCGAGGTGGGCGCCCTCTGCCGCCGCCGGGGCGCGTTCCTCGTCCTGGACGAGGTGATGACCGGACTCGGCCGCCTCGGCTCCTGGTGGGGCGCCGACCGGGAGGGCGTCGTGCCCGACGTGCTGCTCGTGGGCAAGTCGCTGAGCGGCGGCGTGATCCCGGTCGCCGCGATGGTCGCCACCGAGGAGGCCTTCGCTCCCTTCGACCGCGACCCGTTCATCCACACCTCGACGTTCTCGGCGGCGCCGGTGGCCATGGCGGCCGTGCGGGCGGCGGTCGAGACGATCCACGAGGAGGGGCTCGTCGACCGCGCCCGCACCCTCGGCGAGCGGATCCTGTCCGCGCTGCGGGCGGCCGTCGCGGAGCACTGCCCGCATCTGGTGCGCGAGGTGCGCGGCGCGGGCCTGCTCATCGGTGTGGAGTTCCAGGACCCGGGCTTCGCCGGGGAGTTCCTGCTGGAGCTCCTGCACCTGAACGTCATCGTCAACCACTCGCTCAACGCCCACGCGGTGGTACGTCTCACGCCGCCGGCTGTCCTCGACGAGGCCGACCTCCAGGAGCTGACGGCCGCGCTGCACGCGGCGGCCCGCGCCCTGGGCGAACGCTTCCCCCACCAGAAGGGAACCTCCTGACATGCGGTCGGTCCACCTGACCCACCACTCCGCCGACGTCACGGTGCGGGACGCCTACGCCCGTATCGGCGACTTCGCGCGCTACCCCGACCTGGTCGACACCGTGCGCCGGGTCTCCGTCCGGCAGGACGCCCGCGACGGCGTCCTCAGCAGCGACTGGGAGGTCGACTTCCGCAACGGCGTCCTCGCCTGGGAGGAGGAGGACGTCTTCGACGACACCGCGCTGACGATCACCTTCCGGCAGACCCGGGGCGACTTCGACACCTTCGACGGGCGCTGGCTGGTCACCCCCGAAGGGGCGGGCTGCCGGGTGGAGTTCAGCGCCGACTTCGACTTCGGGCTGCCGACCCTGGCCAACATCGTCGACCCGGTGGCCGAGCGCGTGCTGCGCCAGACCATCGGGCACATCCTGCACGCCCTCATCGGCGGACAGGAGGTGGCGGCCTGATGGACCCGGTCAACCGCTTCGAGACCCGGACGACGTTCCGGCTGCTGCGCGCCGAGTACCTGGTGGGACTGCTGCTCAGCGCCGGACTGCTCGTCGCCCACTGGGACGAGGTGCGCTGGCCCGTCGCCGTCGCCCTCTTCGCGTACATCGACGTCCTCGGCTATCTGCCCGGCGCCCTGGCCCACCGCAGGGCCAGGGGCGGGCGGGTGCCCAAGGCGTACTACATCCTCTACAACACCATGCACAGCTGGCTGACCGCGGGCGCCGTGGTCGCGCTGTGGGCCTGGCTGGTCGGCCCGGAGTGGGCGCTGCTCGCCGTCCCGCTCCACCTGTGCGGCGACCGGGGGCTGCTCGGCAACTTCTTCAAGCCGTTCAGCGTGCCCTTCGAGCCCGAGGTGCACCCCGCGTTCGAGGCCTTCGAGAAGGAGCTGCGCCGGCCGGTGGCCGGAGCGGGGAGCGCGTCCCGATGAAGGCGATGGGAACGTCGGCGCCGGACGCCGTCGACCTCGTCGCCGCCCACGCGGACCACCCGAGCGGTGTGCTCGCCCTCAACACGGGCACGGTCCGCCGGCCCGGCACGAGCGTGCCGGGGGTCGTGGCCTACCGCAGGGGCCGCCGGCACACCGTCCAGTTCGCCGGGCCGTTCGCGGCCCCGGCGGACCGGGACCGGCTCCTGGAGGAGTTCCTGGAGGAGCTGGCCGGGGACCGTGGCAGGCCCCCGCGCCTGACGGCCGCGCAGCTGCGCGCCGACGACGTCGCCCGCTACGAGGCACGCGGCTTCCGCGTCAACCAGATCGGTACGTCGTACAGCATCGACCTGGCGCGCTTCACGGTCCGGGGAAAGGCGCTCGCCAAGGTGCGGCAGAACGTGTCGCGGGCCCGCCGCGAGGGCGTCGTCGTCACGGAGGAGGACTCCCTGGCGCCGCAGCCGGAGCTGGACGCGATCGACGCGGCGTGGCTGCGCGCCAAGGGGCGGCACGTGAAGGAGCTCGACTTCCTCATCGGCGAGCGCGGCGGCCTCGCCGCGCCGCTGCGGCGCACCTTCGTCGCCCGCGTCGAGGGCCGCGCGGTCGGCTACATCACGTACTCCCCCGCCTGGGGCTCCCGCCCCGGCTTCCTGTACGACCTCACGCGCCGCTCCCCGGCGGCGCCCGTGGGCACGGTGGAACTGGTCAACCTGACCGCGCTCGAACGCTTCCGGGCGGAGGGCGTCGACTGGCTCCACCTGGGCCTCACCCCCTTCGCGGGCCTCTCCGCCGCCCACGCCCCGACGTCCGCGTCACCAATGCTGGACCGCGCCCTGCGCCTGATCGCGGAGCACGGCAAGGCGGTGTACCCGGCCCGCACGCAGGAGGCGTTCAAGCTCAAGTGGGCGCCGCACGTGATCGAGCCGGAGTACGCCGCGTTCCAGGGCGGCCCGAGGCTGGGCAGCGTGTGGAACTTGCTGCGCATCACCAACTCCCTCTGACCCACTGTCCCCTTACAGAATCCGGAGACACTCATGTCGAACACTCTTCCCATCCAGCCCATAGAGACCGACTGGGATCGGGCGCCCGGTGTCCTGGACGGGGCGGCGGAGCTCGAACTGACCCCGGGGCAGTGCGACTTGCCGTACTGGTTCGAGCATGTGGCCGGCACGATGCTGCGCCGCCTCTCGGACGGCACGGTGAAGGACGCGGGGCCGACGGAGCTCGTGCGCGCCCCGGGTCCCCTGCGTGACGCCGTGATCGACGAGTTCGCCTTCCGCCACCTCGCCGAGGAGAAGGCGACGCGCGCCCTGTGCTACCTGGTGAACAGCGCGCCCGACTCCGAGTGCCTGGAGTTCTTCACGACGCAGCTGGTCGACGAGGCCCGGCACGCGCGGGCGTTCCGCGACCACCTGCTCACGCTGGGCGTGCCGGCGGACGAACTGGCCCGGACGGTACGGGAGGTGGCCGGGCAGGCCGCCGCCGAGGTGCTCGACCCGCTGGAGGAGTTCGGCCTGACGGTCCTGCGCGACCAGGGCGACTTCTACGGCGGCGTCCTCGCCCTGACCGTGCTCGTCGAGGGCGTCCTCGCGCCCGCCGCCGAGCTGAGCGAGCGCAAGTGGCGCCTGCTCGACCCGGGCGCGGCCCTGGTGGAGCGGGGCGCCAACATGGACGAGATCCGGCACCTGGCGGTCGGCAGCGCGATCGTCCGGCAGCGCCTGCTCGACCACCCCGAGGACACGGACCGGCTGCTCGACGTCATACGGCGCGGCCGCGAACTGTGGACGAGCCTGCCCATGGAGCGCGTCCTGTACCGGCGCGAGACCCTCTTCCAGGAGGGCCTGAAGGACGCGGCGGGCCTGCTCGGCGACTACGAGGTGTGGGAGGGCCGGCGGCTCGTCGACACCACCGCGGAGGAGCGCATGGCCACGGCAGCGTCCTGGTCGGAGCGCACCCAGGACACGCGCCTGCGCTACATGCTCCTCGACGGGGCCGTCGGATGACGGAGCGGGCCGTCGTCACCGACGAGCTCGTCGTCCCGTACCCGGACGGCGCCGGTGGCGAAGGTCGGTTGGTCGCGCGGGTGACGCGCGCGGAGACGGGCCCGGTGCGGGCGGTGGTGCTGATCTGTCCGGCCCTCGGCGTCTCCGCGTCGTACTACGCGCCGCTGGGCGAGGAGCTGGCCCGCCAGGGGTACGCGACGGTCGCCGCCGACCCGCGCGGCCAGGGCCGGTCCCGCCCACGCTGCGGACGCGGCACCCGCCACGGCTACCAGGACCTGGCCGCCGTGGACTGGCCGCGGCTGGTGGTGCGCGTACGGGAACACTTCGCGCCGGGCACGCCGGTGCACCTGCTCGGCCACAGCATCGGCGGCCAGGTGTCCCTCCTGTACGTGGCCCGCCCGGAGGCCGACGTGGACGGCCTGATCCTGATCGCCTCGGGAACCGTGCACCACCGCAGGTTCCCCGGGGCGCGCGGGGTGGCAGTCCTCCTGGGCACCCAGTTCGCCGCGCTCGTCAGCATGACCCTGGGCTACTACCCCGGCCATCGCCTCGGCTTCGGCGGGCGCCAGGCGGCCGGGGTGATGCGCGACTGGGCCAGGATCGGCCGCACCGGAAGATTCGAGCCGACCGGCGCCGACATGCCGTACGAGAAGGCCTTCACCAAGGTCCGCCTCCCCGTCCTGGCGATCTCGGTGACCGGCGACACCCTGGCCCCACCCCAAGCGGTCGACGCCCTGTGCGACCGCCTCACCAACTCCCCCGTAGACCGCATCCACCACACCCCACAGGACCCGTCCCACCACGGCCACACCCGCTGGGCCCGCGACACCCGGGGAGTGACCGGCCACGTCACCAGGTGGCTCCACCGGATGTCGAGGAACACCGAGTAGCCCACCCGCCCCACCCCACCCCAGACCGGCCGAGGGCCCGCTCCACTCCCCCATGGAACGGGCCCTCGGCCTCACTGATCCGATCCCGTGATCCGCTGGGCGATGACCGACATCAAGCTCCGCCGAAGGACGGGCCATGTGACCCGGCGGACCTGGCGGACCTGGCGGCCCGTTGGCGGGGGTCGAGCGGATGAGGACGAAAACCAGGGCGGCCAGGGCGGCAGCCCCGGCGGCGTCGTCCGCGTAGCGCGTGGTCTGCAAGGGCCCGACCTGGTCCAGCCGGACTCCCTCCAGCTCCAGGACGTAGCCGAGGGTGAGCATGGCGAGGCGGGCGTTGCCGTCCGGGAAAGGGTGGAAGAAGGCGACGTCGAGGTAGGCCCTGGCCGCGCGGGAGGCCAGGGGGACGTGCGGATCGGCGCTGTCGCGCAGACAGCGCTCGAAGTCGCGCTGGGTGTGCGGGGTCAGGGCGTAGCGTTCACGGCCGCCCTTGGCGAAGGCGTCGCCCCGCCGGAACCGCACCTCGGGCACGCCGAGGACCAGCCGCTGCCACCCGGTAAGAAGCGTGCTGGTGAGTGGTCGCCCACGGGAAGCATCCGCTCGCGAGTGGACGAGCTCCGCGAGAAGCCGGCGGCCTCGATCAATGTCCGAGGCGCGACCCCCTTCCCCGCACCAGAGGGTGAGGCCGTCCACGACGGGCTCGACCGGACCCGCCACCTCACCAGCAGCGGAGATACATTCAACCTGCTCTCTGACCTGGCCCCAGGCGCCCAGGGCGTCAGCGCTCACGTCCACCGATCGCGGCGTCGACCGCGTCCTTCGCCTCTTCCACGCCCATGCCCATGGAAGTGAGGAACCACGTCAGCACCGTACGGCAGAGCAGATACCAGCTGCTCTCGGCACAGGTACGGTCCACGACCAAGGTCACGAGCCGAGTGACAGCCGGTTCCAGATGCCAGCTGTGATCCTCGGCGCTAGCGCCGACGGCCGGAGCCAACTGCTCGAACCGCTCGGCCAGCTCCTCCAGCCAGCCGCGCCACTCCAGCAGCGAGGCGACCACGGTGGCGGCCGTCGCCGCGGGACTGCCCAGGGGCCGGAAGGACCACCACTGGGCGCCGACACCGCCACCCACGCCCTCGCCGGTCATCCAAACCTCTCCTCCCACTCCACGTCGCCCGGGGGCACCGTTGAGGCGATCAACGTGCCGACCTCAGCGGCCTCCACTTCGTCCCAAGCGAAGTCGATGAGACCGGGATCGACGGCCGACCACGGCACCCAGGCCGGATCGAGCTCGAAACGTTTGGCCGTGGTGTTCCTCCAGAACTGGGCACGGTAGGACAGCCCGGCGATCATGCCAAAGCCTCGCCGCCTCGTCACACGACTCTCCGAAGCGGGAGGTCGCGTCCGGGGGGCGCGCGGAGAGCAGCGTGCGCCAATCCCCCTTGGCATATGCCCGATTCGACTGCGAGCCCCCCGCCCGACTAGGCATGCTGACACCACGACCGCCCGCCGCGGCGGAACGCGCGCGAGGGAGGAGTGGGGATGAGCTGGGAACGTGAGGGTTACGAGTCTCACGAAGGCGTAGTGGGGGTGCTCCTCGCCGACGGCACCGAGCCCGGCCCGGTGTTCTTCGACTCGAGCAGCGGCGCCAGCTTCTACGAGTCGATCGACTGGCAGTACTACGACGGCTCGATGCGCCGCCCGACGGCCGCATCGATGCGGGGCCGCTGCGCCTGCGGCTGGCGAGGCGAGAAGGCGTACCCGATCGACTGGCAGCAGGTCCACCGACACGACAACCCTCGCGACTACGACACCAGCGCACCACGCGCGGACTGGAAAGCCCACATGGACGACGTGGCCGCTCGCGCCGTCCCGCTCCCCCAAGACCTGTCAACACTCCTGAGGCAGGTACGCAAACGGCTGGACCACCTGGTGGACGAGGAGGACGAACCACTCCAGGTCCTGAAGGCCGCGGACGAACTGGAAGCCATCATCTCCGAGATCGCCCCATACGCCGCCAGCCTCATCACGCGCTCGTCCACCCCCCTGACCAAACTGGCCGAAGCCTACGGCAAGACCGAAAAGGCAACGTCCTCCCGCCTGAGCCACTACACGTACCTACGCTGAGCCAGGGTTTGCCCCCACACGTTGTTGCGGGGGCGAACCATCGCGGCGACCCAGCGATCCGACCACTCCGGGCCTGCCACCGCACGATGCCGAGCCGCTGCTCGGAAGTCCGCGCGCTGATAGCTTCGCGTCCATGATCGTGTATCCGCTGTGGCATGTCGGCCACCAGAACGAAGCAGGCGATGACGGCTCGACGGTGCACGCCGATGAGACCGGCGTGTTCTGCGACGAGGCGGACGGCGACGACGTAAAACTGCTCGGTATCTACTCAACTCTTGAGCGGGTCGAAGAGCGTATACGTCAGGCTCGACTGCTACCGGGCTTCCGTGATGAACCGGAGTGCTTCTACTTCGAAGCCTGCGAGCTCGACGAAGACGAGTGGATCGAGGGCTTCATTCGAGTCCCGCCGGGCGAGTAGGCCCGCGAGGTCGGCATCGGCGCATGACCGCAGCGGAATCTGCTTCTACGGAAGGAACTTGAGCTCCTTGCGGAGCTCTTCCGGCCATCTCGTCGGATCCCATGACCGCGACGGTCTTGGCACCGTCCGCCGCGCACCCCGGCCTGGTCGGCACGGACGGCCGCCTCGCTTACCAGCGGCGGAAGCCGGAAGAGCATGGCACGGGCGCGAGGAGTGAGCGCAAGGGTAGGCGTCGCCCCGCCTGACCGGTGCGGCCGAAGACTCAACGGCACGCGGCCAGGCCCCTGCCTTCACCACCGCGGCCGGTGGGCCGGGTCGACCGACGAGCGGGCGTTCGGGCGGGAGGGTCAGGCGAGGGTGACCGCGACTACCGCCTGGGGCGACTCGGGGAGCGTCTGACCGCCGTCGATGACGATGACCTGGCCCGTGATGAAGGACGCCTGGCGGCTGGCAAGGAAGGCGACGGTGTCGGCGATCTCCTGCGGCCGGCCGAGCCGGCCCAGGGGGATGGTGGCCGCCATCCGGGCCAGGTACTCCTCCCCCAGGTCGGTCAGCCCGTCCGTCGCCACATTGCCGGGCGCCACCGCGTTCACGGTGATCCCGTACGGGGCCAGTTCGAGAGCGGCGGTCCGCATGAACCCCAGTTGCGCCGCCTTGCTGGCACCGTAATGGCTCCAGCCCGGATAACCGGTGATCGGTCCCGTGATCGAGGACGTGAGCACGACCCGGCCGTGCGCCGACTCTTTCAGCAGGGGCAGGCAGGCGGCTACGGCGAGCACCTGGCTCTCGACGTTCACGGCGAACACCTCCCGGATGTCGCGGAGCGACATCTCGGCCAACGGCGTACTGGGAAACACGCCGGCGTTCAGACACAGCACGTCCAGCCCCCCAAGCACCGAGCGCGCACGCGCCTCCAGTTGCCGTGCCGAGTCCGGCTCCGCAGCGTCGAGCGCGACCATCTCCACGATCTGACCCGGGCGCTGCGCCGCGCCGCGGAGCGTCGCACCGAAGGCTTCGGGAATGCTCCGCCCCGTACACAGGAGGTCGTCGCCGGCGCGGGCGAACGTCGCGCTGATCGAGGCTCCGATGCCACGCGTACCGCCGACCACAGCGGTCTTGCGAGGGGTCTCGTTCATTCGGGTTCTCTTCTCATCGAGGACGGGACGCCGGGCAACCACGCGAGCGCGACAGCCAGGGCACCGTAACAGACCGCCACTGGCCCTTGACAGGTCGTAACTTTGTGGCAGTGTGCCCGATCCCTGAGGGTGCATCTCTTCGTCGTCACCACGGGGGACGACGGGCACGACGCTCTCGCTTTCGTCAGAGATCTGTGGAACAAGTGCGGCGAGATACTCGGGATGACCGTTCCGCTTGAGGGCACTGGTACGGGGCTGGAACCGGGGAACGGCTGGGACGCATGCCTGCCGGGCGTCGCCGGGAGCACGGAAGTCCGGGGCACGCGGGGGCTGCTCGCAGCCAGGAGGCGATCGGGACCGGGGGTGTGGCAGGCCGCGCTCCGGCGGGAGCACGATTTCCTGTGCCTGTCGGTCATGCTGGCGCCCGATGCCGCCGACGGGCTGAGCTGGGCGGAACTGGACGCTCAGTGGTCCGAGGTCGTGCGGGCGCAGCGGCGCGAGGCAGGCGTACTCGGATCGGCCCGGCTGTACACCACCCAGCGATGCCTGAACCCCGGCGTCCACAAGGTCACCGTCGCGGGCGCCGCCCTCTCGGTACACCTCAGCGTGCTCCGCGCGCCGCGGCCCCCCGCCGAGCCCGCTCGGATCGCCCGCCGGCGCGGTTGAGCGACATGGTCCCCAACCGGTCCCCAAAAACGATCAAGGGGCCGTTCCAGATCTCTCTGAAACGGCCCCTGATCTACGACTCTTTCGAGTCGGGACGACAGGATTTGAACCTGCGACCCCTTGACCCCCAGTCAAGTGCGCTACCAAGCTGCGCCACGTCCCGGTGCCCGGCTGCCTCCGGTTTGTCCCCGGTGGCGGCGTGCAAGAGAACATTACCTCACTTCACGGGGTGGATCACCACACGGGGTGTCACCGGGTGGGGCGGCGGAGAATGGGGGGATGGACAGGGATCGGGACCGGGACGGGCGGGCGCGGAGTGCGCGGCCGCGGGACGGGCTCGGGCGGCCGTTGCCGTACGGGGCCGAGGGGGTGCCGCGGCAGCCGGAGGGGCTGGTGCGGGCGCCGGGCGAGACCGTGCGGGAGGCGCAGCGGCTGTTGGACGCGGGCATGCCGTTCCACGCGCACGAGGTCTTCGAGGACGCCTGGAAGTCCGGGCCGGGGCGGGAGCGGGACCTGTGGCAGGGGCTCGCCCAGCTCGCCGTGGGCCTCACGCACGCGGCGCGTGGGAACGCGACGGGTGGGGCGCGGCTGCTGCGGCGCGGGGCGGAGCGGGTCGCCGGGTACGCCGGTACCGGGGCCGGCTCGTACGGGATCGACGTCGGCGGGGTGGCGGCCTGGGCCCGGGAGCTGGCCGCCCGTGTCGAGGTGCCCGGCGCCCCCGTGCCGGACGCCGCCGCGGAGGCGCCGCGGCTGCTGCTCAGCGGGTGACGGGCAGCTCCTCGGGCGAGCGGTGGATCAGGGTCGGGCGCATCACGGGCGCGGGCCCCTCCGCCAGGCGCAGGTCCGGGAGGCGGCGCGTCAGCACCTCCAGCGTCGTGCGGAGTTGGACGCGCGCCAGCTGGGCGCCCGGGCAGCCGTGTCGGCCATGGCCGAAGGCGAGGTGACGGGGCTGCGGGCTGGGGCGCGTGATGTCGAAGACGTCGGGGTCGTGGTGGCGGGCCTCGTCGCGGTTCCCGGAGCCGTACGCGACGAAGACGGTCGCCCCGGCGGGCAGTTCGGTGCCGGCGACGACGACCCGGCGTGTCGTCGTACGGCGGAAGCCCTGGACCGGCGTGTCGTAGCGGGCGGCCTCCTCCACCGCGGCGGGTACGAGTTCCGGCCGGGTGCGCAGGAGTCGCCACTGGTCGGGGTGGCGCAGCAGGTGGAGCACCGTGCCGCCGATCAGCGCGGTGGTGGTGAGATGGCCCGCTATCAGCAGGTTCTGCAGGTTGGAGACCAGTTCGCAGCGCTGGTCCCCGGTGAGCTCCCGCCTTCCGGGGCCGAGTCCCGCGTCGGGGGCGAGGGCGGTCACCATGGTGCTGATCAGGTCGTCCCGGGGCCGTGCCCGCCGGTCGCGGGCGTACCGGTCGAGGAGCCGTTGGAGCGCGAGGACGTCCTCGGCGGCGGCGATCTGTTCCGCTTCGGCCAGCGGCCGGAAGAGCAGGCGTTCCGCGCTGTACGAGCCGTGCACCGCGGTCGGCACGTCGGCCGGGTCCAGGCCGAGCAGCCTGCCGACGACGGCGCCGGGGAGGGGGCGCGCGTAGTGCGCCATGAGGTCGGCCGCCCGGCCGGGCTCGTCGAGCCTGTCGGCGAGCGCCTCCGCGAGTCTCTCGGCCTGCCTGCGGATGTACGGCGTGAGGGCGGCGGTACCGGCCGCCGACAGGCCACTGTTGAGCGGCGCCCGGTGCCGGCTGTGGGCCGGCCCGTCCGTGGACACGACGGTCGGCCGGGCCGCGAACCCCCGCGCGAGCACGGCGAGCGCGGCGGGCGAGGGCACCACGTCCGGGCGCAACGCCTGCGCGGACGAGAAGTCCTGCGGCCGCAGCAGCACCTCCCGGATGTCGGCGTCCCGCGCCACCAGCCAGGCGTCGAGCTCGGGGACGAAGGTCAGCCCCTCGGAGCGGCGGGCGCGGGCGTAGAGGGGGTAGGGGTCGCGTTGGAGGGCGTCCAGGGCGGGGTGGGGGGCCCGTTGGGGCTGGGCGGGGGTCGGGGCCCTGTCTCGCTGGGCCTGGGCTGGGTCCGGGGCCGGGGCCGGGGCCGGGGTCTGGGTCTGGGTCTGGGCCGGGTCCGAGGCCTGATCCGGGGCCAGGGCCGAGGCATGGCCCGAGGCCTGTCCCGGAGCCTCGGCCGAGGCCTGTCCCGAGGCCTGGTCCGGGGCTGAGGCCTGGTCCGAAGCCGGACCCGGATTCGCCGGGACCACCACCGCCGGATCCGCCCCGCCCACCAGGGCCGCCCGGACCACCACCGCCGGATCCGCCCCACCCACCGAGCCCACCGAGTCCACCTGCTCCATGCGGTGCCTCCTCGCAGTCGCCGAGCGGGGGGGAAGGAAGCGGGACAGGCTTCGCGTCGTCGGGCGGCGGCTCCGTGCCGCCGCACCGTGCCGGGTCCCGCAGCCCATCGTGCCCCCGGCACCGCCCCGCGAACAGAGCCGCGGCCCCACCTGGCCCGAAAGGGTCGCACCCCGCGTTCAGCCGTCGCCCGTCTCCCCCAACGCCTCCGTCAGGACCGCCGTATGGCTCACCGTCGGGTCCTTGGCCGCCGTCAGCAGGGTCACCGGGCCCTCCGTCGTGCGGGCGCGCAGGGCCGTGAGGGCCTCGGCGGCGGCTGGTTCGGTGAGTTCCAGGCGGTAACGGCGGCGGAATTCCTCGTACTCCCCCTCCGTCCCGTGGTACCAGCGGCGCAGCTCCGTGGAGGGGGTCAGGGCCTTGGGCCACTCGTCGATGTGCGCGGCGGCCTTGGCGAGGCCTCGGGGCCAGAGGCGGTCGACTAGGACCCGCAGGCCGTCGTCCGGCTCGGGCGGGTCGTAGATCCGCCGTACGCGCACGGGGGAGGGGGGCGCAGGGTGGGGCTTCGGCATGGGTTCAGGGTGCCGGAGCGGCCCGGGGTTCACACCTCGGGGGCGTCCGAGGCGTCCCGTACCCGCAGCGCGGGCAGCAGGACGGCGTCCACGAAGGTGCGCATCGTGTCCGGGTCGGCGAAGCGCTCCTCGAAGAGGCGCTCGATGCGGAGGATGCCGAGGAAGCTGGGGGCGACGAAGCCGATGGCCGGGTTGTCCGCGTCGATCTCGCCGCGCTCGACCGCGCGCCCCAGCATCGCGTCGAGCGCGGCGACCTCGGGTTCGATGACGGTCTCGCGCAGCGCCGTACGCAGGTCGGGGTGCTGGATGTACGCCTGGCTGACGGCCTCCATCAGCTCCGCGTCCCGGTCACGGTGCGAGGCGGCCACGTCGGCGGCCGCGCGCAGGTCGCCGACCAGGGAGCCGGTGTCGATGCCGGTGAAGACGGCGCAGCGGCGCTTGTCGAGGGCGGCGGTGACGAGACGGGGTTTGGTGCCCCACTGGCGGTAGAGCGTGGCCTTGCCGCACTTGGTGCGGGCCGCGACGCCCTCCATGGTGACGGAGTCGTAGCCGCCCTCGCGGAGCAGGCAGATGACGGCCTCGTACAGCTCCGTCTCCCGCTCGGGGGTGAGTTTTCCGCGCCTCGCGGCGGCGGTCGCGGCCTGCGTGGACATCGATTTCCTCCCGGACGCCCCGTACCCAGCGGACAGCTTTCTCCGCACATACGAGAGTAGGGGGTGCACAATCGAGACGCAAACGTATCGAGACGCTTGCGTCTCGATGAATTCGGATCTAGAGTTCCTCCGTTTGCTGTCCGAATTGACGGAAAAAAGGGGCCGAGACATGGCTGCCGGGATGCGCGGGATACGCGGGATACGGAGACCACGTCCCGCAGGACCGGGGGCGACGGCTACCCCCAGACCGCCCCTCGTGCGCGAGCTGCTGCTCGTCACGGCGCTCTTCCTCGTCTACAAGTTCGGCCGGCTCTTCGCGAACGGGCACGAGACCCGCGCCTTCCACAACGCCGACCGCGTGTGGGACTTCGAGCGCGCGCTCCACCTTCCCGGCGAGGGAACGATCCAGCAGCTGCTCCTGCACGGCGAGGGCCTGATCAAGGCCGCCAACACGTACTACGCGGCCGTGCACTTCCCCGCCACCCTCGCCTTCCTCGCCTGGCTCTACTGGCGTCGGCCCGCCCATTACGTCTGGTCGCGCCGGGTCCTCGCCCTGCTGACCGCCGCCGCGCTCGCCCTGCACCTGCTCGTACCGCTCGCGCCGCCGCGGATGCTCGCCGCGACCGGCCTCATCGACACCGCCCAGGTCTACGGACCCTCCGTGTACGGCGCGACGCCCGAGACGGACTCGATGGCGAACCAGTTCGCCGCGATGCCCTCCCTGCACTTCGGCTGGGCGCTCATGCTCGCCGTCGGCCTGATCGCCGCGACCTCCTCGCGCTGGCGCGTGCTGTGGCTGCTGCACCCGCTGCTCACCCTGCTCGTCGTCGTCGGCACCGCCAACCACTACTGGTCCGACGCCCTCGCCGCCGCCGTCCTGCTCGGGCTCGCCCTCCTCGTCGTGCCCGCGCCGGGCCGGACGACCGAGGCGAGAGCCCTCGCACCGCTCACCCCCGCCACCGCCGGAGTCCTGCGATGAGCCCTGCCGCCGGGACCGCCGTCGCGATCCTCCTCTCGCTCGTCTCCGCCGCCGGGTACGCCCTGGCCGCGGTCGCCCAGTCGCGGCTCGCCTCCGCCTCCGCCGGCGGCCCCGGGGCGCTGCGCCGGCTGCTCGCCCGCCCCCAGTGGTGGTGGGCGGTCGGCCTGAACGCCGCCGGAGCCCTCGCCCACGTGGCCGCGCTGCACTACGGGCCGCTCACCCTCGTCCAGCCGCTGGGCGCGCTGACCCTCGTCGCGGCCCTGCCGATCGGCGCGTACGGCGCGCACCGGCGGGTCACCCGCGCGGAGTGGCGCGGGGCGCTGTGGACCCTGGTCGGCCTCGTGGGCCTGGTGGCCGTGACCGGGCCCGCCGCCCCCGACGAGGCCCTGAACCTGCGCGAGGCCCTGATCGTCACGGCGGCCACCCTGCTCCTCATCGGGCTGCTCGCCTCCCGCTCGCGCGCCCGCGAGGGGACCGCCTCGCGGAGGCGGGGCCTCGGCCACGCCACCGCCTCCGGGATGGCCTCCGGGGTGGGCTCGGCGCTCACCCAGACCCTGACCACCGCACTCGCCCGCGACCTGCCCGGCGGGCCGACCGGCTGGTGGCAGACCGCCCTGCTCGCGGTGCTGATCGCCACGTTCGCGGTGGGCGGGCTGCTGCTCTCCCAAGCCGCCTACCGGGGCGGGCTCGCCGCGCCGCTCGCCGTCGTCAACCTCTCCAACCCGGCCGCCGCCGCCGTCATCGGCGTGGCCCTGCTCGGCGAGACCTTCCGGGCGGGCGCCTGGGGCTGGGCGGTCGCCGCCGTCGCCTCGCTGGTGGCGGCCAGGGGGGTGGTCCTCCTGACGACGGGGCTTGGGCCGGAGGGCGCCACCGGTGGCCAGGGGGCCGCGCACGAGGCCCTCCTGGACGGCATCCCGACTCCGGCGGCACCCACGGACGGCGGGAAGTCGGCGGCACGGAACGGGCGGTCGGCGGATCCGCTGCCGACGCCGACGCCGACGCCGCAGATTCCCGCCCCCGCCCCCGCCCCCGTTCCGATTCCCGTGCCCGTGCCCGTACCCGTACCCGTGCCCGTGCCCGTGCCCGTGCCCGTGCCCGAGGCTGTCCGCTGATCCTGTCCGCTGCCCCTGCCCGGTGAGGGGCGGGGGCGGGGGCGTCAGCCGCGTACCCCCGACACAGCCTCCCCCTCCCATCTCGTCATCTTGACGACAATCAATGAACACCCCTATCGTCATCCTGACGACAAGGGGAGGTTCCACATGGCCGACATCACCCGACGGGCCGGCTGGCGCCATCTGCGCTCCGCGCCCACCGCCCACATCCGCCACCAGCGCGGCGGCCGGACCGTCCACGACGGCGCCGGACTCAGCTTCTGGTTCCGGGCGCTGTCCGCCGCCCTCTCCGAGGTGCCGGTCGACGACCGCGAGCTGGCGATGGCCTTCCACGCCCGTACCGCCGACTTCCAGGACGTGAGCGTCCAGTCCACCGTCACGTACCGGATCACCGACCCCGGCGCTGCCGCCGCCCGGCTCGACTTCTCGGTCGACCCGGACACGGGCGTCTGGCGCGGCACCCCGCTGGAGCAGATAGCCGGTCTGCTCACCGAGAGCGCCCAGCAGCACGCCCTCGACGTGCTCGCCCGTATCCCGCTGGCCGAGGCGCTCGTGGACGGGGCCGCGGCGGTACGGGACCGGATGGCGGCCGGACTCGCCGCCGAACCGCGGCTGCCGGACACGGGTATCGAGGTGGTGGCCGTCCGGGTGGTGGCCCTGCGACCGGAGCCCGAGGTCGAGCGCGCCCTGCGCACCCCGGCCCGCGAGCGGATCCAGCAGGAGGCCGACCGGGCCACGTACGAGCGGCGGGCGGTCGCGGTGGAACGCGAGCGCGCCATCGCCGAGAACGAGCTGGCCAGCCGGATCGAACTGGCGCGGCAGGAGGAGCGGCTGGTCGACCAGCGGGGCGTCAACGCGCGGCGCGAGGCGGAGGAGAGCGCGGCCGCCGACGCCGTACGGGCCGAGGCCGAGGCGGCCCGTACGGTCCGGCTGGCGCGTGCGGAGGCGGAGGCGGCGCGCGAGGTCGGGGCGGCGCGCGCGGAGGCGCAGACCGCGTGGCTGCGGGCGCACGCGGAGGTGCCGGCGGCGACGTTGCACGCCCTCGCCGCGACCCGGGCGGCCGAGCAGTTGCCGCGGATCGAGCACCTCACGCTGTCGCCGGACGTGCTGACCGGGCTGCTCGCCCGGCTGGGCGGCGGCGGTGCGGGCTCGTGAGCCTGGCCGCGCGGGCGGTGCTCGTCCACCGCACGACGGAGTACGAGGAGCTGCTCGCCCGGCACGGGACGCACGGGCAGGCCGCGTTCTTCCTGGCCGCGCGCGGGCGCTCGGTCGAGGAGGTCCGGGAGCGCCATGAGCGGACCTCGCGGGCGCTCGCCGAGGTCACGGCGGCGGTGCCGCTGAAGTGGCGGCGGGCCCAGGTCGAACGGGCCGACCTGGACCGGTTCCTCTTCGGCCCCGAGGACGTGGTCGTGGTGGTCGGCCAGGACGGTCTGGTGGCCAACGCGGCCAAGTACCTGACGGGCCAGCCGGTCGTCGGCTTCGACGTCGATCCGGGGCGCAACACGGGCGTCCTGGTCCGCCACCGGCCGGCCGACGCCCACCGGCTGCTGCCGTCCGTCACGGGGGTGCGGACGGCGGTGGACGACCTCACGATGGCCGAGGCGGTCACGGACGACGGGCAGCGGCTGCTCGCGCTCAACGAGGTCTACGTGGGCGCGCCCGGCCATCAGACGGCGCGTTACACCCTCCAGGCGCCGTCGGGCCCGGCGGAACGGCAGGCCTCCTCGGGCGTCCTCGTCGGCACCGGCACGGGCGCGACCGGCTGGCTCCGCTCCCTCTGGCACCACCACTCCAGCCCCCTCCCCCTCCCCGCCCCGACCACCCCCCACCTCGCCTGGTCCGTCCGCGAAGCCTGGCCCTCCCCGGACTCCGGCACCGGCCACGTGGCGGGCCTGCTGGCGGCGGACGAAACGCTGCGGCTCGTGGTCGAGTCGGACCGGCTGGTGGCGTTCGGCGACGGGATGGAGTCGGACGCCTTGGAGTTGACGTGGGGGCAGTCGGTACGCGTGGGGGTCGCGGAGGGAGCACTGCGGCTGGTGGGGTGACTGCCGGGGCGGCGGTCCGGCGCCCAGGAGGTCGTACGGGGCGGGTGCCTCGGATCGGCCCCACGCCCGGCCCCCTCCAGAGGTCCTCGCCGCGAGACGGCCGGAAAGCGACGGCGGTACGTCGTGCGGACGGCGCGCCGCCGCTATGCTCGGCGGCTGCCTAGCCGCCCCCCCCGGCGGCTCCCGGAGACTCCTGGTGTTCCCGTCCGACCCTGGCCGACCCTGGCTGCCCCCGACCGTCGCGACCCGTCGCGACCCGTCGCTGTCCCTCGCGATCCGCCAGGATCACGGGGGGCCACCGGGTTCGCCGGGCGTCGCCGGGCGTCGCCGGGAGCCACCGGAATCGCCGGGACCGCCGGGACCGCCAGGCGGCGTCGGGGGCCACCGGGCGGCGCCGGGACCACCGCGGTCCACCCGGATCGCCAGGCGTCGCCTGCGACCACCGGGCGGCACCAGGAACGACCGGGCGGCCCCGGACGACTCCGGGCGGCCCCGGACACCACCGCGGGCCGCCGGGGGCCGCCGGGCCGCCGTAATTCGCCCGCGCGCCGTCCCGGCCCGCGCCCACCCGCCCGTCAGACGAAGGGACCCCCATGACCCTCCACATCGCCCGCGCCTCGCTCCAGGACTGGGCGCTGGTGCGCGACTGGGCCGCCGCCGAGGGGTGGAATCCCGGGGTCGCCGATGCCTCGGCGTTCTTCGCGCAGGATCCCGAGGGGTTCTTCCTCGGGCGGATCGACGGGGAGGTGGTGTCCGCCATCTCGGTCGTCAACTACAGCGACGTCTACTCCTTCCTTGGGTTCTATCTCGTCCGGCCCGACCAGCGCGGTCTCGGCCACGGGCTCGCGACCTGGCGGGCCGCGCTCGCGCACGCGGGGGAGCGGACGGTCGGGCTCGACGGGGTGCCGGCGCAGCAGGACAACTACCGGCGGTCGGGGTTCGCGCCCGCCTACCGGACCGCCCGGTTCGTGGGTGAAGTCCCGGCGGCCGAGGGGCCGGTGGCCGGGGTGGTGGCCGCCGAACGGGTGGATCCGGGGGCGCTCGCCGCGTACGACGGCATCTGTCATCCCGCGGAGCGTCCGCGCTTTCTGAGGTCCTGGCTCACCACGCCCGGGCATCGCGCGCTGGTCCGGCTGACGGACGGCCGCGTGAGCGGATACGGGGTGGTGCGTCCCGCCGAGACGGAGGCCCGGATCGGGCCGCTCTTCGCCGACACCCCGGCCGACGCGGCGGCCCTGCTCGACGCCCTCGCCGCGGCGGCCCGTTCGTTCGGTTCGGAGCGGATCGCCGTCGACATGCCCGAGGCCAATCCCGCGGCGGCCCGGCTCGCCGGCGAGCGGGGGCTTGAACCGACCTTCGAGACGGCCCGGATGTACACGGGCCCGATCCGGCCGGTCGCGCGGGACCGGGTGTTCGGGGTCACCACTCTCGAACTCGGCTGACCTGGGGGCCGGGTGGGCGGCGGCGGCCCGCCCCCGCCGCCCGCCCCGCCTCCAGGACGACCGGCCCCGCACCCTCGAGCGAATCACCCCCTCACGGCCCCTCCCTCCAGGACCCGGCTCAGGGCCCGACTCGCGGCCCGGCTCAGGGCCCGGCTCAGGGCCCGACTCAGGGCCCGACTCACGGCCCAACATCGCGTAAACCTCCCCGGTCCCCCGCCCCTCCCCCTCCCTCCCCCGAGGGGTGACAAGGGTTTTCCCCGTATCGAGTTCACCTCGGCGTTCCCTACTGTCTGCCGCACCGGCAGATCCCCCTCCCCTCTCCACCTGTCAGGTGCATGAGAAGGGGTGGGTGATGTCCGCCGGGGACGGCCTTGACCCGGGCCGTCGCGCCGGTGGCGGCGCACGGGCCCCCACGCCCAGGGAGACGACGGTCGCGACCCCACTTCGCCCCGCGGATCCCGCGCCGCCGCCACTGCTCCCTCACGTCGTACTCGAAAGGGCCACACCTTGAACGGTTCCAGGCGGAGAGTCATATCCGTGGTCGTCGCGAGCGCCGCGATCCTCGGCGCCGCTGCCACCACCTCCGGGGCGTTCGCCGCCGTCCCGGCCGCTGTCAGCCCCAAGCCCGTCCCCGCTTCCCAGTCGATGGCCGCGCTGCCCAGCGCCCCGGTCGACAAGGTCATCGTGACCTACAAGTCCTCGTCCGCCGAGGCCGGTTCGAACACCGCCGCCAAGAGCGACACGGCCGACAAGGCCGCCAAGACCGGCGAGAAGCTCTCCTTCGAGCGCCGCCTGGCCGGCGGTGCCGCGCTGGTGAACCTGGGCGGTTCCGCCACCAAGCAGGACGTCGCCGAGGTCATGGACGCCTTCCGCGCCGACCCGCAGGTCGCCTCCGTGGAGCCGGACATCCGCGCGTACGCCATGGCGGTCACCCCGGACGACACCGACTACGCCAAGCAGTGGGACCTCTTCGAGCCCACCGGCGGCATGAACGTGCCCACCGCCTGGGACAAGACGACCGGTTCCGGCGTCACCGTCGCCGTCATCGACACCGGCTACGCCGCCCACTCGGACCTGGCGACCAACGTCGTCCCCGGGTACGACTTCATCTCCACCTCCGCCGACGCCCGCGACGGCAACGGCCGCGACGCGGACTCGAAGGACGAGGGCGACTGGAACGCCACGGACGGCGAGTGCGGCACCGGCTCCAAGGCCTCCAACTCCTCCTGGCACGGCACCCACGTGGCCGGCACCATCGCCGCGGTCACCAACAACACCAAGGGCATCGCGGGCATCGCGTACAACGCGAAGATCCAGCCGGTGCGCGTGCTCGGCAAGTGCGGCGGCTCGTCCTCCGACATCGCCGACGCGATCACCTGGGCCTCCGGCGGCACCGTGCCGGGCGTCCCGGCCAACCCGACCCCGGCCAAGGTCATCAACATGAGCCTGGGCGGCGCCAGCGCCACCTGCCCGAGCGTCTACCAGACCGCGATCAACGGCGCCGTCTCGCGCGGTACCACCGTCGTCGTCGCCGCGGGCAACAGCAACGCCAACGCGTCCGGCTTCACCCCCGCGAACTGCTCCAACGTCATCACCGTGGCGTCCACCAGCCGCGAGGGGAACCGTTCCTTCTACTCCAACTTCGGCACCATCGTGGACGTGGCGGCCCCCGGCGGCGAGACCCGTCGCTCGACCGACACCCCCGGTACCGTGACCACGCCCGAGAACGGCATCTACTCCACGCTGAACTCCGGCACCACCGTCCAGTCGGCCGAGAGCTACAAGCCCTACCAGGGCACCTCGATGGCGGCCCCGCACATCGCCGGTCTCGCCGCGCTCCTGAAGTCGGCCAAGTCGACCCTGACGCCGGCCGACATCGAGTCGGCGATCAAGGCCAACGCCCGCCCGCTGCCCGGCACCTGCACCGGCGGCTGCGGCACCGGCATCGCCGACGCCGCCAAGACGGTCGACGCGGTCACCACCGCGCCGCCCGCCGGCACCGTCTTCACCAACGCGACCGACGTCACCATCGCGGACAACGCCACCGTGAGCTCCTCGATCGCCGTCACCGGCCGCACCGGCAACGCGCCGGCCGCTCTCAAGGTCGACGTGGACATCAAGCACACCTGGCGCGGGGACCTGGTCATCGACCTGATCGCCCCCGACGGCACCGTGCGCAACCTGAAGGCCTCCTCCTCGTCGGACAGCGCGGACAACGTGCTCGCGACCTACACGGTCGACGCGTCCAGCGAGGTCGCCAACGGCACCTGGAAGCTGCAGGTCCGCGATGTGGCCACGGGTGACACCGGCTACATCGACTCCTGGAGCCTGACCTTCTAGGTCACTCGGGTTCCTTTCAGAATCACCCCCCACATCAGCATCATCGCTGGTCAGCGAAGCGCCCGTGGTCTACACCACGGGCGCTTCCTGGCGCCGGTGACGGACCGTCGACCGGCGGCCGCTGTCCGTATGCCGGACATGGGGCCTGGACTGGGGCGACAGGCTCCGTATTCTCTGCCCAACGGGGCTCATGGGCCGGGCCCCGAGGGCCGGAGGGTGGTGGAAGCATGACGACAGCGCCCCCGGCGCCCGTCGGCCGGGAGGAACTCCTCGCCCGCATCGAACGCGTGCTCCACTCACGGGGCCGTGCGCTGCTCACCGGCCCGGCCGGGGTCGGCAAGACCGAGGTCGCGCTGGCCGCGGCGGCGCGTGCGGAGGCGCGCGGCGAGACCGTGCTGTGGCTGGCCACGCTCCCCGCCGACCGCGACATACCCGGCGCGACCGCGGCCGCCCTGGTGGCCTCGATCACGGCCACCGTCGCCTGGCCCACCCCGACCGGGCCGACCGCTCCGACCGCTCCGACCGCTCCGACCGGGCCGCTCACCCCGACCGGCCCGGCCACCGCGACTGCCCCGGCCACCCCGACCTCCACGGTCACCCCGGGCACGCCGCCCGGGATCCCGCCCGGCGCGGACGAGGACCCCGTGGCCCCGGAGCCGCGCCCCCCGGCGGCGAACGGCGCCCACTCGACGTACCACCCCGCCCCTGCGAACGGCACCAACCCCACGCACGGCACCAACCCCCCGAACCGAGCCACCCCCACGCACGGCACCACTCCGACGTACCGAGCCACCCCCGCGTACAGCAGCACTCCGCCGTACGGCACCATGCCCCCACACGCCACCACCCCCACACACGCCACCACCCCACCCGACCCCCATGTCACCGCCGACGGCCCCACCGGCCCCTCCACCCCCCACCCCCTCGGCCCCTCCGCCTCCGGAGTCTTCGACGCGTTGCCGGGTCCGCAGCGGACCGCCGTCGCCATGCTCTGCCGTGAGGCGCCGCTGCACGATGGTGGGTGGGACCCGATCGCGTTGCGGCTGGGGATCGCCCGGATCCTGCGGGCGCTCACCGCGCGCGGGCCCGCGTTGCTCGTCGTCGACGGGGTGCAGCACATCGACCCCGACAGTGCCGATCTGCTCCGCTTCGCCCTGCATCTGGCGCCGCCCGCGCTGCGGGTGGTCTCCGTCGAGACGCCGGAGGCGTACGCGGCGTACGGCACGGAGGACACGCACGACACGCACCTGTGGGTGCCGTCCGAGGCGGACGTGGTGCTCGTGCCTCCGCTGCACGCCGACGAGATCGCCGAACTCCTCATCCACCACCGGCTGCCCTCCCGGATGGCCGGGCGCATCCACAAGGCGAGCGGCGGCAATCCGCGCCTCGCGCTCGCTGTGGGCCGTTCGCTCGCCGACGCCCGCACCCCGGTGCACCACGCCGAGGCGCTGACCCTGTCCGGCCGGGCCCGCGACCTGGCCCGGCAACTGCTCGGCACCGCGCCGCCCGCCGTGCGCGAGACCCTGCTCCTGGCGGCGCTCGCGCTGCGCCCCTCGGCGGTGCTGGTGCGCCGGGCCGGGCGCCCCGACGCGGAGGCGGACCTCGCGGCGGCGGAGCGGGCCGGTCTGGTGTCGGTGGCCGAGGACGGGACGGTCGCGTTCACGGCCGGGCTGCTGCCGTCCACCCTGGTGCACGACGCCTGCTGGGCCGAACGCAGCGCGGGGCACGCCGCGTTGGCGGAGGTCGTCGACGATCCCGTCGAGGCGGTACGGCACCGGGCGCTCGCCACCGACGCGCCGGACGAGGAGCTGGCCGCCGAGGTCGGCGCGGCGGCGGACCTCGCCCGGGGCCGCGGCAACCGCGCGCTGGCCGCCGAACTCGCCCTGCTCGCGGCCGAGTCGACCCCCGGCCAGTACGGTACGCGGCGGATCGCCCGGCTCGTCGACGCCGCCCAGGAGGCCGCCCGCGCGGCCCGCGCCGATCTCGCGATGCGGGCCGCGACGGACCTGCTGGCCCGCGACGCGGTGCCCGCCGACCGGGTACGGGCCCGGCTCGCCGTCCTGGACACGGCGGGCCAGGGCCTGACCGGTCTCGACGAGATGTACGTCCACGCGATGGAGGACTCCGAGGGCGACACGGCGCTGCGCGCGGCGGTGCAGCTCCGGCTCGCCGTCAAGTACGTGCTGGCGGACGGCGATCCGCTGCGCTCGCGGGCGGCGGCGGTGGAATCGGCCGCGCTCGCCGCCTCGATGGGCGATCCGCGCACGGCGGCGCAGGCCCTGACCGTACAGGCACGCATGGAGCGGGCCCTCGGCTCCTCGGACGCGGACGCGGTGCTCGCGCAGGCCCGGGCCCTGGAGACGGCCGAGCGGCCGGCCGGGATCCGTAACGCGGCCCAGATCCTGACGATCCGTCACGCCCTGTTCGACGGGCGGCTGGTGGACGCCCGCGACCAGTTGAACGCGCTGCTCCCGCTGGTGCAGCGGCGCGGCTCCGTCGAGGACGCCATCGAACTGCTCAGCACCCTCGCGGAGATCGAGTCCCGACTCGGGCCCTGCTCGGCTGCGCTGGCGCACGCGGGCCAGTCGCTCGCGCTCACCCTGGAGGCGGGCCTCTCCCCCGGGCCCGCGTGGTACGCGCTCGCGCTCGCCGAGACCGCGGGCGGCAGCTTCGGCCGCGCGGCGAGCTACGCCCGGCGCAGCGTCCAGGCCTCCGAGGAGGAGGGCGACCGGGTCTTCCTCTCCCGCAGCCTGTACGCGCTCGGCCGGGTCCAGCTGGTCAACGGGGACGTCGCCGCCGCCCTGGAGACGCTGCGCCGGGTCGAGGCGAACGAGCGGGCGCAGTCCACGGTCGACCCGTCGATGCTGCGCTGGCACGAGGAGCTGGCGGAGGCGCTGCTGGCGCACGACGCCGTCGACGAGGCCGTGGCGGTCCTGGCGGAGGTGCGGCCGGTGGCGGAGCGGCTCGGGCGGACCTCGGTGCTGCTCGGCTTCGACCGGGCGTACGGGCTGTGCCTGGCGGCGGAGGGCCGGACGGACGAGGCGGCGGAGCTGCTCACCCGTACGGCGGAGCGCTTCGTGCGGGCGGGGCTGCCGCTGGAGCGGGGCCGGGCGCTGGTGGCGCTGGCCCGGGTGGAGCGCAGGCGCAGACGGAGGTCGGCGGCGCAGGCCGCGCTCCAGGCGGCCGCCGGGGTGTTCGAGCGGGCCGGGGCGGCGCCGTGGCTCGTGCTGACGAGCGAGACGCCGGCCGGCCCTGCGGGTGAGGGCCCGGTGGGCGAGGAGGCGCTTCCGGCGCTGTCCGCGCTCACCGAGGCGGAGCTGCGCCTGGCCCGGCTGGTCGGGCAGGGGGCCAGCAACCAGGAGGCGGCGGCGAAGCTGTATCTGAGCGTGAAGACGGTCGAGGCACGGCTGACCCGGATCTACCAGAAGCTGGACGTGCGCTCGCGCGCCCAACTGGCGACCGCGCTCAGGCCGTAGGCCGTTCCGCTCAGACCGTGAGGGGCTTCTGTCCCAGGAACGCCTCCGTGGGTGCGCCGGTCGTGTAGAGGTTCGGGCTCTGGGTGGGGGGCAGCTTGGCCTGGATCGACGTGTGGAAGGTGCGGTAGTCGCCGGCGAAGGCGCCGTCGCGCCAGACGTCGAGGAGTGCCTCGGTGAAGGCGCCGTTGACGGCTCCGTCGGCGGCGACCTGGTTGTCCTGGCAGGCGGAGACGAGGATCACGGGGGGTCCCGCTCCGTCGCCCCGTTCGGCCGCGGCCTTGGCGAGCGAGCGCTTGAGGTCGTCGTAGAAGTCCTTGTCGCGCTCGTACAGCTCGATCTGTTTGGGCTCGGGCATGTAGCGTCCGCCGTCGTCCGCCGCGTCCGGCATCTCGATGCTGGTGCCGCTGTGGCAGCAGTCGAAGAAGGTGACGATGCGTACACCCTTGCCGAAGCGCAGGAACTCCTGGTGGACCTCGTCGTCGAGGAACTGGCGGTCGTAGAAGACGAGGGTCTCGTCGCGCCGGTCGGCTTCGTGGTCCCCGCCGGTCACGTCCGGGACCTGGCCGCCGTGGCCCGAGTAGGTGAAGAGCAGGATGTCGCCGTCCGTCAGCTTGCCCGCCGTCTCGCGCAGCGCGGCGGTGATCCGGTCGACGGTGCATTCCTTGGTGAGCAGGACCGTGGGGGCGAAGCCGGCGGCGCGGGCGATCCTCGCCATGTCGCGGGCGTCGTTCTCGCAGGCCACGAGGGAGCCGTCCCAGCCGTCGTAGCGGTCGGGATCGACGTTGTTGAGTCCGAGGTGCAGTGAGAGTCCGGTGGGCATGGTGGTGCCTCCTTGGACGGGGGTGAGGGGGCACCGGGGGCGTCTGTTCGAGTGGCCTGCGGGTCCGGTGCCGTGGGCAGCCCTCCCCCGCGCGGTACTTACATCGTATGAACACAACCGAATCCGGGCACGGCCAGTTCGACGACCGCGCCGGCTACGACGAGACCTTCCTCGGCCCCGCCGTCCCCCTCCCCCTGCCGGTGCGCGCCTCCGTCGAGACCGTGCTCCTGCCGTACACGCACTTCACGGTCGTCTTCCGGCCCGACCGGCGGCTCCCCGCGTCGACCGGTGTCTGCATCGAGGGGGCCCAGCTCCTGGAGGACATCCCCCGCGAGGACGTCTGGCTGTACGACCCGCGGGTGCCGCGCGAGCAGCAGACCGGCGACGACGTCTACCGCAACAACAGCCTGGACCGCGGGCACATGGTGCGCAGGCTCGACCCGGTGTGGGGCGCGGCGGGCGTGGCGGACCAGGCGAACACCGACACCTTCCACTTCACCAACGCGGCTCCGCAGGTGGACGTGTTCAACCAGGGCAAGCAGCTGTGGCAGGGCCTGGAGAACTACCTCCTTGAGCACGCGGCCGAGTACGACCGGAAGCTGGTGGTGCTCACCGGTCCGGTGCTCCAGGACGCCGACCCGCCGTACCGGGGCATCCAGGTGCCGCTGCGCTTCTGGAAGGTGGTCGCGTTCATGCAGGACGGGGCGCTGGCGGCGACCGCGTACGTGCTCGACCAGAGTCCCGACCTCAGCAAGGACGCGGAGCGTGCCCTTGCCGGGGCGACGGCGGGCGCGCCGCCGCCGCTGGGTCCGTACCGCACGTACCAGGTGCCGGTCTCGGACGTCGCGGAGATCACCGAGCTGGAGTTCGGGCCGCTGCCGGACGTGGACCTGATGCCCCCGACCCGCTCCCCGGACGAGCGGTGGCGCCGCCTGGAGAGCTTCGAGGACATCGCGATGCAGGGCTGAGCGCACCCCCACGCGGGCCTGGGCGCGCCCCCGCGCAGGCCCGAGCGCGCCCCGGGGCAGAGCCGAGCAGCGCCCCCGCGCAGGCCCGAGCGCGCCCCGGGGCAGAGCCGAGCGGCGCCCCGCGCAGGCCCGAGCGCGCCCCGCCCATGCCCGCGCGCGCCCCGCCCAGGCCCGGGCCCGCCCCCGGCCCGCCCCGGCCCCACGCACCGATTGCGGCCCCGCCGACCCGGGGAGAGGATGGCAGGGAAGTCCGTCCTCATTCGGCGCTAGGACGGCGGGCAGGTGAGCCATGCCTCTCACCGAGACGGAGTGGGGCCTCGTCACCAGCTGGGTGCGGGACCACCTTCTCGACAACCCCGATCCCCGCAGAGGGCTGCTGCGCACCGCCCTGAGCAGGATCTTCGTGGCGGACCTGCCGCTGACCCCCGACCGGGACGAGAACGCGCGCCGGATCGTGGGGGCGGCGCGCAAGGACATCGCGCACCAGCGGCGGCTGCTGGCCGCGCTGTCCCGGCTGGACGCGCTCGACCGCCTCGACGCCAAGGACGCGGCCGGCCGGGGCACGGAGGTACGGTCGCTGCTCGGCCGGCTGCGGGAGGACGAGGAGGTCGCGCACTCCGAGCGCGATCCGTTCTCGACGGTCGTGCTGCGGGACGGCACGGCGGTCTTCATCGACCGGTCCGAGCTGCGCGAGAAGCTGCGCAGGTTCGTCGCCGATCCGGAGCAGACGGTCCTGGTGGTGGACGGCGAGCCGAACAGCGGGCGCTCGTACACGTACCAGCTGATCCGTCATCTGGGACAGCACTGCGGCTTCCGGCCGGTGCGGGTGACGCTGTCGCGGACCACGACGGCGGCGCGTCTGGTGGAGCGGCTCGACGAGTTCGTGTCGGAGCCGGGCGTCGACGGAGTTCCGTTGAATCCCACACAGTTGAACGATCCACTGCCCTCGATCGACGACGCCGTACACCGGATCGTCAGCCGCGCCACCGCCGCCGAGGAGCGCTACTGGCTGGTCCTGGACGAGTGCGACACCCTCGACCCCAACTCCGACGTCTGGGACTGCATCGGCAAACTGGCCCTCGCGATCTACGAGCACACCCCGGTACGGAACCGGACCGTGCCCCGGCTCGTGCTGCTCGGCTACTCCACCGCGATGCGCCAGCTCCCGTACGACATCCGCAAGAACGAGGTCCGCGACACCGCGCGGGTGGCCGACGCGGACGATCTGCGGGCGTTCTTCGAGCAGTTCTTCCGGGAGTCGGCGGCCCCGCCGGACGAGGAGCTGCTGCCGGGGCTCGTGGAGACGGCCGTCGCCGAGGTGCTGCGGGCCGCCGAGGCCGCCGACCCGGCCGACAGCCACATGCGCCGGATCTGTACGGCGGTCGAGGAGAGCGTACGGACCTACCGCGCGCTCACCCCCGGCCACGACGTCACAGGACCCCTGCGCCGGGCCCTGCGCACCCCCGCCGCTCCGGCCGTCCCGGCCCTGTCCGAGCAGCGCCGCCGCTACCGCGAGGCGGCCGCTCTGCTCGACGACTTCGACCCCGCGCTGCTGCGGCTGCCCGGCGAGGAGCGGGCCACCGGGCGGGCCGTCG
The DNA here is from genome assembly GCF_040303965.1 of Streptomyces sp. NPDC094032. Lineage (NCBI taxonomy): Bacteria > Bacillati > Actinomycetota > Actinomycetes > Kitasatosporales > Streptomycetaceae > Streptomyces > Streptomyces sp. NPDC094032. The sequence goes on along the minus strand of NZ_JBEOUE010000006.1, from coordinate 251,075 downwards.
CCGAGCTCGTCGACGACTGCACGGCGCTCGCCGCCCCCGTGCACGCCCTGCGCTGGGTCCTCACCCCGGAGGTGCGCGAGGCGACCCTCAAGGGCTTCGCCGGGCCCGCCGCGGCGAAGGCCGCCCTCGACGCCACCGACCTCGACGCCCTCCCCGAGGGCCCCCGTGTCGAACGCGCGGCGGCCGCCCTTCTGTCGGGCGCCCCGCCGGCCGCCGTCGAGCCGGGCGTGGAGGAGCTCTCCGACCTGCTCCAGGCCGTGCTGTGGCTGCGCTCCGTGCCCGGCACCGAGGGCCTGCTGCCCGACGCCGAGGACGTCCAGCGGCGGCTCGAACGGGCCCGGCTGCTCCAGCCCATGCGGATCCTGGTCCAGGGCACCTTCCACGGCCGGATCCGCGAACTCGACGCGCTGCGCTCCTATCTCGCGCTGCCCGCCGAGCCGGCCGAACCCCCGGTGCTCATCCACGGCATCGGCGGCATCGGCAAGAGCACGCTGCTCGCCAAGTTCCTCCTGGACAGCCTGCGCGAGTACGCGCCCGAGGGCTTCCCCTTCGCCTACATCGACTTCGAGCGGCCCACGCTCTCCATCCAGGAACCCGCCACGATGATCGCCGAGGCGGCCCGGCAGCTCGGCATCCAGTACCCCGCCCACCGGACCGCCTTCGACGCGCTCGCCGACCGGTGCGGCGAGACCACCGCGGCGCAGCGCGGCGAACGCAACCAGCTCGACGAGCTCTACCAGCTCTCCGCGACCCGGGCCACCCTCGGCCGCGACTACTCGGCCGGCTTCCACGCCCGCGCCTCCGCCCACGAGCAGGAGCTGGCCCGCGAACTCGCCGAGCTCGTCGCGCGGGCCGTCGCCACCCCGGCCGGGGAGATGGACCCGCCGCTGCTGATCGCCCTCGACTCCTTCGAGCAGGCCCAGTACCGCGGTTCCCCCGTGCTGTCCCGGATGTGGGCGGTGTGGACCGCGCTGCGCGCCGCCTACCCCCGGCTGCGGTACGTGGTCGCCGGGCGGGCGCTCATCGGCCACCCCGCCGTCGTCATGGACCCGCGCACGATGGCGCTCGGCGAACTCGACGAACAGGCCGCCGTGGAGCTGCTCATGTCCTCGGGCGTCGACGAGGAGGACGTCGCCAGGAGCCTGTACGACCGGGTCGGCGGGCATCCGCTCAGCCTCAAGCTGGCCGCCCGCACGGCCGTCGTCCTCGGCGAGGAGTCCGAGTCCCTGGGCGAGCTGCTCACCACCCTGCCCTCGCGGCGCCGGTACTTCCACCACAAGGTCGACCAGATGCTCATCCAGGGCACGCTGTACGACCGGATCCTCAAGCACATCTCCGACGACGCCGTCCGCTCCCTGGTGCAGGCCGGGCTCGCGCTGCGCGTCATCACCCCCGACCTGGTCCGCGAGGTGCTCGCCGAACCGGCCGGGCTCACCGTCGCCTCGGGCATCGAGGCGGGCCGGCTCTTCGGCAAACTGGTCTCCCGGCTGGACCTGATGGAGTCGGCCGGGCCGCAGGCCATCCGGCACCGCTCCGATCTGCGCACGATCATGCTGCGGCTCTCCGACCGGGCCCGCGCCGACCTGATGCGGGCCGTCGACACCCGCGCCGTCGCCTACTACGCGGCCCGCGAAGGGCCCGCCGCGCGCGCCGAGGAGATCTACCACCGGCTGCGGCTCGGCGAGAACCCCCGCACGGTGGAGCTGCGCTGGGAACGGGGCGTCGAGAGCTACCTGGTGGACGCGGACAACGACATGTCCGCCCGCTCGGCCGCCTTCCTGCTGGGCCGGATCGGCGGGCACGTACCCGATCAGATCATGGCCGAGGCCGACCAGGAGGACTGGGAGCGGATCGCCGCCCGCGAGGTCGAGGACCTGCTCACCCAGGGGTACGTCGAGGCCGCCGCCGAGCGGCTCGCCGAGCGGCAGCCGTGGACCCCGTGCAGCCGGCTGCACGCCCTCCTCGTCGAGACCCTGGCCCGCTCCGACCGGGCCGGGGAGGCGCGGGACAGCGCCGACCGGGCGGTGGACCGGGCGGAGGAGGCCGGCTGCGCGGAGACCCGTCTCGAACTGCTCCAGCTGTCCGCCCGGCTCGCCCAGGACGCGGGCGACTTCGTGGACGCCGACCGGTCGCTCCAGGAGGCCGAGTCCCTCGCGACGAGCCTCGGCCTGCCGTACGAGTCGATGGGCGTCCTCGTCGCCCGCTCCCGGCTCGCTGTCGTCGCCGACGAGGGCTCCGAGGAGACCGACCGGCGCCTCGCCAGGACCCTGCGCGGCATCCCGGACGAGTCGCTCGCCCAGCAGCCCGCCCTGGCCCGGGCCGCCGCCGCGTCCGCCGGGCGCGTCGACCCGCACGTCCTGGAGCACACCCTGCGCCTGGTCGGACTGCCCGGCGACGAGGAGGCCGTGATCACGGCGCTGACCACCTGGATCGACACCGCGATGGCGGACGAGCCGCAGCTGCGCGAACCCCTCACCCGCATCCTGGAGTCGGCCGCCGCCGGAGCCGGCATGGACGACCGCCCGGACGCCTCGGTCAGGACCGACGTGACGACCGGCGCCACGCCGGCGACCGCGCCCGGCGCCTCCGCCGTCCACGCGATGCCGCACGTCCAGGTCGAGGCTGCGCTGCGGGAGGCCCTGCGCCACGGCACCCTGGACAGCCTCGCGCGGCGGGCGCTGGCCCTGCGCGACCGGAGCGGCGATCTGCTGCTCGGCGTGGCGGCCGCGATGGATGCCGGGACCCCGGTGCCCCCGCCGGGCCACGCCCATGGCTTCGGTCCCGGTGCCGACGGCCAGACGGCGGTCGGCCTCACCCCGCCGCCCGACTCCGCCCAGGCGGCCTGGCGGAAGGTGCCGTACCTGTCCGACGCCGAGCTGCTGCGGGTGCAGAGCGCGGCCGTCGAGGCGGGGCTCGCCGACACCGAGCTGCGGCCCCGGCTGTTCGCCGGCACCACCCGGCACTTCCGGGCCGGACTGCCGCTGCGCACCACCCCGTTCGAGCAGATCCGCTCCGACCTGCTGACCGTCAACCGGGTGGAGCGGCTGATCGACGGCACGGTCCCGCTGGAGGTCTGGCTGCGCAACGCCCTCACCCTGACCACCCAGCAGGGGTCGGTCGCCGTCTTCCAGCGCGCCCTCGACGACGTGGCCCGCGACGCGGCGGGCGAGCCGGAACTACCGGTGGACTTCCTGCCCGGGGAGGTCAAGGAGGAGGTCGTCTTCCGCGACGACACGGTCCCCTTCGAGTTCCTCCAGGGCGGCTTCACGGCCGGCGCCGCCGTCGCCCGGATCAGCGTCCCGCCGTACGAGTCGGGGGCCCCGCTCCAGCCCGCGTACCCGCACGCCGGCACCGGCTGGCTCATCGCGCCCGGCCTGCTCGTCACCAACCACCACGTGGTCAACGCCCGGACCCGCACCCCGGGCACCCCACGGGCCCTGGTCAGCGACGACGACCTCCAGCTCCAGGTGCGCAACTCGCGCTCGCGGTTCGACTACGGCTCGGACGAGACGGAGACCGAGGAGGCGACGGCGGGCGCGCTGGTCGCCTGGGACGAGACCCTCGACTACGCGATCATGCGGCTGACGTCCGAGCAGCCGGAACGCCCGGTCCTGCGGGTGTCGGCCGTACCGCTGGCACCCACCGCGAGCGAGCAGGTCGCGGTCAACATCATCCAGCACCCGGGCGGGCGGCCGAAGCGGGTGGCGCTGCGCAACAACCTGGTCTACCAGGCGGACGAGCGGGACGTCGTCTACTTCACCGACACCCGCGGCGGTTCGTCCGGCTCGCCCGTCCTCGACGACGCCTGGACGGTGGTCGCGCTGCACCGGGGGACGAAACGCATCGAGGAGGTCGACTTCCAGGGCAGGGCGACGGCGTTCGTGAACGTCGGCACCCAGATGAGCCGGGTCCTCGCCCATCTGCGGGAGAACCGGCCGGAGGTGTACGAGGAGATCATGGCGGCCCAGGCCGCTCTCTTCGAACAGCCGTGACACAGGCGGGCGGGGCAGGCGGAGGTGACGGGAGATGGGCAACGGATCAGGTGGCGTCCCGCACGCCGGGTCACCGGTCGCGACCGGCCCCGAGCGGGTCTTCGACGATCTGCGCGAGGTGGCCGCCCGGGTCAGGGCGGGCCTGGACGCGGACATCGAGTACGAGGAGTCGGCCGAGGAGCTGCCGCCCGGCGTCGCCTCCGCCGCGCAGATCTCCAAGTTCGCGCAGGACGAACGCTCCCGGGTCCTGGAGGCGGGCGCCTCCGGCCTGGAGAAGCTGGCCGACGACCGGGCCGACGAGGTCGACGACGACGAGTACTTCGGCGTGGAGGCGATCGTCCTCCTGGAGGGGCGGCCCGCGATCCTGGTGAAGGGGGACGACTTCGCCTCCCAGTCGGGCGACTGGGCGGTGCTCGACGCGAGCCGGCCGGCCATCCGCGAGTCGATCACCCGGGTCGGACGGGTCGAGGTCACCGGACATCCGAGCCTCGCCTGGATCGGCACGGCGTTCCTGGTGGGACCCGACGCGGTGATGACCAACCGGCATGTGGCCGCCGAGTTCAGCCGCGCCGACGGGGCCGGCTGGACCTTCCAGGAGGGCATGTCGGCCCGGGTCGACCCGGCCGAGGACATGCCCTCCGCCGACGCCCCGGTGGATCCGGCACTGCCCGCGCCCTCCGCCGGGTACGCGGTCACCGAGGTGATCGGCATCCACCCCGAGGTCGACATGGCGCTGCTGCGGATCGCCCCGCCCGACGGCGGACAGCTCCCGACCCCGCTGGCGGTCGCGGCGGACACCCCGGCGAACACGCCGGACCGGCCCGTGTACGTCGTCGGCTACCCCGCCTGGGACGGGCGCCGCAACGAACCGGAGTCGATGCGGCGGATCTTCATGGACATCTACAACGTGAAGCGGCTCCAGCCCGGCATGACCACGGAGTACGTCCCCGGCGGCCGGGTCCTGAAGCACGACTGCTCGACCCTCGGCGGCAACAGCGGCTCCCCCGTCTTCGACCTCACCGACCACCGCGTCCTCGGGCTGCACTACGGCGGGCGCTACCGGATCGGCAACGTGGCCGTACCGCTGTGGGAGATGGTGGACGATCCCCTGCTCGTACGGGCGAAGGTCAACTGGGTGTGACGGGCGGGGCGTCGGTCCCGGCCGAGGTGGGCGGCAGGTCGCCCGGCTCCGGGGCGGTGGCGAGCTCGGCGCGGCGGAGCGCGAAGGTGCCCTTGTCCCAGGGTCCGGCGACGAGGACGTCGGTGTCGGCGCCCAGGCTGAGCAGGACGCCGTCGGCGGTGAGCGTGGCGTGCGGCTCGGCGTGCAGGAAGCGGACCACGTCGGCGGGCCGCGCTCCGATGCCGCCGAGGTCCGCAGGGCCGAGGCGCCGCAGCGCGGGCGGGTCGGGGGCGGGAAGCCGCCCGGGAAGGCCCAGCAGCGTCAGGACCAGCTGGCACAGGACGCGCCCCGCGACGAAGAACTCGCCCTGCTCCAGCTTCTCCAGGTAGACGTCGCGCAGCTCCCTCGGGCCCCGGTCGGCGAGCACCACGGGATGCTCGACGCAGTCGACGGTCGCCCCCCAGAACCAGTGCCGGTCCGGCGCGGCCCCCTCCGGGCACACCTCGGCCGCGAGCCCGCGGACGCACTCGACGACCTCGTCCAGGTGCTCGTCCGCGCCCCACAGGAGCCCGCTGAACAGGCCCGCCCCGTCGGCGCCTTCGGGAACGCGCGGGCCGACCGGACCCATGTCCTCACGGACCGGACCGAGGGCTCCGGTGTACGCGAGGATGCCGTACGGGACGCTGTCGGTGTCCCGGGTGACGACACGGAGCCCGGTGTCGTGGCGCTGCCCGTCGTCGGTGAGGCGCCGCACGGCGTAGCCCGCGCCGGGCACCGGCGTCGCGGCCGGGCCGAACCGTTCACGGGCGACCGGGTCGAGGGAGAAGGCCCCGGCGCCGAGCCGGTCGGCCACGGTCCGCCCCGGGCCGGTGTCGCCGAGCACGGGCACCAGCGGGAGTTCGGTGGAGCCGATCGTGAGGCTGTCGAGGGAGATCCGGCCGAGCGGCGCGTGCTCGTAGCCCTCCCCCAGGCGCGTCCGCAGGCCGACGAGCCGCTCGGGCCCCCACTCCCCCGGGCGCGCGGGCGCCGGGGGCGGCGCGGGCTCGCCCCAGGGGCGTGCGCCGGCGCCGAGGTCGCGCCTGCCGCCTCCGCTGCCCGTGGCGGGACCCAGGCCGCCCGCCGGCCGGCCGACGGGTCCGGCGGCGGGCGCCCCCGGGCCGTCGCGCAGCGGCACGGTGACCGGGCGGCCGCGATGGGCGTAGCTGGGCACCTCGTAGCCGCCGTCGGAGGTGCGCTCCCCGGGGGCCCGGACCTCGTCGGCCGTGCCACGGGTCCCGCCGCCGGGTGCGGCGGCCGACGTCGGCGTCGCGCCGCCCTCGCCGCCGCCGAACGCGCGTACCGCGTCCGCCAGGGCCTGCCGGACGGCGCCCTCCAGGAGCCGTGCGGTCTCCGGGGGGAGTCCTTCGGGCGGGGCGGGCAGCTCGGGCGGGTGGAAACGGCGTTCGGGGCGGCCGGTGTTCACTTCACCCTCTTTCCACCGATGATCCGGTAGACCGTGCTGACGTCGTCGGCGGTGATCTCGAAGACGATGTCGGGGTGCCGGGCGCTGAGCTTGGCGAGCACCCCGCCGCGCGACCCGCCGCCGAGTCCCGCCGCGCAGACGGTGCAGACCTCCTGGTCGACCCGGATGTACACGGTGTGCCCGCGCGCGGCGGCCAGTTCGGCCTCGGTCATCCGGGCGAGGCGCGCGTCGATCTGCTGGCCGATGTCCTGCTCGGCGTGCCCGTGGGCCTGCGGCACGACGACGCTGTCCGCGGGCCGGATGTCATGGGTGGGGTCGTACGAGCCGAGGGCGCGCGGCGATCCGCCCGTGAACAGCTCGCCCGCGAGGGCGGGGATGTCGGAGCGGGCGACGGCGATCGTGCCCTCGTACCCGGCGGCCGCCTTGTCGGTCGGCTCCAGCCAGTACGTTCCGGCGCGGGTCTTGACCTTGACCCACCCGGCGCGCTCCCGCTCGGACCGTTTGCGCAGCCCCGCCTCCACCAGCCGCAGCCGCTCGGCCTCCACGGCGGCGCGCGCCGCGCGCAGGTCCTCGCGCAGCCGCGCCTGTACGGCGGGGTCGGTGGGGCGTTCGGGCTGGTACGGGCGTTTGGCGCCGCCCCACTCCGCGTCCAGCATCTCCTTCGCCACGGGGTCGTGGGCCTCGCGGGCGCGCAGCTCGTCGATGCTCGCCGTCTCGTACCACCGCCGGTCCCAGGCGGCTTCCCGATCGGTGAGCGAGGCCTCCCAGAGCCGTGCCCAACTGGACCAGGTGGTGGCGGGCGGGGTCCGCGGGCGGACGGCTCGGGTGGCGGCGCTGGCGGCCTCGGTGGCGGCGCTGGCGGCCTCGGTGGCGGCGCTGGCGGCCTCGGTGGCGGGCGCTGTCTCGGTGCCGGGTGCGGCCTTGGTGACGGGGGCGGCCTCGGTGACTGGCGAGGCCTGCGATACAGGAGCGGCTTCCGTGACTGGTGCGGTCTGCGAAACAGGAGCGGTCTCCGTGCCAGGCGCGGCCCGCGATACAGGAGCAGCTTCCGTGACCGGCGCGGCCTGAGACACAGGCGCGGCCTCCGTGACCGGTGCGCCCTGAGACACGGGCCCAACCTGCGAAGCAGGCGCAGCCTCCGTCCCCGACGCGACCCGCGAGACAGGCGCCGCCTCCGTCACCGGCGCCGCCTCCGCGACAGACCCGGGCGCAGGCGCCGAACCAGCCGCCGGAGTCTCGTGCGCCGACGTGACGCGCGCGGGAACGCGGGACGCGGTCCCGACGGGCCGCGCGTGCGCGAGCCCCTCCGCCGCCTCGTCGACACGGGTGCCGAGCGCCCGCGCCCATGCCTGCGCCTCCGCCGCCGGGAGGCTCTGTCCCAGCGCGTTCTCCATCCGCTGCCGGGTCAGGGCCAGGGCCTCGGCCCAGCGTTCGGCGGTGACGCCCTCGTTGTTGAGGAGGCGGGTCAGCAGGGCGGCCTTGATCAGGGTCGGCCCGGCCCGGGTCATGAGCGCGTGCAGGAGGGGTTCGACGGTGAAGGCGGCGATGACGCCGACGACCGCGTAGAACTCCATCCTCTCCACGTAGACGTCGATGCCCGACCAGCGGGCGTCGACGATGTCGTTCGCGAAGGTCACCAGGGCCGCGGCGGCGCCGCCGCCCACCGCGCCGGAGCCGATCTTCCCGAGGATCCAGCCGGCGATCCGGCTCCGCAGCAGGGCGGTGCCGATCCGCTCGCCGGCCCAGCCGCCGAGCCCCCCGCCGATCCGGTAGCCGACGGCGCCGACGTAACCGTCGACGGCGGCGGTGAGGAAGCCGCCGACACTGGCGTCCTCCTCATGGCGCAGCAGCTTGAGCACGTAGGCGGCCTCCGCGAAGCCGACGCCCCAGCCGATCTGGCCGATTCCGCCGGCCAGCCGCACGAGGGACGCGACGACGCCCGCCTCCCAGGCGAGGGCGATGCCGCCGATGGCGAACACGGCGAAGCCCGCGATCCGGTAGGCCTCCCCGGCCTGGCCGAGCCGCCACTCCACGAGCCGTGCCTCGAACGCTCCGACGGGTTCCCGCAGGGGGCCGACGGCGACCCCCCACTGGGCGCCGACCCCCTTCTCGCGCGAGACGATCTCGAACTCCACCTCGTAGGAGGGCAGTCCGTGCTCCTGCGCGGCGTGCACCGCGACGAGCCTGATGCCGAACTCGATGTCGACGGTCTCGAAGTCGGCGGCGGTGATGTGGGCCGCCCGCGCGGCCCGCTCCACCGCTGCGGCGGCGAACTCCCCGTCCCCGTACACCCGTTGGTCGCGCCCTGCGAAGATGTCCTCGATCATCCGCTCCCGCTCGGCGAGGAGCGCGGCACTCAGCGCCTCCGCTCGGCCGGGCTTCGCACGCGTGACGGTGCGGGTCTTCTGGTAGAGGAAGTCGACCTCTCCCAGGTTCTGCCCGGCGAGCACGGTCCCGTCCTCCCGCCGGTCGAGCCGCACGGACCCCCGCAGCGTGCCGCCGACCGTGTAGGCGTGGGCGGTGGTGGCCGTCCGCTCCTTGGCGAGGGCGGCGCGCAGCGCGTGCACCCGGTCGTGGCGGGCGTACCGGGTGGTCTCGCACTGCTGGAGCAGTCTCAGCCGGAGGGCGAACTGCCGGGTGGCGTCGGCCGCGTCGAAGAACTCGGCCAGGCTGCCGCGCCGTTCGACGCTGTCCAGGACGTACGCGAAGAGACCGCCGAACCGGCCGCGCGCCTGCGAGAGCGTCTCGGTGAGCACTCCGTCGAGCGCGGCGCCGAAGCGTTGGTCCCCGATGAGCGCGACGAGCTCGCCGGCCAGCCGCCGGGCCTCCGGCCGGAAGATCACGGCGCCGAGGGTCTCGGCGCCGACGTCGAGCAGGGCCCGGCAGTAGAGCACCCGCTCGCCCGTCTCGTCCGGCCACTCGGTGACCTGCCGCACCGAGTCGGGCACGCCGGGCAGGGCGCCGCCCTCGGCGACGAAGAGGCGGGAGGCCGGCTGGAGGTGCGGACGTCCGTCGAAGGCGCGCCGGTCGAACAGCGCCAGGAGGAGCTCGCGGTCGATGCCGGCCGGGGTGCGCACCGCGTTCGAGGCGGCGCGCAGGACGGCGGGCTGGGTCGCGACGGTGATCGGCTCGTTGGCGAGCTCCTCGGCGTACTGGCTCCACGGGACACCGGTGGCCCGCTGGAAGACGCCCGGGTCGACGCAGAAACCGGCCTCGCGCACGGTCAGGCCGACCCAGTTGGCGGGGCCGAGGACGGCGAGCTCGGTGAGGTCGATGTGCGGCAGCCGCATGACGGCGAACACGGCGTGCCGCAGGGGTACATGGGGGATGCGGGCGGCGACGGCGCCGCTCTCGTCCGCCTCGGCGAGCCGCCCCAGGGTGGTCTCGGACGCGGAGATCGCCCAGGCCTGGTCGCTCTTCCCGCCCTTCTGCGCGGCGGCGTTCCTGGCCAGCAGCTCGAGCCCCAGCGTCTCCAGCACGTTCGGCCTGTCGAGGCGCACCAGCAGGACGTCGACGTCGCGGACGGTCCCGGTCAGCTCGCGGTACAGCACGGCCTGGGGGAAGGGCTGGCGCCGCACCTCCGCCACGTAGCCGAGGAACCGGTCGACCTCGATCCGTGCCCGCACGGTGCGGACGACGGTCCAGGGCTCCCGGCCGCGCACCGGCAGCTTGGTGCGGCGCCCGGCGTCGGCGTACGAGGGCAGCGCGTAGCCGTCCGCCACGTCGCGCTCCGGCTCGTGCGGCTCCCGCACCCCCGTACCGTCCGCGGCCGCCCAGGGCGGAGTCCGATGTCCGCGCCCGACCTCCCGCTCGGCCTGCGCGAGCCGCCGGGCGACGAGCGCGGTCAGGCGGCGGGTGAGCTCGGCCAGTTCGTCGGGGCCGGGCTCGCCGGTGAGGGTGATCCTCACCGGCACGCGGACATGGATCTCCACGGGGTGGCGGTCCCGGCTACTCGGTGACCAGGAGCATCACCCGGAGCGGGCAGCCGACCAGGTCGCCCCGCTCGGTCCACAGGGCGACGTCGAAGGTGTGGAGGCTGCCGATCGGGGCGTCCGGGGGCAGGTCGACGACGAGGTCGGTGTCGATCCGGTCGGGGCGGTCGGGGGCGTAGCTGAAGAGGGTGTCGAGCCCGGGGGTGGCGTCCGAGCTCAGCGTGATGGCGGGCGGCTCGGTGCTGACCGTGATGGGCACGGGCCCCCTGGAGGTGCTCAGGCTGACCTCCCCCCGGGCGAGCCCGTCCGGGGTCGAGAGGACACGGGGGTGGTGCGCGAGCACGTCGAGCTGGCCCGGGCTGGGCTTGGTCGTCACGTGCTCGGTGCTGACGCGGTAGAGCATGGCGCTCGTCGGCGGCGGGTACTGCGTCGTGGGGACCTTGGAGGAGGTGCCTCCTCCGCCGCCGGTGTGCGGGGCGTCGTTCAGGATGAGGTTGCGCTGGGCGTGGTGCCCGTTGTCGACGGGTTGGAACAGCTCGTCCGCCCCGAGCAGCTTGCCCTCCCCGGGCGCCCCGCCCACCCCGGTCGTGTAGACGTTGGCGGCGATGCAGAAGTGTCCGCCGGGGACCGTCCGCTTGAAGTCCTCGTCCAGGGGTTTCCAGATCGGTGGCACCTCGATCTCGACCGTCGCCTGTCCCAGGATGTCGATCGCGGGCGTGAGGTCGAACGCCGTCTGCTTGGCCGAGGGTGTCATGGCGCCGAATCCCGGTGCGAACAGGCAGGCCTGGACCTTGACGTTCTTCATGACGTCCTGGCTCTTGTTCGTGACCCGGACCATGACGAGGGTCTCCCAGCCCACCTGGGTCGTGTTGCCGTCCTGGTGGTTGTTGTGGTTGTTGGGGTCGGGGAAGGCGCGGAGCCAGAGACCGTTGTTGTTGTAGAACTTGGGCTCGTTGGCGGGGGGCCACGGCCGTGCGCCGCTGTCGCCGGTGCCCATGGGGATGTAGAGGTTGTCGGTCATGAGGTCTCCGTTCAGACGCCGAGGTAGGAGAGCTGGATGCTCGTGATGACGAGGGAGGTTCCGACGGGGGCGCCGTCCGCGCTCGCGTCGATGAAGTAGCGGTACGTGCTCATGTCCACCCGGTTCCGGTCGGCCGGCACGTCCTGCGGGTCGCCGAAGGGGCCCCCGGAGCAGGACACGGCGACGACCGTTTCGAGGTTGCCGGATTCGGCGAGCGGAACGCGCTGGAGACTGACCGTCAGGCTGCCGGCACTGGTGTTCCGGCCGGTGACGCGGAGCCTGCGCAGCACGACGCCGTCGGGCGGGGTCACGGTCATGATGCCGCGGATCGTCGGACGGGTCCCGTCCTTCTTGGTCGCCACTCCGAAGGAGTCGATGGCCCACGAAGGATCGCCCTCCACCGGGACGAAGGCCGGCGCCAGGGTCAGCTTCCGTTCGAGCAACGGGCGCGCGCCCGCCGCCTTCAGCCCCACGTCGACCTGCTTCACGACCGTCGACAGGCTCTCCAGGTCCTGCTGGATCGCGTCGAAGCGCACGTTGAAGCCGTTCTGCCCGCTCGCGGCCACCCGGTCGCGGTTGTCCACCCACGCCACGTGTTTGAAGGTGGGGTTGAAGACGATGTCGGTCACGGATTCCCTCCGGGCAGGAGACGGGTGACGACCTCGACGCCCAGCGGGCGCAGGTCGTCGAGGATCTTGACGATCAGGGTTCGGGTGGCGGGCGGCAGGGTGTGGCCGGTGAGTTCGGGGCGCAGCCGGACCGTGAGCTGGTAGGCGCCGGTCCTGTCGCCCATCCGGTAGGAGGCCTGCACCCACGCGGGGCCGCCGTGCTCGCCGCGTACGGACATGGTGCCGGGGGCGGTGGTCAGGAGGGTGGCGGCGCCATCGCCGGTGGACCAGCCGATCGCCCCGGCGGCGCCGATCTCGGCGGGCGAGGGGGTCACGGTCAGGGGCACGGTGGTGCCGATCGGCAGGACGTCGCGGTAGAGCCCGGGGGTGGTGACCCTGACCGGGTCCTGGTGCTCCTGGGAGACCGTCACGACTCCCCCGGCGACGCGGACGTAGCTGAAGCCGGCCCGGTGGGCGAGCGCGCCGAGCGTTCCCAGGGGCAGGCCCGGGTGGCTGAGGCGCAGTTCGCGCGCCTCCTGGGCAAGTGGGCTCGCCGTCGCGCCCAGGTCCCTGCGGACGGCCAGCTTGCCGGTGGTCGCGGCCGGCACGAGCGCGATCAACGCGTCGAGGTGTTCGGCGACCTCGCGGCGCATCCGATGGGTCTCCGCGTCGGTCCCGTACTCGGCGTGGGCGGGGTCGTCGTGGCGTACGAGGAAGGCGGGGTGGAGGCCCTCGCCCGGCGGCATGGGCGGGGGCGGGGCCGGGTCGGGGGTGCCGTCGGCGCCGATCGCGGTGTTGTCGGCGACGGTGACGGGAAGGACGACGAGCTCGCGGGTGGCGGAGACCGTGAGGTCGGCGAGACGCAGTTCGGCGACGACGGCGAACCGGCCGGGGGCCGTGCCCCGCAGGACGACGGAGGTGCCTTCGGCGGGTCCGGCGAACTCGCCGCGGCCCGCGCCGGAGCGCAGCACGTACCAGCGGATGAGGGAGCCGGGGGGCGGCGTGAGGGGCCGTACGGAGAGGGTGAGCGTGCCGTCGACGGGGAGGGTGGCGTCCCCGGTCTCCATGCCGAGGAGTTCGCCGGGGGCGCACTCGGCGTAGGCGAGTCCGTCCGGGCGGTGGGTGACCAGGTCGAATCCGGACCAGTGGGCGAGGGCGGCGATCCGTGAGGTGGCGATGGTGTCGTGGCTGAGGAGGACGGCGCGGCCGGTGGCGCGGGCGTCGTCGGCCTTCGGGTCGTATCCGGCGTGGACGACGGACCGCGAGGCGAAGAGGTTGAGCCGGGCGATGGCGGCGGCGACGACGGGCTGGACGAGCAGGGGTTCGGGGGTGCCGGGGAGGGGGCGGGATTCGGCGGCGAAGGGGGACAGCGCGACCAGGAGGCCGGGGTGGAAGACCTCGTCGACGGGGGGCCGGGGCAGGTCCGTTCCGACGGTGCCGAGCAGGTCGACGCTCTGTCCGGGCAGCAGGTCGAGGGGGGCGACCCGCAGCGGCAGCAGACCGCGGCGGAGTTCGGCGTCGGTGTCGTCGAGGACGAGGGGGTCGGGGACGCCGTCGATCGGGCCGACGGCCTGGTTGAGGGCGGCGGTGAGTCCGGCGGGGGTGGGCAGGGTCCAGCGGCGGGCGACGGTGAGGCGGCGGCGGTAGGCGTCGTCGCTCTCGCCGGTGGCGCGGACGACGCCGAGGCCCGCGCCGTTGCGGTCGAGCTGGACGCCGTAGGCGTGGGCGACGGAGCGCTGTTCGACGGTCCGGTCGAGCTGTCGGCGCAGGTGGTCGCGTTCCCAGCCGACGGCCCACAGCAGCCGGCCCATGGTGCCGAGGAGGGCGGTGAGCCGCCACCAGTCCTCCTGGGGTCCGGCGAGCCCGGACTGGATGCCGGTGAGGATGCCGGTGCCGTCGGGGAGCGGCACGGAGGTGCCCGTGGTGAGCCCGTCGGGCAGGGGCAGCGTGAGCGCCGGGCCGCCGCGTACGCCGAAGGTGACGGTGGTCGCGGCGGGGACGTCCTTGCGGGCCTGGAGGACGTACAGGGGCCGGGGCACGACGCCGTACTGGGCGGTGTGCAGCTGGAAGTCGTACGGGTCGACGGCGGTGCCCCGCACCACGAGCCGCAGCCGGTCGGCGCCGCGCGCGAACGGCACGGTGAGGCGGGCGGCCATGTCGGCGGCGGCGAGCCGCGGCGGGTCGGGCACGGTGGGCGGGGCGGTGGGGGCGCTCATCGGCCGACCACCTCGATGCTGCTGAGGGCGGGGTCCGCGGCGAAGACGGCCATCTCCGTGGCGCCCATGGCGAGGGACTCGCCGACGGCGGCCTCGACGGTGCCGAGCTGGTAGACGACGCCGCCGAAGCCGAAGCGGCCGAAGGCGGGCGGGCAGCGCCGCAGATGGAGCCGGCGGACGTCGTCGACGCCGGGCTGTTCGGCGAGGGCGCACATCACGCGGGCGTACAGGACGTCGTCGCCGAGCCGGAGCCGGCCGATGTCGGCGGCGAGGCGGGCCCGGATGCGGCCGATGACGGTGGGTCCGTCGAAGCCGGCGGCGAGGACGATCTCGGCGCGGACGCCGACGTCGATGTGGTCGGCCTCGACGATGTTCAGGTGGACGCCGATGGGGCGGACGCGGTCCACGGCCGCCGTGACGAGTTCGTACACGCCGGGCACGGCGGCGGGTCCCGGCAGGGTGCGCCAGGGGCGCAGGCCGCGGTGGGCGACGGCGACGTCGGCGAAGTAGGGCTCGCCGACCCGGCGTTCGTCGCTGAAGGTGCGGCCGCCGAAGTCGAAGCCGCCGAAGTAGGCCTGGGAGACGTCGATGCCGCCGAGCGGGTCGGTGACGCGGGCGTCGATGACGTCGGAGACGGACAGGGCGGCCTGCCGGACGCTCTCCACGGTCCACAGGGCGCGCGGGAGGGCGATGATCCGGGCGCGGTAGGCGTCGTCGTCCTCGGGGATCAGCTCGTCGAAGGGTGCGGGGTTGGTGACGACGAGGGCGGCGGGCGGCCAGTCGGCGAGGTACTGGGCGCGGTGCGCCGGGTGGACGTCGTCGACGGTCCCGGCGGCGACGGGCGCGTCGCCGGGCTCGACGGCGAGGACCCGTACGGTACGGACCGGGGCGGTGGCGGTCAGGTCGACGGGGGCGGTGGTGGCGAAGGCCCGG
Source organism: Streptomyces sp. NPDC094032 (assembly GCF_040303965.1). Lineage (NCBI taxonomy): Bacteria > Bacillati > Actinomycetota > Actinomycetes > Kitasatosporales > Streptomycetaceae > Streptomyces > Streptomyces sp. NPDC094032. Next base: position 235,791 of record NZ_JBEOUE010000006.1, on the reverse strand, counting down.
GCGGGGTCGCCGGCGCCGAGCAGGACGGTCGCCTCGGGCACCACGTAGGTCCGGCCGGGGACGCCGCCGGTGAGGGTGAGCGTGACGTCTCCGGCGCGGCGGGGGGCGTTGCGGGCGAGTCCCGCGTCGTCGCCGAGCAGTTCGAGGGCGGCGCCGTCGGCGGTGGCGGTGAACTGCCCGTAGTAGAGGGCTTCCATCCGCTTCCACAGTTCGGCGTCCTCCTGGGCGACCACTTCCAGGATCTTGCCGAGGGGGCTGGTGGGCGACAGGTCGACATCGGCGCCGAGGGCGGCCCTGGTGCGGGCCTTGCTCTCGGCGAGGATCACGTCGAGGCCCTTGAGGACGAAGCCGTCGGGGGTGACGCCGTACGCCATGGTTCACACCTCCACTTCGGCGGTCAGGTCGGTGGTCCGGCCGTCGAGCGCCTCGACGAGGACCCGGACGGTCAGGACCCGGGAGGCGGGGTCCTCGGTGAGGACGACGTCGGCGACCTCCCGCACCCGGGGGTCGGCGGCCAGGGTGCGGACGATCTCCAGGCGCAGCAGGTCCTTGAGGACGCGGCTGCCGCCGGGGTGGGTGAAGGCCTGGCCGGCGCTGAGCCCGTAGCGGTGGTCGCAGGGGTCGCTGCCGTACGGGGTGAGCAGGCGCAGGGTCAGTGCCTGGACGAGGTTGGCGAGGCCGCGTACCTCGGCGAGGCCGGTGCCGCGGACGACGAGGTCGCCGTCGTCCAGGAGCAGGCTGTGGCCGAGGGGTTCGAGCGGTGCGGGCGATGGCATGGGCGGGCGGCTCCTCAGTCCGTACGCAGCAGGGTCTGGCCCGCGTCCTTGACCTGCCAGGCGACGGGGAGGACGGGGACGGCCTGGGTGGTGCCCTTCGCGGTGGAGAGGGCGACGGCGGTGCCGCTGACCTTGAGCAGGCGGCTGGCGCCTTCGCTGACGGCGGTGACCTTCACGCAGGGCGCCTGGCCCTTGGAGGCGTCGACGTTGGGGCAGGCGGGGACGGTCGCCCGGAGCAGGTCGGTGACGAGGAGGGCGGGGGCACCGTCCACGGTCAGCGCGGTCTGCGAGGCGGTGGTGAGGACGGTGGCGCCGTGGGCGCACGTGAGGACGGAGGCGGTGGTGAGGACTTCGGGCATCACGTCACCTGTACCGAGGCGCCGTCGAGGGACAGGCTCACGGTCCCGTTGGTCAGCTTGATCCCGCTTCCCTTCGTGCGGACGGTGACGGCACCGTCGGGGTCGATCTCGATGGTGGTGCCGGTGTGGTGCTCGATGGTGATCGAGTCGTCGTCGGGTGGGGTGGGGCGGGTGCCGACCTGGGGCAGCTTCGGCGTGCCGACGAGGATGTGCAGGCCGCGGGCCTGCACGATCCGGCCGCCCTTGGCGTCGGTGAGGTCGTTGACGCCGGGTCCGGTGGGCTGTCCGTCGGAGCCGGTGCCGGTGGGCAGGGCGAGCCAGTAGTCGCCGGGTTCGGGCGACGGGGTCCGGGCGCCGGGGGTGCGGGGCCAGAGCCAGCCGACGACGGCGGCGTCGTTGACGAGGCTGCGGTTGTGGGCGAGCAGGGCGCGCATGCCGGGGTAGACGGGGGTCATGAGTCCGCAGGGGCCGAACGCGAAGGGCGCGGCGACGGGTTTGTCGAGCAGGCTGTCGTCGCCGACCGGTTCGGTGACGCTGGGCATGGTCACGGAGGCGGGCGGGGACTGGCCGTACTTCAGGGAGACCTGGTGTCCGGCGCCCTTGTAGGCGCTGACCTCGCCGACGTCGACGGAGGGGCGGGCGAGCAGGGCGCGCTCGGCGCCGGCGTCGACGCGGTCGGCGAAGGCCCGGACCCCGTCGACGGCCTCGACGAACTGCCCGGCGCGCGCGGAGACGAGCTGGACCTCGCACACGTAGCCGGTACGGACGCCGAAGCGGTGCACGAGCCGGTTGACGCGCAGCGGTCCCGCGGGGGCGTCGTCGAGGCCGTGGAGGGTGACGACCTGGCCGATCCGCAGGTCGGGGTGGCCGAGGACGGTCACGTTCACCGAGGTGCGGGTGGGCGGGCGTTCCTCGCCGGGGGCGACCACGAGGGTCTCCTCGCCCTGCGTGTCGCCGTACGTGACGAGGTTGACGGCCGGGTCGAAGACGACGGGGGCGGGGTCGCCGGTGCCGACGGCGGGGCCGATGAGGACCTGTCCGTCGCGGATGACGACGGGGGCGCGGGCGGTGTCGGCGAGCTCGCGCAGCGCGCCGAGCGCGGTGGGGTTGCGGACGGTGTGGTCCTTGAGCTCGGTCTCCAGCGCGGAGCCCTTGGCGAGGGTGAGTCCGGCGGCGTCGACGATCTTCTCGGCGAACTCAAGTCCGTCGGTGGTCTGGGCGCGGTGGACGCCGGCGGGGGTCATGCGCAGGGCGTAGCCGCCGGCGTCCTGGCCGGTGAGCCGGACCCTGCTGAGGCCGTCCTCGGCGACCCAGGAGGCGAGTTTGACGACGCGGCCGGCCATGACGGGCCGGCCGCCGACGCCGGTGTCGTCGAAGTAGCCGAGCCGGATGGTGGCGGCGAGCGGGCGGCGGGCGAGGGCGTCGCGCAGCGCCTTGACGGTGTCGCCCGGCAGGTTGACCAGGACGACGTCGAAGGTGCTCGCGACGGCGCCTTCGACCATGGTGACGGTGATGTCGGCGTCGAGGACGAGGGAGCCGCCGAAGATGTCGTTGGAGACGCTCAGCGGCAGGCTGGTGAGACCGGTGAGGACCGCGAGCGGGCCGGTCGCCGCGGTGACCGCGCCGAGGAGGCCGCCGGGCCCGCCGGGCTTCTGCTTCTCTTCCTCCTCCGTGAGGGTGAGGGCGTAGCGGATGGCGAAGCTCATCGGGCGGACACCCCCGCGAGGACCTTCGAGCCGTAGCTGCCGGTGCCGTTGAGGTTGCGGACGTCCACGAGGGCCTCCCGGAAGACGAGCCGGAGCTCGCCGGCCGGGCAGGGCAGGTCGCGGACGGCCTTGCGGCGCAGCAGGGGGACGAGTCCGCCGGGCTCCTCGCGGCCCACGGCGATCACGAGGAACGGGCCGCCGCCCAGCAGGTCGAGCACGCCGCCCGCGGCCACCGTCTCCTCGGCGGCGTTGACGTACAGCTCGATCCGGTAGACGCGCTCGCCGAAGCGCAGCCGGAAGGACTGCGGAAAGCCTTCGTCGGCGTCGACGGGCAGACTCGCCTGCATCGGGCCTCCTCTCGGGGCGGGGCGGCTGGTTCTCGGGTGTCGGGCGGGGCGGGGCTCAGAGGAGCGGCGGGCCGGGTGAGCGGGGTACGGATCCGGGGGCGGGTACGGAGGGGACGCCGGCGTTCCCGGCGGCGAGCGCCAGGTCGGCGAGCTCGCCGGCCAGCGCGCTCAGGCTGGAGCGGGGCACGTACTGGAGGGTCATCGACAGGTCGAAGGCGTCCCTCTTCTGCACGCTCTGCGCGAAGCGCAGGTCGGTGATCTGCATGTCGAGGCTGAGCGTGAGCCCGCACACGACGGGGATGCCGCTGGCGGCCAGGGCCGGGCCCGCGGCGGCGAGCAGCGCCCGCGAGGTGAGGGCGAGCACCTCCAGCGCCTTCTTCGTGGCGAACCGGTCCGGGCCGAGCAGCACCGCCTCGATGGTCAGGGTCTTGGTCGACGGCTGGGTGGCCTGGGAGAAGCGGCTGCCCAGGATCCGCTCGACCCGGTACCCCTCGGTCATGGTGACGCTCTGCACGTACAGCAGGGGGATCGTGCCGACGAGCACCTTGTCCGCCACGGGCTACCCCCGGCTGCCGAGTTCACGGTCGAGTTCCTCGAAGACGTGCGCGGCGATCCGCCGGACATGGTGGTCCTGGAGGGTGCCGACCACCTCCACCTCCACGGGGAAGTGGTAGTGGACGACCTGGCCGGTGTCGCTCCGGCGGGACAGCACGGCCTCGCTGCCGGGGGCGGGGACGATGTACTCGCCCTCGTGGACGAGGGCGATGCCGGTGCGCTCCACCCGGTCGCCGGGGCGGTCCGGCCCGTCGGGGGCCTGCTCGTCGTCGGACGTCACGGTCAGTCCTCCACGCCGACGTTGAGGGCCATGCAGGTGAACGTGGCCTGGGGGACGCCGTCCACGGTGATGTTGCTGGGCTGGGCGGCGCTGACCACGCAGCGGCTGAACTTGAGCGAGGAGAACGCCCAGTCGGTGCCCTTCTTCTCGGCGACCGCGATAGCGAACTCACCGCCGTTGACGGCGAGTTCGGTGAGGTCGGCGACGGCGGACGCGATGGCGGGGATGGTGAGCGTGAAGGTGAAGGTGAAGGGCTGGCGCACATAGCCGACGCCGTCCGCCTCCAGGCTGTGGATCACCGTGTGCGGCACGTTGAACGACGGGGAGAAGGTGGTGATCGGCGAGATCGTCCGGCCGGCGAGTTTCACTTCCAGCCGGGTGTTCCAGTCGGACATGGGGACGGCTCCTTGGTCGTGAGGCGGGTCAGTCGAACTTGAGCGTGATGTTGATGCGGTGGATCGCCCCCGCGTAGTCGACCCGGACCATGGCCTCGGCGGCGCGGTCGGTCTGCGCGGCCTGGATCAGCTTGTCCTCCAGGGGGGTGCGCTGCGGCTTGTCGAGCAGGGCGAGGATGGGCACGACGATCTCGTACTCCTCGATGACCTCGGTCCTGCGCAGCGGTTCGAGGACGGTCTCCATCTCGGCGACGAGTCCGCGCAGGCCCGAGCGGCTGATCCGCAGGTTGCCGATGGTGCCGATGAGCCGGGCCTTGAGGCGGAAGGTGACGTCGTCGATGGTGCGGACGATGTCGATGTACTTCTTGCCGCCGGGGTCGCCGGTGTAGCCCTCGCCGAGGTAGATGCCCGCGCCGGGGATGAGCGGCGGGTCGACCAGCCAGTTGACGCCCTTGCCTGCGGGTCCGCCGGTGTTCGCGGCCTCGGAGCCGTTCAGCTTGACGAGGTCCTGGGCGGAGATCGGCTCGGAGCTCACCTTGACCTTCTTCAGGAGCAGGGAGACGTGCGGCTCGTACCCCGCGATGGTGCCGGCGACGGCGGCGGCGACGTCCTCGTCGCTCTTGTGCGCCACGTAGACCATCCGCTCGGTGACGAGGCTGCCGGTCACCACGGCGGGGTCGGCGGCGCCCTTGGCGAGCATCGCGACGCCGATGCGCTCCATGCCGTCGGCGGCGGGGGCGGAGACGTGCTCGGCCAGCTTCACGATCGCCGCGGTGGGCGTCGGCTGGCCGCCGGTCGGGGTGCTGAGGGCCAGGTCGGTGTCGGCGACGACGACCAGCTGCACATTGAGCGGGCCCACCTTGGTGAACGCGTCGTCGTGGGCGTTGGACTGGGCGAGCCGTACGCCCCAGACCTCGCTGGGGCCCGGCTCCTGCACGAGGGCCGTTGCGATGGCGTCGCCGAGGGGGCCGCTGGCGATCCTGCGGGCCTCGTTGACGTCGGTGAACAGCTTGGGGGTGTTCGGCGCGAGGAAGTCCGCGGGCGGGTTGGTCGTCGGCGGGTTGGCGACGCCGATGATGGCGATGTTCCCGTAGGCGCGGACGGCGGGGGCGAAGGGCACGCCCTCGGTCTTGACGCGGACATAGCGGACGGGGGTGTCGGGCATGGGACCTGCTTCCTTCCGGAACGGGGACGGTCTTCGGGGGCCCTGGCGGCTCTGCGGTGGCGGCGGTCGCGGTGGCGGCGGCGGGTCGCGTCAGTTCAGGAACACCGCCGCGATGCCCGCGCCCTCCAGCAGACTCGTGATCTGCGCCTGGGTGAGCCCCGGTTCGGCCGGCGGCGACTGCGGTACGGGGGCGGGGAACGCGGCCACGAGCGCGTACGGCGCGACGCGCACCCCGAAGGGCCCGGTCGCCAGCGGGCGGTCGCGTGCCGCGGCGGCCACCAGGCGGGCCGCCCGGACCGCGCCCGCGACGTCGTCAGGGGCGCCGACCACCACGGCGGCGTCCACGGCGACGGTCCGCCGGTTGACGGGACTCGCCGGGTCGAAGACGGGCGGCTTGCGCAGCTTCACCTCGGTACGGAGGTACTCGCCGGACTCGCGCAGGTCCTCCACGGTGACGAGGCCGTGGCTGCGCATGAACGCGTCCAGGTCCAGGAAGCGGAACTGGGCGCGGAACTCGTCCAGGGTGGCGTACTCGTCGACGGCCCTGACCACGAGCGAGTCGAGCCCGCCGGGGTCGGTCTCGGCGACGACGTCGATCTCCAGCTGGGCGAGGACGTCGATCCACACGGGCTCGGAGGTCTCGCCCTCCCAGCAGAAGTCGGTCCGGGTCGGGCCCGGCAGCACCTGCATCCAGTTGCCCCGGCGGGAGTCCAGCGGGAAGAGCGGCCACTGGGCCGCGACCCCGGCCACCCGCAGCGCCGCCACCGAGTCGATCCGCTCGTACTCCAGCTCATGGGTCCGCTCGACCAGGAACCGGGCCCGGGGTTCGAGCAGCGCGCCGAGTAAGAGCGGGTCGGCGAGCCGGGCCATGGCCCGGTCCTGGATGACACCCATGCACGCGTCCTTTCGCGCCGCGGCGGACCGCGGAGCGACAGCGCGGCTCCGGCGTGCGGCAGGACATAGGGACGCACGCCCGCACCCCGCGCGACAAGGGCTTCTACTCCGTGCGGAGGAGAAGACACACCGATCGGGCGATTGCGGTCCGATCCGTGTTTTCGGGGGCCTCCCCCGCCCCTTCGGGCGAGCGCGCGAGCGACGCGCGAGGTTGTGCGCCGGGGCGCGCGCCTACCCGCCCGTCGCGCAACTTCCGTACCACGGAGAGCATCTGACGCAGTGCCATGTCAGGGCGGGAACGCTCCGGCGTCAACACGGGTCCCCTCAGTCGAGGCCGGTCTCCCCCAACAGCCCGAAGACCGGGCGCAGGCCGTCGGGCCGCCGGTCGACGGGGAGGTGGTCGACGAAGTGCACGCGGGAGCCGAGCGCCCGGGCGCCGCCGTCGGCGGTGCGGTCGTCGCCGACCATCAGCGTCTCCGCCGGGGCGAGCCCGAGCCCGTCGCAGGCGAAGCGGAAGATGGCGGGGTCCGGCTTCTGGACGCCGACCTCGTACGAGAGCGCGTAGAGGTCGATCCACTCGTCGAGGCCGTGCGCGCGGAACACCGGCCGCAGGTCCCAGCCGATGTTGCTGACGACGGCGACCAGCACCCCGCCGCGGCTCAGCTCGCCGAGCGTCCGCGCGGTGTCGGGGTACGGATGCCAGGCCTCGGGGTGCATGTGCCGGTCGTACAGGGCACGGACCAGCTCCGGCTCGGCGACCCCCGCCTCCTGGATCAGGCCGGAGTACGCCGCGCGGTGCCGCTCGGCGTCGAGGTCGCGCTCGTCCCACAGCTTCCGCAGCCGGACCGGCACCTCCTGCGGGGACGGGCCGCCGGGCAGCGCCCCGTACCGGGTCAGCCGCTCGACGGTGTGGGCGAACTCGTCACCGGAGAGCCCGACACCCACCTCGGAGAGGACGGCGTCCAGCCAGTGCGCGGTGGACTCGACACGGAGCAGCGTGCCGGAGAAGTCGAACATGACGCCTTTGATCACCCCTCGATCGTATCGATCTCGGAGGGCCCCGCGGGGAACACCCGGACCCCGCCCCGCGTTATACCCCCTACGGGTATACCGAGCGGGTGTACCGAGGAGGAGGCACGGTGCGAACGGAAGGCAAGGCGCGGCGACTGGCCGCGCTCGAACCCGAGCAGGCCACGGGGAAGGCGCGCGAACTGCTCACGGACATCGTCGAGCGGCACGGCTCGGCCGGCGAGATGGTCTCGACGATGGCCCACTCGCCCGCGCTGATCGAGGGCTATCTCAGCCTGTCCCGGGCCATGAAGCGGGTGAAGATCCCCCGGGCGCTCAGCGAGAAGCTGTCCCTCGCCGTCCAGGAGTGGATCGGCTGCGGCACCTGCCGCGAGGCGCACGTGGCCGCCGCCCTGGCCGCCGGGCTGAGCGAGAGCGACATCGAGCTGGCCCGCCAGGGCACGTCCACGGACGCCCGCGAGGCCGCGCTGATCGCGGTCGCGCTGCGCGTGCTCGTCGAGCCGAGCGCCCTGGGCGACGAGGACGTGGCCGAGCTGCGGGCGCACGGGTGGAGCGACCGGATCATCGCGGAGGTGGTCGGGATCGTGACGCTCAACCTGCTGACGGGCGCGTTCAACCTGCTCGCGGGGATCCAGCCGGAGGAGGACGGCGGCGCCGAGGGCTGATCCCTCGGGCATGGCGAGCGCCCCGCCGAATCGCTTCGGCGGGGCGTCCCGTACGTCAGACGCGGTCGGCCGCGATCAGGACGTACTGGAAGGAGCCGTCCTTGTACGAGTTGATGAAGGCCTCCTCGATGCCCGTGACCAGCGACGACGTGGCACGCAGCTCCCAGTAGGGCAGGGTCTCGGGGGTCAGGTCGATGACGGCCTGCGGGACCAGGCGGTTGTCGGCCATGGCCTTCAGGTACTCCCGGCGGGAGTGGATGTTGCACTCGAAGTGCGCGTTGATCTGGGAGACCCACTTCGAGGGCTGGCCGTAGCGCGGGTTCCAGCAGCCGGTGATGGTGACGTAACGGCCGCCGACGGCGAGGACCCGGGAGTGCTCGGCCATCAGGTCGTCCAGGTCGACGTACATGCTGGACTCGTTGTTCCAGGAGCCGGCGGCCTGCCCGGTCTCGAAGGGCATGTCGAGCATGTTGCAGACCCGGGCGTGCACGTGGTCGCCGATGCCGAGCTCGGCCGCGCGCCGGTTGGCGAAGTCGGCCTGCTTGGCCGAGAGGGTGACGCCCTCGACCTTGGCGCCGAAGCGCTGGTGGGCCATCACCATCGAACCGCCGCGGCCGCAGCCGGCGTCCACGAGCGTGTCGTCGTGCCCGATGGAGCCGAGGTGGTGCAGCAGGACGTCGGCCTGGGCCGACTCCAGGCGGTGCAGCTCGGCGATCAGCTTCTTCTCGTACTCGCTGTCCTCGACGTCCCCGAGGGCGGCCCGGTCGATGTCGCCGATGCCGTAGTGGTGGTGGTAGAGCCCGTCGACGTCGCCGAGCTTCAGATTCACGGGCCGGGCCTCCTGGTCCCAGTATCGGGCGATGTCCCCCTGGTACGGCGACGCCGGGGCGGGGACGAAGGCGGCGGAGGAGGTGCCGTCGAGGGTGGTGAACTCGGTGCTGGTCACAGATGAATCCATTCTCTAATTACCAGAAGTCGGGCAGGCTGTATCGATAGGTGTTGGTCTGGTGCCAGTAGTGGTTGCCGTCGACCCACACGGCCACCCCGCGCAGGAAGCGCAGCACGATGGGCAGCGGGCAGGCGGCGGCCAGTTCGGCGCTCTCGGCCTCGAAGGTGCGCATCAGGTCGTTGTGGACCTCGATCGCCTTCAGATAGGCGTCCTTCTCGGAGAGCCCCTCGCGCTCGGCGATCACCACCGGCAGGTTCAGGTGCTTGCCGGGGATGTCCAGCTCCTTGGTGTAGGAGTAGAGGTCGTTCACGATGGTGCTGGCGTTCCCGGCGAGCGCGAGCACCCGCTGCATGGCGGGCTGGGCCTGCAGGTCCGCGGGCAGTTCGTAGCCGCCGACGGTGTCGGTGATGGTGGGGCAGGGGCGGAAGTTGTTGAACTGCCGCATCACCAGGTACTCCCACACCTCGGGGGTGTGGTCCGTCTCGGTCCAGGCCGCCTCGGCGAGGTAGCCCAGGTGCAGCCGGGCCATGTCGTGCCGGAAGCGGTCGGCCTGCGACGGGGTGGACTGCTGGACGAAGTACCGCATGGCGGAGTGGTACGCGCGCCGCGGGGCGTCCGCGCCGAGCGACTCGGTCCATCCCGCGTGGTACTCCGCGGGGGTGTGCAGCGGGTCGAGGGCGGTGTGCGCGAGGAGCAGGCGCCCGCCCAGGCCGACGGGCGAACCCCCGTGGTTCTCGCAGTACATGTCGTCGACGGCGTTCTCGGCGACCATCAGCCGGGTGGCGATCATCAGGTGCTCGATGGTGGGCGCGTCCGGGTGACACGCGACCATGTAGCGCCCGACGGAGAAGCCGTCGAACTCGCCCTGCCAGTCGTCCGGGAACAGCTGGACCTCGTCGACCGCCCAGTCCTTGATCCTGCGGCTGACCTCCGCCACCCGTACCGGATCGGGATCCGGCACCGGGTGGTAGTAGAGGCCCGGGATGTGCAGCCTCTCCGGCTGCGGCACCGGCTCGGGAGCCGCGGGCGGCTCCGGCGCGACGGCCGGCTCCGGGCGCCGGGCCAGCGACAGCGAGCTCGTACCGAAGCCGCTGGGTCCGCGCAGGATCCGTTCGATGGCCGAGAGCCCGCCCGAAGGGGACGGGGACGCGGGCGGGGAGACGGGGGGAAGGGGGGAAAGCCCGGGGTCGGGCATCCGTGGCTCCTTGCTGGGGTGAGTGGGCTGTCCCCGGCTCCCGGACGTGCTCGCCAGGCCCGGGAAGGTCCGGGCCGTGTCGCGGACCTCGGACGGATCCTCTGGTCGCGCCCTTCGGTCGCGCGCTTCCTTCGCGCCGCTCAGTCGCGGCGGCGGGCGATCTGCACGTTCTCCAGCACACCGAGCGCGTCGGGCACCAGGACGGCGGCGGAGTAGTACGTGGTCACCAGGTACGAGATGATCGCCTGCTCGCTGATGCCCATGAACCGCACCGACAGGCCCGGCTCGTACTCCTCCGGCAGACCGGTCTGGCGCAGGCCGATGACGCCCTGGTTCTCCTCGCCGGTACGCATGGCGATGATGGAGCTGGTGTTCTCCCGGGTGATCGGGATCTTGCTGCAGGGCAGGATCGGCACCCCGCGCCAGGCCGGGACGGCCTGTCCGCCGAGGTCGACGTGGTCCGGGTAGAGCCCGCGGGCGTTGAACTCGCGCCCGATCGCCGCGATGGTGCGCGGGTGGGCGAGGAGCAGCTTGGTGCCGCGGCGGCGGCAGAGCAGCTCGTCCATGTCGTCGGGGGTCGGCGGGCCGGAGTGGGTCTGGATGCGCTGCTTGAAGTCGGCGTTGTGCAGCAGACCGAACTCGCGGTTGTTGATCAGCTCGTGCTCCTGGCGCTCGCGCAGCGCCTCGATGGTGAGCCGGAGCTGTTCCTCGGTCTGGTTCATCGGGCCGTTGTAGAGGTCGGCGACCCTCGTGTGGACCTTCAGCACCGTCTGGGCGACGGAGAGCTCGTACTCGCGCGGCTTGAGCTCGTAGTCGACGAAGGCGCCGGGCAGCTCGTGCTCGCCGACGTGGCCGGCGGACATGGCGATCTCGGCTTCGCCGTGCTTGTTCTGCCGCTGGAGCGGGAGCGAGCTGAAGCTCTCGATGTGGGCCTGGAGGCTCGGCGCCGAGGCCAGCACGGCGGCGAAGTCGGCCCGGGAGAGGGTGAGCAGGGTGCCCGCGGTCTCGGCGGTCGCGGTGTAGTCCCACCTGGCGTCGGCGTCCAGGAGGGCGTTCTCGCCGAAGGGCTCGCCGTCCGCGAGCACCGCGACGGCGATCTCGTCGCCGTACTTACCGGCCGAGGTCTGGCCGATCCGGCCGTGGGCGATCAGGTGGATCTTGTCGGCGGGCGCCCCCCGCTCGACCAGTACCTCACCGGCGCGGAACTCGCGCTGCTCGCAGCGGTCGGCCAGGGCGGTGAGCACGTCGTCGTCCTCGAAGCCGCGCAGCAGGGCGAGTTCGCCGAGTTCCCGGGGGATCACCCGGACGGTGGCGCCGTCCTGGACGAACTCGATGCGCCCGTCGCCGACGGTGTAGCTCAGCCGGCGGTTCACCCGGTAGGCGCCACCCTTGGTCTCGACCCAGGGGAGCATCCGCAGCAGCCAGCGGGAGGTGATCTCCTGCATCTGCGGCGCGGACTTGGTCGTGGTGGCGAGGTTGCGGGCTGCCGCGGTGCTCAGGCTGGACTGCGGCCGGGATGGCTCCAGCTGGGCTTCCGCGCCGGTCTCAACGGTCATCGGGCGGGCTCTCCTTCAGGAAGGCGACGATCGGCACATTTCCGTACGGACCATCGGAAGGGGGGAACGGTGGTGGATATCTCTGGGAATCGCCCCAGATCCCGGGGAACAGTAACGGCCTGAAAGACCGGTTCACGCCTCCAGACCGGGGGCATTACCTCGAAGCGGTGATCTTGTCGCGCGCGAGGTTTATCCGCGTGAACAGCGACATTCCAGCCACCCGGAGGGCGACTGCCCCGTAGTTCCGCGGCAGACTCCGGGATACACCGCGCGGCACGGGCGGCCGCATGCGCCAGATCCGGCCAGGGGGCGCGTAACGACGATTCACCCTCTCGAACGACCGTGTCGCGTACTGGAGTTGTCCTGGACGGCGGGCGAGGGCATCGGACCGGCCACGGGGCGGGCGCACCGTCGCCCGCCGCCCTGCCGGGACACGAGCGGAGTCGTACACTTGTACGGAGAGATGCGCGACGCGCACGCCACGAGACGTTCCCCGGGTCTTCACATGGGACGCCTTCCGGGTTGGCATGGACACTCCTAACCTTCGGTTGCACCGCCCCCAAGCCATCCCCTCAACCGGAGGTAGCCGTGTCCGGCGCGCCCAGACAACGCCGCACCGCCCTTCTGTCCGCCCTCGGCCTCGCGGCCGCCTCGCTCGGCCTGTGGGCCGGATTCGGCGGCACGTCCTCGGCCCAGGCCGCGGCGACCGTGCCCACCCCGGACCACGTGGTGGTCGTGGTCTTCGAGAACCACGCCTACAACCAGGTCATCGACAGCTCCAGCGCCCCGTACATCAACTCGCTGAAGGCCGGCGGCGCCAACCTGACCCAGTCGTACGCCGAGACCCACCCGAGCCAGCCCAACTACTTCGCGCTGTTCTCGGGCTCCACCCAGGGGATCACGGACGACAGCTGCTACACCCCCGGCTTCTCGTCCGCGCCGAACCTGGCCTCCGAGCTGATCGCCGCGGGCAAGAGCTGGGCGAGCTACAACGAGACGCTGCCCAGCCAGGGCTCGACCACGTGCAGCAGCGGCAAGTACGCCCGCAAGCACAACCCGTGGTTCGGCTTCAACAACGTCCCGACCTCGTCGGCGTACACCTTCACGCAGTTCCCGACGGACTACACCAAGCTGCCGCAGGTCTCCTTCGTGGTCCCGAACCTGTGCAGCGACATGCACGACTGCTCGGTCGGAACCGGCGACACCTGGCTGAAGAACAACCTCGGCGCGTACGCGACCTGGGCGAAGACCCACAACAGCCTGCTCGTGGTCACCTTCGACGAGGACAACCGGCTCGCCGGGAACAAGATCCCGACCGTGTTCTACGGCCAGCAGGTCACCCCGGGATCGACCTCCGCGACGACGTACAACCACTACAACCTGCTCCGCACGATCGAGGACATGTACGGCACCTCGCACGCCGGGCAGGCCGCCAACGCGACCCCGATCACGGGCATCTGGACTCCGTGACGTGTACGTAGCGGACAGTCGCAGCACCCCCGCGACGCCCGCGCCCGCCGCCCGGAGCACCCGCTCCGGGCGGCGGGCCGCCGTCGCCCCCACCGTGCTCACCCTCGGCACGGTCAGCCTCGTCACGGACGTGTCCTCGGAGATGGTCACGGCCGTGCTGCCGCTCTATCTGGTCACCGGGCTCGGCCTCTCGCCGCTCGGCTTCGGCCTCCTCGACGGCGTCTACAACGGCTTCAGCGCGCTCGTCCGGCTGGTCGGCGGCCACCTCGCCGACCGCGGCGGGCGCCACAAGACGGTGGCCGTCCTCGGCTACGGCCTGTCGGCGCTGTGCAAACCCCTTCTCCTGGTGGCGGGTTCGCTGCCGCTGATCGGCGCCGTACTGGCCGCCGACCGCACCGGCAAGGGCCTGCGGACCGCGCCGCGCGACGCCCTGATCTCACTGGCCTCCCCGCCCGAGTCCCGGGGCCGCGCGTTCGGCGTGCACCGGGCGATGGACACCGCGGGCGCCCTGATCGGTCCGCTCGTCGCCTTCCTGATCCTCCGTCAGGCCGTGGACGGGTACGACGCCGTGTTCACCGTCAGTTTCTGCGTGGCCGCGGTGGGCGTCCTGGTCCTGGTCCTCTTCGTCCCGTCGCGGCAGCGGCGGCCCGCGACGGCCGAGGCCTCCGGCGCCCCGCGCGCGTCCCTGAAGGCGGCGCTCGCCCTGCTCCGGGTCCACGAGGTCCGCCGACTCGCCCTCTGCGCACTCCTGTTGGGCCTCGCCACGGTCAGCGACTCCTTCGTCTACCTGCTGCTCCAGCGGCGCCTCGGCGTCTCCGACCAGTGGTTCGCGCTGCTGCCGCTGGGCACCGCCGCCGCCTTCCTGCTGCTCGCCGTACCGCTGGGACGGCTCGCCGACCGCGTCGGCAGCCGCCGTGTCTTCCTAGGCGGCCATGTCGCCCTGCTCCTGGCGTACGTGGCGCTGCTCAGCGGATGGCAGGGCAGCGCGCTCCCCTATCTGGTCCTCGCGCTGCACGGCGGCTTCTACGCCTCGACCGACGGCGTCCTCATGGCGGCGACCGCCGACCACGTCCCCGCCGAACTGCGCTCCTCCGGCCTCGCGTTGGTCCAGACGAGCCAGGCGCTCGCCCGCTTCGGCTGCTCGATCGCGTTCGGCGCCGCCTGGAGCGCGTGGGGCGACCGCACCGCGCTCGGCACGGCGACGGGCGCGCTGGCGGTGTGCGCGGCGGCGGCCTTCGCGCTCCTGCCCGGCACGAGGGCAACCACGGCATCAGACGAATCGAGGGAAGGGCCCGCATGACCCTGCGTATCAAGCTGCTCGTCCTGCTGACGGCGCTGGCCGTGCTCGGCGGCGTGGCCGCGGCCTCGCTGCTGCACGCCTCGGACCGGGCCGCCGAGAAGGACCGCGCCCAGGCGGGCGGCCCGGCGGTCGCCTCCGGGCCGGTCTCCCTCACGCCCGGCGCGGCCCGCCGGATCGTCTTCCGCAACATGGCCTGGGGTCCGCACCGCGACGAGCTGGTGACGGTGCCGGCCGCCGCGCCGGGCGGCCCGCGCACCGCGTCCGGGGTGAAGTGCCTGCGCTTCTTCGCCGCCGCCGGGACCGGGATCTGCCTCCAGGCCGAGCGCGGCACGGTGGAGGACGCCTACCGGGCCGTCGTCCTGGACGCCGGCCTCAAGGAGCGGGCGCGCTACGCGCTGCCCGGCATCCCCACCCGGGCCAGGGTCTCCCCCTCGGGCCGGTTCGTGGCGTGGACGGTGTTCGTCGGCGGCGACTCGTACGCGGGGACGAACTTCTCGACCCGCACCGCGATCCTCGACACCCGCACGAACCACCTCACGGCGTCCCTCGAAGAGTTCAAGGTGCTGAAGGACGGCAAGGAGCAGCACGCCGCCGACACCAACTTCTGGGGCGTCACCTTCTCCCGCGACGACCGGCACTTCTACGCCACGATGGCGACCGGCGGCAGGACCTATCTCGTACGGGGCGACCTAGGCGCGCGTACCGTCACCGCACTCCACCAGAACGTCGAATGCCCGTCCCTCTCGCCCGACGAGACCCGGATCGTCTACAAGAAGCGCGTGCCCGGCGCCCCCGCCGACGCGCCCTGGCGGCTGTACGCCCTGGACCTGGCCACCTTCCACGAGACCCCGCTCGCCGACCGGCGCAGCGTCGACGACCAGGCGGTCTGGCTGGACGACCGCACGGTCGCGTACTCCCTCCCGGGCGACTACGGCGCCGACCTGTACACGGCCCCCGCCGACGGTACGGGCGCCCCGACCCGTTTCTTGACGGCGGGCCTGGCGCCGGTGGTCCTGGGCGGGACGGCCGCGTCAGCCCGCTGACCCCTCCGACCGAAGCGCCCCGACCGCGACGGACGCGGCGCGCGCGATGAGCTCGTTGTCGTAGTCGGCGTCCTCGGCGTCGCGGTTCGACAGGATCGCCATGACGAGGGGCGCGCCGTCGGGGGGGCCACAGCACGGCGATGTCGTTGCGGATCCCGTAGACACCGCCCGCGCCGGTCTTGTCGCCGACCACCCAGTCCTTCGGGACCCCGGCCCTGATCAGCTCGCCGCCGGTGGTGTTGGTCCGCAGCCAGGTGGTGAGCTGCGCGCGTTCGGCCCGGCCGAGGGCGTCGCCCAGGACGAAGGCCCGCAGGTCGGCGGCGAACGCGCGGGGCGTGGTGGTGTCCCGCGTGGCCCCCGGGACCCACTGGTTCAGCTCCGGCTCGCGCCGCTCGACCCGGGTCGTGGTGTCACCCACCGCCCGCAGCACACCCTCAAGCCCCTTCGGCCCGCCGATCGCGTCGAACAGCAGGTTGGCCGCGGTATTGTCGCTGTAGCGGACGGCGGCGTCGCACAGCTCGCGCAGCGACATCCCCGTACCGACGTGCTTCTCGGTCACCGGCGAGTTGGCGACCAGGTCCTCCTGGGAGTAGGCGATCACCTTCTCCATGCCGCCCGGGGAGTACCGCCGCAGGACCGCGGCGGCGGCGAACGCCTTGAACGTCGAGGCGTAGGCGAAACGCTCGGTGTCGTTGTGCACCACTTCCCGCCCGGTGCCGGTGTCGACGGCGTAGACCCCGAGCCGGGCACGGTAGTCCCGCTCCAGCTTCCGGAACGCGGCGCGGGCTGAGGCGGCCGGTTCGGGGCGGGCCGTAGTGGCGGACGGCGAGGCAGGCGAGCCCTGCGGCTCCGGGGTCCCGCCGTCTCCACAGGCGGCCAGCGGAAGCAGGGCAATCCCGACACCCCCTCCGAGAACAAGCCGCCGCGCGACGGCACGGGGATACCGCGCCTTCCGCCCCGTCATCTCTTCCCTCACCTCACCCTTCTTCCATCCCTTACTCGGTTCCTTCCTCCCCCTCCTTACAGCATGTCTTCCTGGACGCCGACCACGAGCACGCCCGGCGCTCGCTCGCGGACTCGCTGGAGCAGGTCGGCGTCACCGGCTGGCCCTCGGCGCGGCGCCGGAGCCCGCGGCCAACGCCGGAACGAACACGGCGGCGTTCACCGTACCGAGCCCGGAGGCCAGGTCGTATCCGTCGGTCGCCCGGTAGCCGAGCCCGTCGACGCCGTTGTCGCCGTCGGTGACATCGACGATCCCCGACCCGGGCTCGCCGGCCATCGCGTACAGCTTCTCGTGGAGGTTCGGGATGCGCCGGCCGGCCTTCTCGTGGGCGAGGGCGACGAGGGCGGCGAACAAGGGCGCGGCCTCGCTGGTGCCCGCGGCGGGGTACCAGCCGGCGCCTTCCGGAAGAAAGCTCTGGTAGATCAGCGTGGCCCCGTCGTAGGCCGCGTCCATGGAGATGTCCGGGGTGCCGCGCCGCCCGCCGACGGTCCGCGCCACCCCCGCCTGGTACGCGGGCCGGGCGAAGGTCTGGGAGGGGCCGCCTCCGGTGGCTCCGTGGCCGAGGGCCAGGTCGTTCCAGACGGTGTCGGGGCGGATGCGCCGCCCGTCGGCGTCGAGGTGCAGCCGTGTCCCGCCGACGCAGACCACTTCCGGTGCGGAGCAAGGCCAGTTGGCGGTACGGACCGGGGCGCCGCCCTTGCCGACGGGCGGGGCGGCGCCCCAGTCCCCGGCGGCGGCGACCACGGTGGTGCCCGCCTTCGCGGCGTCCGCGAAGGCCCGGCCCATCTGCTCGAACATCTCGACGGGCCCGCCGGTGTCCCCCGCGGCGACCCACTCGGGGAAGCCGTAGCTGAGGGACAGCACGTCCGGCCTGTCGTCCCGCAGACTGTCCTCGACCCCTTCCGCGATCATGGCGCCGATCACCTCCCCGGTCTCCTTCGCGGTCTTCGGCTCGGTGTAGTGCGGCTTGTTCGAGGCGGGGCGGACGGGGCGGCCGGACGGCGAGGGGGACGGCGCGTGCGCCGGCGCGGGCAGGACGAGTTCGGTGACGACGATCCGGGCGTCGGGCGCCGCCATGTGCGCCATCTGCACGTCGAGGGTGGTCTCCAGCGCGGCGAGCAGAGCGGCGGGACTGTCGCGGTCGAACCTCCCGGGCTTCTCCCCGCCTTCGAGGGGCCGCCGCTTGACGGTCAGGTCGGGCGCCGGGAGTCCAAGACGCGCGCTGAAGGTCCTCAGGTCCGCTTCCAGGGTGGGCGGCACGACGGTGTCGTAGACGGCGATGACCCGCCCCTTGCCGGTCAGCCCCGCGGCGCCCAGCGTGTCGATGCCGTACGCCCTGCGGACCTGGTCGGGCGTGTAGCAGTGCGCGGGCACGGCCAAGGGACAGGAGCCGTGGGACGGCAGGTCCCTGAGCGGGGCGGGATACGAGGCCGTGGGCCCCGAGGACCACCCCGGCTCGGCGCTACTGCCGGCACAGGCCGTCGCGACGAACACCAGCCCGAGGGGCCACCCGACGGTACGGGCGAAGAAACGTGAAATACGCATGCCTCCGATACACGTGCCGCCAACACCCCCTGTCGCCACGACGCACACGCGCCACCCCCGATTCCCCCCACTCGGCCCACACACACGACGCCCGACCGGAACGAGGTCGTTCCGGCCGGGCCTGACGCGGAGGAGCACAACTCGCCCCGGAGGCACGCCGCCTCCCCTGGCGCCCCGTACAGGCTTCACGGTCGGACGGGCATGAGCTCATGCCCCGAGGGTTGCCCCAACGCGCCTCGTGACACATCCGAGCAAAGGGTCTCGTGACTCTGTCTGATCCTTTACTCGAAAGGAACGCAGTTGTCCCAACGTGAGCGCCAGACCCACCAGCCGACCAACAGCTCACCGGCGCCCCGCGGTCGACCGCCGCTGGACGCCACCGGTCTCCTCGCCCTGCAGCGGATCGCCGGGAACTCCGCCGTCACGCACGCTCTCCAGCTCTCGGGATACCCGTACGCACAGCCGTCCGTGCAGCGGGAGGAGCAACATCAGCACGGTGCCGGATGTGGTCACGAGCAACCCGCTCCCGTACAGCGTTCGGCCGTCCACAGCGTCCTGGGCCAGACCGGCCGCCCGCTCGACGCGCCACTGCGCGAGGAGATGGAAGCCCGCCTCGGCACCGACTTCTCCGACGTCCGCATCCACGACGACTCAAGTGCGCGCGCCTCGGCCGCGGAGATCGGGGCCCACGCATACACCAGTGGCCACCACGTCGTGCTCGGGGACGGCGGCGCCGACAAGCACACGCTTGCCCACGAACTGACCCATGTCATCCAGCAACGGCAGGGGCCCGTCGCCGGCACCGACAACGGCAACGGCCTTCGGGTCAGCGACCCGTCCGACCGGTACGAGAGGGAGGCCGAAGCCAACGCCACCCGCGTCATGAGCGGAGGCTTCACGGCGGGCGGGCATGAAACGGAGGCTGTTCAACGGGCCGCCATTTCCGGCGACTACGGGCAGGACGTGACGATCCAGCGCGTACCCAGGCTGGGGCAGCAGAACAGCACGGTGAGCTACGACCCCCTGTGGGCTCCGGGTGGAAGCGGTAGCGGGATGCGGGCGGACCTCATAGCCGGACAGCAGACAGGGGGAGGTCCGCCTTCGACCAAGCCTGCTTGGTGGCCCACGGGAAATGCTCCCCTGGCGGGCTGGTTCTCCCGGCAGATGGTGCAGGGGCATCTACTCAACCACAACTTGGGCGGTCCAGGTAATACCCTGAGCAATCTCGTCCCGTTGACGCAGTCAGGGAACAGGCAGCACAGCGTGCAAATCGAGCAGGAGGTGAAAAGGCTGGTAGGCGGAGGGCTCTGCGATGCGGAATATCACGTCACAGCCGATTACACAACCCACCCGACGGGTGCGCAAGTGGGGCTTGCGGGACAGGACGCGACAGATTTCGACCAGCTGTACAGCCAGTACATCCCGGGGAAGATTCACGCCGAGGTGACGTTCTATTCTCCGGGAACCGGCCGAGAGGTTCAGCCTGCGGATTTCCCAAGGCTTCAGATCCAGAAGAGCTGGATCGCAATCGATATCGACAACTTCTAACCCATCACCTTCAGCACGCCAGGAGAAAGAATCAATGGAGAGCATTCACGGCCGCCTGCAGGCACTCGCATCCGAACTGAGCGAGGACCCAGCCATCCGCGTCCTTGAATACAGCCTCACAGAGCCGGCATCCTCACATGACCTGGAGCAAGGCGCCGAGACGGCAAGTGAGGGACTGCCCCAGGGTCTCGTCGACCTCTACGCAGAGGTAGGATCATTCCACCTCGAATGGGAACACATCAAGGTTCCTGACGTTCGTGGCGCAATCAACATTCTCCCCCTTGCGGAAGTACTCGGCGACTGGCAGGGGGTCACCTGGTTCCAGGGTGACGAAGAATTTCGACCGGTCCTGCCGTTCGACAAGTTCACATCGGAAGCATGTGCGGCTCTTATTCGCGGTGCTGACGGCCACATCCTCCCGACTGTCGCCTACCACTATTTCGGCGAGGAACTGCATCACACCGACTATTCCGTAGAGGAATATCTGGACCGCCTCATCAACGCGCGCGGGTACTGGTACTGGCAGACGACACTCTGCTCCGACCTCACCGCCAGCACGACGGCATCAGATTTCCACCGGAACATGCCTCTGCTCTTCAGCGACTACGACAGCTCACTGTTCCAGCCTCGCTGAATTCCATCGGTGGCCGTGGCCTCGATCGCGGCGAGGTTGCGGCCACCGGCACCCTCAGCCCCAACTGGTCCCCGAAAACGACGTAAAGGCCGTATCGGATTCTTCCGATACGGCCTCCGACCTGCGTACTCGCAAGTCGGGACGACAGGATTTGAACCTGCGACCCCTTGACCCCCAGTCAAGTGCGCTACCAAGCTGCGCCACGTCCCGTTGCCCGTCTGACCTGCGGGTTTCCCCGGCCCGACGTGCATGAGAACCATACCGCACTTCCCCGGGTGGTCACGAACCAGTTCGAGCCTTGACCTCAAGTGCGCTTGAGGTAGCACCGTGGAGGTCATGACGAACTCGACGTACGCGCCTCAGGCACCGGAAGGCGCCGTCCGTGAGCTGCATCGGCTGATGGGCCTGATGACCGGGGACGAGAAGCACTCCACCGCCGCCACCTCCACCCTCGACGCGCTGTGGGTCCTCTACGACCGTGTGCTGCGGGTCTCGCCCGGGACGGTGGGTGATCGGGGGCGGGACAGGTTTCTGCTGTCCAAGGGGCACGGGCCCATGGCGTACTACGCGGTGCTCGTCGCCAAGGGGTTCTTCGGGGAGGAGCTGCTCGGGGGGTTCGGGGGGTACGGGTCGCCGCTCGGGCATCACCCGGACCGGACGCTCGTGCCGGGGGCCGAGATCGGCAGCGGGTCGCTCGGGCACGGGCTGCCGCTCGCGGTGGGGAGCGTGCTGGGGCTGCGGGCGCAGGGGCTCACCGACCCCCGGGTGTGGGTCCTGATCGGCGACGCCGAGCTCGACGAGGGCAGCAACCACGAGGCCATCGGCTACGCCGGGCCGGCCGGGCTCGAGCAGCTGCACACGGTGGTGATCGACAACGGTTCCGCCAGCTACGGGCGGCCCGGCGGCATCGTCGCCCGCTTCGAGGCCGCCGGGTGGTCCGCCGAGGCCGTGGACGGGCGCGATCACGAGGCCCTGTACGCCGCCTTCACCGCCCCGCACCCGGGACGGCCGCGCGCCGTCGTCGCCCGCGTCGAGCCCAAGAGCGGCTGACCCGCACCCACCTTCCGGCACCCCGAGGAGACCCCTTCCGTGGACACCATGCGTGATCGTTTCATCGCCACCGCCGGCCGCCTGCTCGACGAGGACCCGCGGCTCGCGATCGTGCTCGCCGAGATCAGCAAGGACGGGTTCCAGCGCGCGCTGGAGCGGCACCCCGACCGGGTGCTGAACGTCGGAATCCGTGAGCAGCTGCTCATCGGGGCGGGCGGCGGGATCGCCCTCACCGGGATGCGGCCGCTCATGCACACCTTCGCGAGTTTCCTGGTCGAGCGGCCCTTCGAGCAGCTGAAGCTGGACTTCGGGCACCAGGGGGTGGACGGCGTCCTGGTCAGCGCGGGCGGCTCGTACGACTGGCCGGCCGGCGGGTTCACCCATATGTCGCCCGGCGATGTGGCGCTGATGGACACGCTGGACGGGTGGACCGTGCACGTGCCGGGGCACCCCGACGAGGCGGAGGCCCTGGTGCGGGAGGCCGTGGCGGGCGAGGGGTCCGTGTACGTGCGCCTGTCGGTGCACGCGAACGCCTCGGCGCGGCCGCGCGCGCGGAGCGGGTTCAGTGTGGTGCGCGAGGGCGCGCGGGGTGTCGTCGTCGCGGTCGGGCCGATGCTCGACAACGTGCTGGCGGCCACGGAGGGGCTCGACGTGAGTGTGCTGTACGCGACGACCGTGCGCCCCTTCGACGGGGCGACGCTGCGCCGGGCGGCGGCCGCGGCCCGGCCGGACGTGGTCCTGGTGGAGCCGTATCTCGAAGGGACCTCGACGGCGGCCGCGAACGACGCGCTGGCCGAGGTGCCGCACCGGGTGCTGGGGCTCGGCATCGGGCGCCGCGAGCTGCGCCGGTACGGGACGGTCGAGGAGCACCTGACGGGGCAGGGCCTCGACCCGGCGGCCCTGCGGGCGCGGATCGGCGCCTTCCTCAGGTGATCCCGCCGGTCTCGGGGTGCCGGTCCAGCAGCGCGCGCGTCGCGGCCTGGCGCCAGGAGTCGGTGAGGATCGCCCGGAGCTCCTCCTCGTCGTCGAGGGCGTCGAGCCGGACCCTGATCCAGGCGTATCCGTCGTCGTGCCCCTCGCGCAGGAAGAACTTCGCGGGTTCGGCGGCGATCAGCTCCTCCCGGTCCTCCTTCGGGCATTTCACGCCCATCGCCTGATCGTCGTCGTCGAGCGCGGCGAACATCCGGCCGCCCTGGCCCGCCCGGAAGGTGGGCTTGCCCCAGGCCTGCTTCTCGACCGCCTCGGGCAGCGAGAGGGCGATCCTGCGCACGTCCTCGGAAGTGGCCATGTTCCGACCGTACGGCCTCCCGGCGGTCGACGGGCGCGGAACGGCGTACGCGCCCGCGCACGCTCCGTCACTCGCACCCCCTACCCTCGGTGACGCGCCGCCGCGCCGGGCAATGCCTCCGTGCGCCCCTATCGCGGCGCGCGGGAGGCGCCCGGAAGGCGTCCTACACGTCGGAGGCCTTGTGTTTCCGGGGCGAGCGCCCCTCGGGGGTGGTTCCGGAATGCCGCCCGTTTGGTGAAGAAGGGGCGTATGAGGTGACCCGACCGGCCTCGCCGCCATATGCCCACGAAACCTTTGCCATTGGCATGTGGCAGAAAGATGCCCTCGGGGAATGACCATCGGGCCGGACTGAGCAGGCCAACATCGCACACAACACAGTCGGAAAGAATCGTCAATGGTCCCTGTTTCGGACAAACTTGGTGGCGATATTGATCCCTCTGAGAAAGATCAACACCATGAAGTGGTCGGCCTGTTCGGGACGGGACCACTGCCGATGCACCACCTGCTCGGTCCACTAGGCGAGCAGGAGTTTCGCAGGGGAGGACTCGTATGGACGGCTACTTCAGCAGCCGACTGCATCATCAACTCCGTGAGACGGTGAGGCACTTCGCGGAGAGTGAGGTTCGGCCACGGATACCGGAGATGGAGGCGTCACGCTCGGTCCACTTCGAACTGTCCCGGCTGATCGCCGAACAGGGCTGGCTGGGCGCGACTATCAGCCATGAGTACGGCGGGATGGGCGCCGGCCATCTGGCCAAAACCATCATCATCGAGGAGCTGTCCCGGGTCAGCGGCGCGATGGGCGCCATGGTCCAGGCCTCGCAGCTCGGCACGGCCAAGATCGTGCACTTCGGCAGCGACGAGCAGCGCAAGACCTGGCTCCCGGCCATCGCCGCCGGCGAGTGCCTGCCGACCATCGCGGTCACCGAACCGGAATCCGGGGGTCACGTCCTCGGCATGTCCGCGACCGCGGAACGTGACGGCGACGACTACATCCTCAACGGCCGCAAGGTGTACGTCGGCAACAGCCATGTCGGCGATCTCCACGGTGTCGTGGTCAGGACCGGTCCCGGATCGAAGGGACTCACCGCGTTTCTGGTCGAATCCGATCGTCCGGGGTTCAGGACCGGTCCCCAACAGTCGGCCATGGGCCTGCACGGGTTCAGTTTCGGCGAACTCGTCTTCGAGAACTGCCGCGTACCGGCCGCCAACCGGCTCGGCGACGAGGGGGACGGCCTCGCCGTCGCGTACTCCTCCAGCGTTCTGTACGGCAGGGCCAATCTGACGGCCGTGTCACTCGGTATCCATCAGGCCATCCTGGAGGAGACCACCCGGTTCGCCACCGAGCGGATCCGCTACGGCAACCCGCTCGCCGATCTCCCCACCGTCAAGCTCAAGTTGGGCCAGATGCAGTCGCGTCTGATGACGGCCCGGCTCGCCGCCTACCACGCCGTCCATCTCCTCGATCAGGGAATGTCCTGCGACACCGAGCTGATGAACGCCAAGCTGGTCAACGTCGAGTCCGCCATCGACTCCGGCCGCAACGCCATGGAGATCCACGCCGCCGCGGGACTCTTCACCGACCGCTCCATCGAGCGGTACCTCCGCGACGCGCACCACATCTTCGCCCCCGCCGGCACCTCCGACATCCAGCTCCTCCGCCTGGCCGAGGTCGCCCTCGGACAGGACAAGGGCAGCTGGTCGGAGCGCCTGTCCGACGTGGTCCGCATGGAGCCCGCGAGCTGCTGAAGGAGTCCGGAAGGAGTCCACCGAAGAACCGTGCCCCGGAGTCCGGCGAAGGAGCCGAACGCCGGGGCACCCGTACGAGGTGACGGCGGTGCCGTCAGATCAGGCCGTCCTCACGGCGGTGGATCTGCTCCACCAGCTCGGCCGCCATCGCCTTGATCGTCTCCAGGCCGACCCGCCCCCAGGGATGCGCGTCGGTGTCCACCACGCAGATGGTGCCCAGCGCGACCCCGGTTCGGTCGATCAGCGGGGCGCCCATGTACGAGCGGATGCCGATCTCGTCCACGACCGGGTTGCCCGCGAACCGCGGGTAGTCGCAGACGTCCTCCAGGACCAGGGCCTTACGGCGGACCACCACATGGGGGCAGTAGCCATGGTCCCGGGCCATATAGCGGCCGACACCACCACTGCCGGCCGCGGCCGCGCCGAGGTCGGAGCCCGAGTGGGTGCCCGCCGGGGTGTGCAGCCCGGCGAAGAACTGACGGTTCTCGTCGATGAAGTTGACCATCGAGAAGGGCGCGCCGGTCACCTCCGCGAGGCGGCGGGCGAATTCGTCGAAGGCCGGGTCGGGCTGCTCGCCCAGGCCCAGTTCGCGCAGGCGGCGGACCCGGGTGGGCGCCTCGTTGTCGATGGGGGTGAGCAGCAGATGACCGGTCGGGTCGTAGGTCATGTCGTGGCTCCGTAGCTCGGCACGGCGGCCGGGATGGTGGTGAGGAGGTGCTGGACGAGGGTCAGCAGGGTGCGGATGCCGGAGCTGGAGATCCGGGCGTCGCAGAGCAGGACCGGCACGGTGGGCTTGAGGTCGAGCGCCGACCGCACCTCGTCGGGGTCGTAGCGGTGGGCCCCGTCGAACTCGTTGACGGCGACCACGAAGCCGATGCCCCGGCGCTCGAAGAAGTCGACGGCGGAGAAGCACTCCTGGAGGCGCCGGGTGTCGGCCAGGACGACCGCTCCGAGCGCTCCCTCGGAGAGCTCGTCCCACATGAACCAGAAGCGCTCCTGGCCGGGGGTGCCGAACAGGTAGAGCACGTTGCGGTCGTCGAGGGTGATGCGCCCGAAGTCCATGGCGACGGTGGTCGTGGTCTTGGACTCCACGCCCTCCAGGCTGTCGGTGGCCGCGCTGACCGAGGTCAGCAGCTCTTCGGTGCTCAGCGGTTCGATCTCGCTGACGGCGCCCACGAAGGTGGTCTTGCCCACCCCGAACCCGCCCGCCACCAGGATCTTCAGCGCGGTGGGAAAGGAGTCGGCGGCGAAACTGTCGTGGCGCTCAGAGCCGTTGTCGTAGGCCATCGAGCACTGCCTCCAGCAAGGAACGGTCGGTTGGATTGGCGTGGAAGCGGGGCGCGCGGGCGGTGATCGCCCCGCAGTCCACGAGGTCGGAGAGCAGGACCTTGGTGACGACGGCCGGGAGCCGTAAGTGCGCCGCGATCTCCGCCACCGAGGTGGGTCCGCCACACAGCCCGAGGGCGAGGCTGTGTTCCGGACCCATGTGCGGCTGTGGGCTGGTGCCGGTCGCCATCACCATCGAGAGCAGGTCCAGCGCGGCGGTCGGCTTGGTCCGGCCACCGCTGACGGTGTACGGACGGATCAGCCGGCCGGCCGCGTCGTCGAGCCAGGGTCCTTCCTGGTGGGACCCCATGCTCACTGTCCCGCACTGCCCGCCGCGCCGGCGGCCTGTCTGGCCGGGGTGACCAGATACGGCCGCACGCTCTTGACGAGCATCGCCATCTCGTACCCGAGGACGGCGGCGTCCGCCTCGCGGCCCGCCAGGACGGCGAGACAGGTGCCGGATCCGGCCGTGGAGACGAAGAGCAGGGTGGAGTCGAGCTCGACCACCACCTGGCGCACCTCGCCGCCGTCGCCGAACCGCGCGCCGGCGCTGCGGCCGAGCGAGTAGAGCCCGGAGGCCAGCGCGGCCATGTGGTCGGCCGCGTCGGGGTCGAGGCCGTGGACGGACTTGACCAGGCCGTCGGAGGAGAGCAGAACGGCGTTACGGGTGTAGGGGACCCGCTGGACCAGACCGCTCAGCAGCCAGTCGAGATCCGAGGAATGGCCGTGCGGCGCATTGCTCGCCATGGTGCATCTACTCCTTGTGCGCGTCGCCTGGACGCAGCGGTTCGCGGGGGGCGGGCTGGGATTCTGCGAGTCCGATGCCGCGCTGGAAGGCGGCCATCAGGCCCGGGTCGTGCAGGGCGTGCTCCTCGGGCTTGCGGGCCGTGGGCTCGTCGCGCAGCTGCGGGACGAGGTGTTCCTGGGCGCGCCGCTTGGGGAGGTCGGGCCTGCCCGATGCTCCGGCGCGCGGGGCCGGGGGGACCTCGGGCGTCGGGGCGGGGAAGGCTCCGCCGGGCCGGGCGGGCTCGGCGTGGCCGGGCTGGGACGGGACACCGGGCAGGCCGGGGGCGGCGGGGGCCGCTTCGGCGTAGACCGGGACGGGCGGGACCGGCGCTCCGTGCGCCTGCCCGTGCCCCTGTGCGTGCATCTGCCCGTGCGCCTGTCCATGCGTCTGCCCGTGGTGCGACGCGTGCGCCTGTGCCTGCGCCGGTACGGGAGCGGGCGGGGGCAGGTACGCGGGCGCGGGGACGGAGGGTGCCACCGGGGCCGGGGCCGGGGCATGGACCGGAACGGGGGCCGGAGCCCCGGCCGGTGCCACCGCCGGGATCGGGGCGGACGCCGGGATCGGAGCGGGCGCGGGGGCGGCCTGGACCTGCGGGTGCGCGGCCTGGACCTGGGCGGTCGCGGCCTGGGGCTGCGGGGCGGCGGCCGGGGTGCCGGCCGCGCTCCGGTTCTCGGTGCGGGCCAGCCCCTCGGGGTCGGCGCCGAGGAGTCCCTGCGGCAGGACCAGGACGGCCTGGACGCCGCCGTAGATGTTCGACTGGAGCCGGACGGCGATGCCGTGGCGCCGGGCGAGGGCCGAGACCACGAAGAGGCCGATGCGCCCGTCCTGGAGCAGGTGCGCGACGTTGACCTGGTCGGGGTCGGCGAGCAGGGCGTTCATCTTGTTCTGCTCGGTGACGGGCATGCCCAGGCCGCGGTCCTCGACCTCGATGGCCAGGCCGGCCGTGACGTACTGGGCGCGCAGCAGCACCGTGGTGTGCGGAGCGGAGAACAGGGTGGCGTTCTCGACCAGTTCGGCGAGCAGGTGGATGACGTCGGCCACGGCATGGCCCCGCAGCGTACCGTCGATCGGCGGGACCAGCTTCACCCGCGGGTACTGCTCGACCTCGGCGATGGAGGAGCGCAGCACCTCGGTCATGGTGACCGGGTTGGACCACTGGCGGCGGGAGATGGCGCCGCCGAGGACGGCGAGGTTCTCCGCGTGCCGCCGGATGCGGGTCGCGAGGTGGTCGACGTGGAACAGGCCCTTGAGCAGCTCGGGGTCCTCGACCTCGTTCTCCAGCTCGTCGAGGAGCTGGATCTCGCGGTGGACGAGGGACTGGAGCCGGCGGGCGAGGTTCACGAAGACCTCGACCTTCTGTTCGTTTCCGACGCTGCTGGAGAGCCGCGAGGCCTGCACCACCGCGCTGACGGCGGCTTCGTGAGAGCGCGTCAGTTCCCCTGCGAGCAGGTCGAATTCATCACTCGATCCAGTGCCGGCCGGGATCGCGGGGCGGGTCTCCGGCGTCTCGCCCCTGCGCAACTGTTCGACGACCGCACGCAGTTCGCTCTGCCCTCGGGCACTGGTGCGGCGCAGCGCGTTGGCGCGGTCGAGGACCGTCTTGGCGGCCCGGTCGGCGCCGAGCGCGGCGGCGGTCACCGAGGCGACGGTGAGCGCGGCGGCTCCGGTGAGCGCGGCCCACAGGCCCGGCGTGACCTCGGCCCCGGTGGAGCGGATGGTGAAGAGCACGGCGGCCGCGCCGCCGAGCGCGACCGCGACGGCCGGGAGCACGGAGGTACGCAGGAGTTGGGGGCGTATGCGCGCCTCGCTGGAAAGCGGCGCGGGGGACGAGACGGAGCCGGCGCCGGTCTGACCGGCGGCGCTGCGGGCGCCCGGCCGGCCGTGGCGCCCGCCCTCGCGGCGTTCGGACCGCGGGGCGGGTGCGCGAAGTTGAGACATGAGTGTCCTTGGTACGTGCCCAGGAATCGGCGTACTACGGGGGTGCGCTAGGGGGAGGATTGCTGCGTGGGTGTGATGAGACTACCGATGATCACCAAGCACCCACTGTAGAGGTCAACCGTTCATGTGCGGTGCGCAGTTGGCAAACTTACCCCGTCGGGAGCCCAAGTCTGCTAGCACCCCTCGCACGACAGGCCGAGACCTGTCGGCCGAAACTCGCCGCACCCGGTACCGGAGGCGGGAACGGAAGAGGGCGGAGGCGTGTGCACGCCTCCGCCCTCCGTGGAATTCGCCCGCGACCGGAATCCGATGCGGGGGCGCGGACTAGGGAGTGGGAGCGGTCTCCTGCGCGCTCCGGCCGCTGTCCGCGCGCCGTCCGCCGGTCACGTCGACCCCGTCGGCGCCGCCCGCGTTCGCGTTCGCGTCGGTCACGCCGGTCGCTCCGGTCGCGCCGGTGCGCGCCCCCTGCCGGTCGGCGCCGCCCGCGGCGCCCCAGCCGCCCTCGGGGGCGTGCGCGACCGCCCGCCACCATGGGGCGTCGGGCAGCGTCGCCGCGCCGGGCTCGAAGGGCTCGCCGGGCCGGGGCAGCGCGAGCGGCTGGCCGGCCTCCGTACCGGCGGCGACGGTGCCCTCGCCCGGCTCGGCCCACGGGTGCGGGGCGAGGTTGAAGGTGCCCCAGTGGATGGGCAGCATGACGCCGTGCGGGCGGCCGCCCTGGAGGTCGAGGTGGGCGCGCACGCCTTCGGCGGGGGTCATGTGGATGTCGGGCCAGTACTCGGAGTAGGCGCCGATCTGGATCATGGTGACGTCGAAGGGGCCGTGGGCGGCGCCGATGTCCTCGAAACCGGAGAAGTAGCCGGTGTCGCCGCTGTGGTAGATCCGGTGCGCGGGCCCCTCGACGGTCCAGGAGGCCCACAGGGTGTGCTGCTGGTTGCGCAGGCCCCGGCCGCAGAAGTGGCGGGCGGGGGTCGCGGTGAGCCGCAGGTCGCCGACCTCGGTGGACTCGTTCCAGTCCAGCTCGCGCAGCCGGGAGGCGGGCACGCCCCAGTGCTCCAGGTGGGCGCCGACGCCCAGCGGCACCGCGAAGAGGGTGTCCGTGCCGGCCAGCGCCTTGATCGTCGGCAGGTCCAGGTGGTCGTAGTGGTCGTGGGAGATCACGACGACGTCGACGGGACCGAGGGCCGCCAGCGGTACGGGCACGGGGTGCAGGCGCTTGGGTCCCGCGAAGGCGAAGGGCGAGCAGCGGTCGCCCCAGACGGGGTCGAAGAGGACCCGGCGGCCGTCGATCTCGGCGAGGACGCTGGAGTGCCCCATCCAGGTGATCCGGAGCCCGGAGGCGGGCGGCCGGGCCAGGTCGGCGAGGGTGGTCGGGTGGACGGGGATCGCGCCGGTGGGGGCTCGGCGCGCCCGCGCCTCCTTCTCGAAATAGATCTTCGCGAACTCCATCGTGGAGCCGGACGGCCGGTGCCGGGCCTCCTCGGGGTTCCGGAACACGCCGTCCGCGAAGTTCGGGGACCGGCGGATGCGCGCCAGGCGCTCGCCCGTCGGGTCGGCGCCGAAGGCCTCGGGGCGCAGCGCGCGCAGCCGTGCCCGCAGTGAGTGGTCGGGGCCAGTGCCGGTCACAGGACCTCCTGAAAGTCGAGGATCTTTTCATTATGGGCGGCCCGTGGCATCCGGCGCCCGGACGATCGGCGATACTGAACGGCCATTCAGTAGGACCGGGAGTACCGAGGAGTACGCCGATGAGCACCGCCCCGCTGTTGAGCGTCGGATGGACCGATCACGTGACGGGCCGCCGCGGCCATCTGGTCGTGGACCGGCTGGTGCGCGGGGTGGCCAGCGGCGGCCTGCGGATGCGCGAGGGGTGCACGGCCGAGGAGGTCGCCGGGCTCGCGCGCGGAATGACCATGAAGGAGGCCCTGCACTACGACCCGTCGGCCCGCTACGTGCCGCTGGGCGGCGCCAAGGGCGGCATCGACTGCGATCCGCGGTCCCCCGAGGCGTACGGCGTGCTGGTGCGCTACCTGCGGGCGATGCGTCCGTACATCGAGCGCTTCTGGACCACCGGCGAGGACCTGGGTCTGACGCAGGACCTGGTGGACCGGGCGGCGGCCGAGGCGGGGCTCGTCTCCTCGATCCAGGCGGTGTACCCGCTGCTCGACGACGAGGCCGCGGCCCGCGCACGGCTCGCCGACGCGTTCGCCCTGGAGGTGGACGGGATCGGCCTGGACGAGCTCGTCGGCGGCTGCGGCGTCGCCGAGGCGGCCCTGGCGGCCCTGGACCGCGCGGGGACGCCGTACGCCGGCGCGCGGGTCTCGGTGCAGGGCTTCGGGACGATGGGCGGCGCCACCGCGCGCTTCCTGGCCCGGGCGGGCCTGCGGGTGGTGGCCGTGGCCGACGTGAAGGGCACGATCGTGAACCCGGACGGCCTGGACGTCGAGGCGCTGCTCGCGGCGCGCGACGCGCACGGCGCGGTGGACCGGGCGGTGCTGCGGCCCGGGGACCGCGAGGAGGCCGGGGACGCGTGGCTCGCAGCGGACGCGGAGGTGCTGGTCCCGGCGGCCGTCTCGTACGCCGTGGACGCGGCGGGCCAGGAGCGGGTGCGGGCCCGGCTGATCGTCGAGGCGGCCAACATGCCGGTGCTCCCGGAGGCCGAGCGGCTGCTCGCGGCGCGCGGGGTCACCGTCCTGCCGGACGTCGTCGTCAACTCCGGTACGAACGCCTGGTGGTGGTGGACGCTCTTCGGCGACGTCGAGGCGGACGCGGAGGCGGCCTTCGACCGGGTCAGGCGGGCGATGCGGGAGCTCGTGGGCCTGATGCTGGACCGGGCGGAGGCGGACGGCACGACCCCGCGCGCCGCGGCGCACGCGCTGGTGGAGGAACGGCTGCCGGTGATCGCCGAGCGGTACGGCTGGTACTGACGTGGCGAGGGCGCGGTGGGACGTGGCGGAGCGGCGCGAGGCGCTGCTGCGGGCGGCGGTCGGCCGGATCGAGGCCAAGGGTGTCGCGGCGGTGCGGGTCGCGGACGTGGCGGCGGAGCTCGGGGTCAGCAGCGCGCTGGTCCTGTACCACTTCGCGACCAAGGAACAGCTGGTCGCGGCGGCCTTCGCCCACGCGGCCGAGCGGGACCTGGCCCGGCTGCGCAGGGTGCTGGACCGCCGGACCACCGCGGTGCGCCGCCTGCGCGCGGCGGTCCGCTGGTACGCGCCGACCGGCCAGGCCAAGGGCTGGCGCCTGTGGATCGAGGGCTGGGCGGCGTCCCTGCGCGACCCGGCGCTGCGCGAGGTCGCCGCGTCGCTCGACCGGGAGTGGAAGGCCGCGCTGGCCCGGGTGATCGCCGAGGGCACCGCGTCCGGGGAGTTCACCTGCCCCGACCCGGCCGCGTCGGCCTGGCGCCTCACCGCCTTCCTGGACGGCCTGGCGGTCCAGACGACGGCGTACGCCGGCTCGCTCCCCCGCGCGACGATGCTGGAGTGGGCGGACGGGGCGCTCGCGCGGGAGCTGGGGCTCGGGTCGCTCGACGGGGCGGGTGCGGGGGCGGGAACGGGCGCGCCCCCGGCGCCGGCCCTCCCCAGCCATCCGCCCCGGCGCGACGCCGCCCCTCCCGCCCCGCCTCAGACCAGCTCGTAGACCGCCGTGACCGTCACATGCTCCTCGATCTCGCCGGGCGCGAGAGGGACGCTGTCGCCACCGTCGGCGGGGGCGCTCGGGGCCGCGCCGGGGCCGGGGCGGACGCTCTCGCCCTCGGTGAGGGAGACCAGCCGGCCGAGGCGGTGGCCGCTGAGGCTCGCGTGCTGGGCGGCCTTGTCGTGGGCGTCGCGGAAGGCGGCCTCGCGGGCCTTGGCGCGCAGGGCGGTCGGGTCGGAGACGTCGAAGGAGACGCCGTTGACGCGCCCCGCGTCCCCGGTGGCGTCGCTGACCGCGCCGACGACCTGCCCGGCCTTGTCGATGTCCCGGACCTTCACCGAGAAGCTCTGGCCGGCCTGATAGCCCGTCACCTTGCTCTCGCCCTCGGCGGTCTGGGTGTAGACCGGCGAGAGGGACAGGCTCTCGGTGCGGACGTCCCGGTCGGCGATGCCCTGCTGCCGCAGGGCGTCGAGGAGCGCCTTGGCCGCCGTGTTCTGCGCGGCCATCGCCTCCTTGGCGGTCTTGCGGGTCGCCTCGACGCCGACCGAGACCACGGCGATGTCGGGCGCGGCGGCCGCCCGGCCGCTCCCGCCGACCGTGACGGTGGTGGGCGCGGGGGCCCGTACGGCGGTGGGGCGGGCCGTCCCCCCGGGCGCGGCGGCGACGGCGGGGGCCGCGGCGCCGAGCAGCAGTCCGCCGAGGGCGGCGCCGGCGGCGAGCGCGCGCACGGTACGGACGCGGGTGCGGGCGGTCGTGCTTCCGGGGCGACGGGGCGTCATGGGCGGTCCCTTCGGGGATGGTTGTCGGCGCGCACATCCCACCAGGCCCCGCCCCCAGGGGCGCAGCGCCACTCCTTGGGCGCCCGCGTCCTTCACCTCTCCGGACGTCAGCAGGCGAGCGCGAGCGGCGGGCGCCACACCTTTCCGTCGCCCGCGACGCCGGGTGCGGGGGTGTAGGAGAGCGGGACGAGGTGGGTGGGGGCGGTGGCCTCGTTGCGGGTGCCGAGCCAGAGGTCGATGATCTGCCAGGGCTGTCCGTCGAGGACGGTCACGGTGCGCGGCTGGCCGCCGCAGCTGTTGCCGTTGAAGACGCGGCGCCCGTTCGCGGGCGCGCCCCAGCCCACGTTGCGCGGGGCGGTCCAGCCCGAGTACAGCGAGGGCGCGGTGGCGTAGCCGATCGGGGTGCCCGCGCAGTAGCCGCAGGCGGGGTCGGCGTAGGTGAGGACGTACCGGCGTGCGAGGGGGTCCCACCAGCCGCCCGGGCCCTCGATGTGCCCCAGTCCCGCGACCTTGCGGACGCCGAGGCCCGTGCCGCCGTTGCCCCACTGGTCGAGCTCCTCGATGTTGAGCTGCGCGGTGCCGGGCAGGGTGCAGACGAGGGCGGGCCGGCCGCCGGGGCTGCCGGACTGGATGAAGCCGAAGTCGCCGTTGCCGACGCAGATCGTGAGCGCGGGCTTGTGGTACGAGCCGTTGGGGCTGACGCCGCGTCCGCACGGTCCGGCCGCGGAGGCGCAGCCCATCGTGTTGTAGGCGTTCGCCCCGTTGATGGAGTAGTGCCGGGGGCTGTTGAACCAGAGGACGAAGACGCCGTCGTCGGGGCCCCATCCGGTGCGGCGGACCATGCGCGGGTTGAAGCAGCCCTGGCCGGTGCCGCCGCAGGTGGTCTGCCAGGAGTCGTCGGTCCACGGGTCGATCGTGGTGGGGTCGAACAGCGCCTTGGGGGTGCTCCACGGCCCCTGCGGCGTGGGCGCGGTGGAGACGCCGAAGCCGCACCAGGGGGTGTTGGCCACGTTCCACTCGAAGCCGCAGGCGTACATGGAACCGTACATGTAGTAGGTGTCGCCGAACCGGGCGATCTGGGTGTCGTGCAGGTCGACCCCCGAGATGGTGAACGAGGGCGGGAGCGGGGCGCGCGCGGGCGCGGCGCCCGCGGCGGGGGCCGGGGCGAGCAGCGCGGCCACGGCGAGCACGAACAGCAGGGCGGTGAGGGCGTGACGGACGGGCACGGAAGGCCTCCCCTCCTCTCGGGCCGGGGACACCGGTCGACACTCAACAGGAAGATCAGTTCCGATGATTATCTGACGAATCATCGGATGTCGTCCCTGACACGCCCGCGTCCACGGACGTCATCCCGCCACCCCCGTTGTCAGTGCCCCTTGGTAGAACTTCTCGCATCAGCCGATCAACGCCTGCCCGGCGTGCGGAGTATGGAGCGCTCATGACCATTGGGGTTCACCTGCAGGAGTTCCACGGCCTGCCCGTGTTCGAGTTCCCGGAGCCGGACGTCGCGGTCGAGCTGCCCGACCCCGCGACCGTGGCCTGGCGGCTCTCCGCGCCCACGTACGCCGACCCGGGGGACGAGACCTGGGAGCCGCTGTTCGAGCGCTTCCTGGCGACGGTGGACACCGGCCGGGTGCGGGCCGTGGTCGTCGGCGGCTGGGAGGAGGCGTACGACACCTCCTCCGCGTCGATCGTGAAGGCGCTGATCGGCGCGAACGACCGGCTCACCGGACTGGAGGCGGTGTTCCTCGGCGACATGACCAGCGAGGAGTGCGAGATCTCCTGGATCATCCAGTCCGACGTCACCCCGCTGCTCGCCGCCTACCCGGGCCTGCTGGCGCTCGGCGTGCGCGGCGGCAGCGGGCTGGTGTTCCCGCCCGTGCGGCACACCGCGCTGCGCGCCCTGGTGCTGGAGTCCGGCGGCCTGGGCGCCGAGGTCGTGCGGGGCGTCGCGGCCAGCGAGCTGCCCGCCCTGGTCCATCTGGAGCTGTGGCTCGGCACCGAGGAGTACGGGGCGGACGCGACCCCCGCCGACCTGGAGCCGATCCTGACCGGGGCCCGGCTGCCCGCGCTGCGGCGGCTCGGGCTGCGCGACAGCCACATCCAGGACGTGGTCGCCGCCGCCGTGGCCACCGCCCCGGTCGTCGCCCGCCTGGAGGAGCTCGACCTGTCCCTGGGCGTGCTCACCGACGCGGGCGCGGAGGCGCTGCTCGCCGGGCAGCCGCTGACCCATCTACGCCGCCTCGGACTGGCCCACCACTACCTGTCGCCGGAGACCGCCGAGCGGCTGACCGCCGCGCTCGCCCCGCACGGGGTGACGGTCGACCTCGACGACGCGCAGGTGCCGGAGGACGACGGCGACGGCGAGCTCTACCGGTACGTGGCGGTCGCCGAGTGAGCACCGCCCCGCCCCTCGCCGTCGTCGGCAACCCGGAGGGCCGCCGGGTGCGGCTCTTCCTGGACGCGGCGCTCGCCGCCGGGCTGCCCCGGCCGCGGGTCGTGCCGTGGCTCGACGTGCTGCGGGGCGGGGCCCGCTTCCACCCCGGGGAGCTGGTGCGGCTCGACTCGCCCGGCGAGGAGCCGGAGGTCGACCGGCTGCTGAGGGGCGTGCCGGAGCCGACCCGGGTCGAGGGCACGGGACGGTGGTACGCGCGCTTCGTCGCGGCGGTGCGCGGGCTCGCCGCCACCGTGCGCGAGGACGGCGCCGTCCTCCTGGGCGACCCGGACGAGCTCGCCGTCCTCTTCGACAAGCGGCTCGGGCACGCCCGGCTCCTCGCCGCCGGCGTCCCCGTGCCGCACGCGCCGACCTCGGGCGCGGCCGCCCCGCCCGTACGGGGCTGGGCGGACGTGCGCGCGCTGACGGCCGGTCAGGGGATGCGCCGGGTCTTCGTGAAGCCGGCGCACGGCTCCTCGGCCTCCGGGGTGCTCGCCCTGGAGACGGCCGCCTCGGGCCGGATCCAGGCCACCACCTCGGTCGAGCTGCGCGCCGACGGGCGTCTCCACAACTCGCTGCGGGTGCGCCGCTACACGACCGAGCGCGAGGTCGCCGCCGCCGTGGACGCGCTCGCCCCGGACGGCCTGCACGTGGAGCGCTGGCTGCCCAAGGCCTCGCTCGGCGGGCGCTCGGCCGACCTGCGGGTCGTGGTCGTCGACGGCCGCGCCACCCACGCCGTCGTGCGCACCAGCCGCTCCCCCATGACCAATCTGCATCTGGGCGGCGCCCGGGGCGACCTGGACGCGGCGCGGGCCGCGATCGGCGCGGCGGGCGGGCGCTTCGCCGACGCCCTGGAGGTCTGCGAGCGGGCCGCCGCCGCCTTCCCCCGCACCCGCTGCGTGGGCGTCGACCTGCTGCCCGCCACCGGCTGGCGCCGCTTCGCGGTGGGCGAGGTCAACGCCTTCGGCGACCTGCTGCCCGGCCTCACCGGCCTCCCCGGGAGCGGGGCGGAGGGCCTGGACACCTACGCGACCCAGGTCGCCGCCTACGTACGCACCCCCCGCCCGACAGGAACGAGCCCCCGACCGTGACCCCGCCCACGCCCACGCCCCCACCCCCACTGGACATGAACCGGATCGTCGGCCGTCACGATCTGCTCCTCGTCACCCTGGACACCCTGCGGTACGACGTGGCGGCCGAGCTCGCCGCCGAGGGCCGCATCCCGAACCTGGCGCGCCATCTGCCCGGCGGCGTCTGGGAGCGCCGGCACGCGCCCGGCAGCTTCACCTACGCCTCCCACCAGGCGATCTTCGCGGGCTTCCTGCCCACCCCGGCCTCGCCGGGACCGCACCCGAGGCTCTTCGCCGCGTCGTTCGCCGGCAGCGAGACCACCGCCGACGGCACCTATGTCTTCCACGAGACGCCCGACCTGGTGTCGGCGCTGGCCCACGAGGGCTACCGGACCGTGTGCGTGGGCGGGGTCGGCTTCTTCAACCGGCGGCCGCCGCTCGGCACGGTGCTGCCGGGGCTCTTCCAGGAGAGCCACTGGGAGCCCTCGTTCGGGGTCGCCTCGCCGACCTCCTTCGAGTCCCAGGTGGCGCGCGCCGAGGAGATCGTCGCCGCCCTCCCCCACGACCGGCGCCTCTTCCTCTTCGTGAACGTCGCCGCCCTGCACCAGCCGAACTGGTTCCACCAGCCGGGCGCGACCAGCGAGGCGGGCGACTCCCGGGCCACCCACGCCGCCGCCCTGGAGTACGTCGACCGGCACATCGGGCGCCTGTTCGCCGCCATGAGCAGCCGCCGCGACTGCTTCGCCGTCGTCTGCTCGGACCATGGCACCGCGTACGGGGACGACGGCTTCACCGGGCACCGGCTCGGCCATGAGAGCGTATGGAATGTGCCGTATGCACATTTCATCCTGCCTGGCCCGGACAGCATGGAGAACACCGCATGACCCGCTCGACCGAGACCCCGCGCCCCTACCGGAGTTACGTCTACGCCTACCCGCACAAGACCGCGTACCGCCCGCTGCCCGAGCGGCCCCCGCTCGACGCGCTCTGGGCCGACGAGCCGAAGGACGCGCTCTCCCTCTACGCCCACATACCGTTCTGCGAGGTCCGCTGCGGCTTCTGCAACCTCTTCACCCGGATCGGCGCCCCCGGCGAGCTGACCACCCGCTATCTCGACGCGCTGGACCGGCAGGCCGTGGCGGTGCGCGAGGCGCTGGGGGACGCGGCGCCGGTGCGGTTCGCCACGGCGGCGTTCGGCGGCGGCACGCCCACGTATCTGAGCGCCGCCGAGCTGGAGCGGCTGTGCGACATCGCCGAGCTGCGGATGGGGGCCGATCTGCGGGCGGTGCCGCTGTCCGTGGAGACCTCCCCGGCCACGGCCACCGCCGACCGGCTCGCGGTCCTCGCCGAGCGGGGCGCGACCCGGCTGAGCATCGGGGTGCAGAGCTTCGTCGAGGAGGAGGCCAGGGCGGCCGTGCGCCCGCAGCGCCGGGCGGACGTCGAGGCGGCCCTCGGCCGGATCCGGGACACCGGCGTCCCGGTCCTCAACATCGACCTGATCTACGGCATCGACGGCCAGACCGAGACGTCCTGGCGCCGCTCGCTCGACGCCGCGCTCGGCTGGCGGCCCGAGGAGCTCTATCTCTACCCGCTGTACGTCCGCCCGCTCACCGGCCTCGGCCGGCAGCCGCGGGGCCTGGACGCCGACCGGGAGTGGGACGAGCTGCGGCTGCGGCTCTACCGGTACGGCCGGGACCACCTCCTCGCCCGCGGCTACCGGCAGGTGTCGATGCGCATGTTCCGGCGCGCGGACGCGCCCGCGCTCGGACCCGACGACCACGCCTGCCAGACCGACGGCATGATCGGCCTCGGCTGCGGCGCCCGCTCGTACACCTCGCGGCTGCACTACTCCTTCGACTACGCGGTCGGCACCCGCGAGATCCGCTCGATCATCGACGCGTACACGGAGACGGCCGACTTCTCCCGGGCCGAGGTGGGCCGCCCGACCGACGCCGACGAGGCCCGCCGCCGCCATCTGCTGCAGTCGCTGCTCCAGGCCGAGGGCATGGCGGGCGCCGACTACGCGGACCGCTTCGGCAGCTCGCCCTTCGCGGACTTCCCGGCCGAGCTCGCCCGCTTCGAGGAGCTGGGCTGGCTGGACACGGACGCGCCCGGCGGGCTGCTGCGGCTCTCCCCGGAGGGGCTCGCGCACTCGGACGGGCTCGGCCCCGAGCTGTTCTCCCCGGCGGTGCGGGCCGCGATGGCCGCGTACGAGGCGAAGTAGCGGGGCCCGGGATGGATCTGACCCTGCTCTACCGGGGCCCGCTGGCCTCCTGCGACTACGACTGTCCGTACTGCCCGTTCGCCAAGCGCCGCGACAGCCGCGAGACGCTGACGGCGGACCGGGCCGCCCTGGAGCGCTTCGCCGGCTGGGCGGCGGACCGGCGGGAGGACCGGCTGCGCATCCTCTTCACCCCGTGGGGCGAGGGCCTGGTGCGCTCCTGGTACCGGCGGACCCTGGTCGAGCTCTCCCGGCTGCCGCACGTGGAGCGGGTGGCGATCCAGACCAACCTGAGCTGCCGTACGGAGTGGCTGGCGGAGGCCGACCCGGACACGGTGGCGCTCTGGTGCACGTACCACCCGGGTCAGACCCCGTACGAGCGCTTCCTCGGCAAGTGCCGCGCGCTCGCGGAGCAGGGCATCCGCTTCAGCGTAGGGATCGTCGGCCTGCCGGAGCACCTGGCCGCCGCGCGGCGGCTGCGCGCCGAGCTGCCGGCCGGCGTCTACCTGTGGGTGAACGCGGCGGAGGGCCACACCTACACCGACGGGGAGGCCGAGGACTGGACGGCCCTCGACCCCCTCTTCCCGTACAGCCGGCATCCGCACCGCTCGGCCGGGCTGCCGTGCCGCACCGGCGAGTCGGTCGTCTCGGTGGACGGCGACGGGACGGTGCGGCGCTGCCACTTCGTCAGGGCCGAGCTGGGCAACCTCTACGACGGCTCGTACCGGACCGCGCTGCGCCCGCGCCCCTGCCCGCTCGCCGTCTGCGACTGCCACATCGGCTACGTCCATCTGGAGACGCTGCCGCTGTACGACGTGTTCGCCGGCGGCGTCCTGGAGCGGATACCGGCCGGCCGCCCGGAGCCGCCGCCTACAGGGGCATGAGGTCGGGGCGCTTGGCCTCGACGTGGTCCCCCGAGCTCTCGCCGCGCAGGCGGCGCCCGATCCACGGGACCAGGTACTCCTTCGCCCAGTGGATGTCGTCCTTGCGGACCTCCAGGGTGCCGCGCGGCGGCCGCGGCGGCCACGCCTGGTCCGGGTCGGCCGGCACCGGCATGCCGAGGACCTGGGCGGCGCGCAGCGCGACCCGGGTGTGCCCCTCGGCCGACAGGTGGAGCCGGTCGTCGTCCCAGGCGCGCCGGTCCTGGACGGACTTCAGCGACCACAGGTCGAGCACCGGGCAGTCGTAGCGGTCGGCGATGGACCGGACATGGGCGGTGTACGTGGCGATCTTCCCGCGCAGGTGCTTCAGGACGGGCACGTCACGTGTGTCGAAGCCGGTCGTCACCATGACGGTGCCCACGGCGGAGGTCAGGTCGGCGACGGCGCGCTCGAAGCGCTCGGCGACGTCGTCGGGGTCGGTGCCGGGGCGGATGATGTCGTTGCCGCCGGCGCAGAAGGTCACCAGGTCGGGGGCGAGTTCCTTCGCCCTCGGGACCTGCTCGGCGACGATCTGGTCCAGAAGGCGCCCCCGCACCGCCAGGTTGGCGTAGCGGAAGGCGTCGTTCTCCGGCAGCTGGTCGGCGAGCAGCACCGCGAAGCGGTCCGCCCATCCGACGTACGTCCCGTCGGGGCCGGGGTCTCCGACGCCCTCCGTGAAGCTGTCACCGATCGCCGCGTACGACCCGAATGCGTTCTTGTCTCTTGTTCTCGAATCGTCTGCCACGGGAGCTCATCTTTCCCTTACGGATGTGACCTACGCGACCGTAAGGAGGGGTTGACGGCGGGTGACATATGCCACCGATAAAGATTCCGCCAAGCCGGAATACGCCGGAGGCCCGGCACATGGGTGCCGGGCCTCCGGGGTGAATCCGTGCAATTCCGGGGTCAGACGCTGACGCCGTGCTGGCGCAGGGCGGCCAGCGGGTCGATGTCGGAGCCGTACTCCGGCCCGGTGCGGATCTCGAAGTGCAGGTGCGGGCCGGTGACGTTGCCGGTCGCGCCGGAGAGGCCGATCTGCTGGCCGCCGGTGACGGTCTGACCGGCGGAGACGGAGATCGAGGACAGGTGGGCGTACTGCGAGAAGGTGCCGTCGGCGTGCTGGATGACGACCTGGTTGCCGTACGCGCCGCCGTCGCCGGCGGAGTAGACGGTGCCCGGGCCGACCGCGCGGACGGTGGTGCCGGTGGAGGCGATGAAGTCGACGCCGGTGTGGTAGCCGGAGGACCACATCGAGCCGGAGGCGCGGTACGGGGTGGAGACGCCGCCGCCGGCGATGGGGGTGACCCAGCCGGTGGAGGAGGTCTGGCCGGCCGAGGAGGACGCCGAGGACGACGACGAGGAGGAAGCGGCCGAGGAGGACGACGACGAGGAAGACGAAGAGGAGGACGCCGAGGCGCGCTCGCTGCCGCGCGAGGCGCGGGTGTCGTCACCGGTGCTCTGCGCGGGGGCGGCGGCCTTCGGCGTGTGCGCCGTGGCGGTGCCCTTGGCGCCGAGGGTGAGCTTCATGCCGGGGAGGATCAGCGAGGGGTCCTCGCCGACGACCTGGCGGTTGTCGCGGTAGAGCTTCTGCCAGCCGCCGGTGAGCCTGTGCTCACTGGCGATCTTGGACAGGTAGTCGCCACGGACGACGGTGTACGCCTTCGGGGCGGCGGCGGGAGCGGCGGCCGGGGCCTGGGCGGGGGTCGCGGCGGCGACGGTGACGGCCTGCGGGGCCTTCGCGACCGGGGCGGCCTGCTCGGCGGCGTGCGCGCCGGTCGCGCCGATGAGCGGCAGGGCGACGACGGCGCCACCGGTGCCTGCGGCGACGAATCCGCGGGTGATCGGGTTGGCCTTGGGACGGCGGTGCTTACCCTTCGCGGGCATGGCGGATTCCTCTCCGTCGCCTGCGAGGTGAGCTGTCGGGTTCGGACTGGAGATGTCCGGCCGCGTGGTCGCGCGGCTTCACCCCGAGCCGTCCTTCTTCGAGGGATCGGCGTAGTACCTGGGTCCCCCGCTCCTGCCTTGTACGGGTGGTGTGCGGATTCCGGTCGGCGGCAGGATTAGGCGGTCCGTCCGGATTGAGCGCGACGCTATGCGAGGCGGGTGGGCACGAACAAGCCACCGTTTTCACGACAGCGGTGCGGGCGCGATTTCCGGCCGGAATTCCGGTCACCCTCCGTGGATGACGGTCCCTCGATTTCCCTTTCCGGAAGGGAATTTGGAAAAGACGATCAGCCACGGTCCGTCACGTCTATGACGCTGCTCACGCCCCGAATCCCATCTCCCCCGGTATCAGGGCGCGTTACCCCTAAGGGTTTAATTCGGACAGATCGCCCATTCCAGCCCGAGGGGGTGCGGTCGGGGCCTCTCACCTGGATGATTGCCCCAGGAACCCATTTCGAGACCAGGAGCATCCGTGACGCAGACGACGACCGAGCCCGAGCTGACCGGCGTACGCAACTTCCGCGACCTCGGCGGGCTGCCGACGGTGGACGGCCGGAGCGTGCGCGCCGGACGCCTCTTCCGCAGCGGTCACCTGGCGCACGCCACGCAGGAGGACGCGACGTTTCTCGCCACCCTCGACCTGCACACCGTCTTCGACTTCCGCAACGAGGCCGACCGGCGCATGGAGGGGGCGGACGTCGAGCTGCCCGGCGTGCGGAACGTGAACATACCGCTCAACGACCCGGCCGACGGCAAGGAGTTCTGGAAGCTGGTGCAGGGCGGCGACCTGACGCAGCTGCGCGAGATCCTGGGCGACGGCAAGGCCGCGGCCCGGATGTCCGACTCGTACCGGAAGATGATCGTGGAGCGGACCGCCGAGCACAGCCGCGTCCTGCACGCCATGGCCGAGGAGAGCGTCCCGGCCCTGATGCACTGTGCGGCCGGCAAGGACCGCGCCGGTCTGTCGATCGCGATCACGCTGCTCGCCGTCGGCGTCGAGCGCGAGGCGATCGAGGAGGACTACGTGAAGTCCAACGAGCCGCACCGCCGCTACAAGGTGCGGCGCGACTCCAGCGCGGCGGACGCCCTGTCGCCCGAGGTGATGGAGCTGCTGAGCCCGCTCTTCGACGCGCGGGTGGAGTATCTGCGGGCCGCCTTCGACACCATCGAGGAGACCTGGGGCTCGGTCGACGCCTATCTGACGGAGGGGCTGCGGCTCACCCCGGAGACCCGGGACCGGCTGCGCGAGCGCCTGCTCGTCGAGGCGTAGGAACGGCGAGGGCCGCGGGGCAGTGTGCCCCGCGGCCCTTTCGCATGGTCGACCGGGCGCCTACTGACCGCCGCCCATCTCGAACAGCAGGTAGAGGAAGCCGGCGAAGAGGTGGCCGGCGATCAGGTACGCGAAGAGCCGGAGCACCAGCCCCTTGGGGAACTTGCCGTTGCCGCGCTCCTCGCCGGTGTCCGGTACGGAGCTCCCAGACGTGTCAGACATGTCGATCCTTTCCACGGTCGTGAGACTCGAAGGGTCAGCGCCGGTGCGGGGTGCCGTCACCGAGACACAGCTCGGCCACGGGACTCTGCATCAGGGTGTGGACGAAGAGCAGCTCGGCCCCGGTACGGGTGGCGGCGCCGATCCGGTGCGGGGTGAGCGAGTCGAAGTGCGCGCTGTCCCCGGGATCGAGGACGTGCACCGCGTCGCCGAGGGCGAGCCGCACCCGGCCCTCCAGGACGTGGATCCACTCCTCGCCCGGGTGGACCCGCACGATGTCGGCGCGGGTGGCGTAGGGCACGTGCACGCGCAGGCACTGG
The DNA here is from genome assembly GCF_040303965.1 of Streptomyces sp. NPDC094032. Taxonomy (NCBI): domain Bacteria; kingdom Bacillati; phylum Actinomycetota; class Actinomycetes; order Kitasatosporales; family Streptomycetaceae; genus Streptomyces; species Streptomyces sp. NPDC094032. Next base: position 192,435 of record NZ_JBEOUE010000006.1, on the reverse strand, counting down.
AGGGCGCGCCCGGCGCCGCCGGCCTGGCGGTAGATCCAGCCGTCGGCCTCGACCGGCTCGGAGCGGCCGGCCCGGACGACCGGGTCGCGCTCGGGCGGGGTCTCGCCCAGCAGCTCGGAGACCGTCGTACCGTAGATACGGGACAACGCGAGCAGCATCGGGAGCGAGGGCTGCCGGTTGCCCGTCTCAAGCCGGGACAGATGGGCCGGGGAGAGACCGGCCCGCTGGGCGGCGGCCTCCAGGGTGAGCCCCCGGCGGCGGCGCAGGGCCCGCAGCTGCGGGGCGACGTCCGGCAGGATGTCGGTGGCGCTGGGGGCGGCAGGGTCCGGGGAGGATTCCCCGGGGACGTGGTCCATGCGTCCATTCCGCCAGGATCGTGCCTCTGAGGCAAATTTATTGCCCCAGAGGCAAAAGACCGCGGGAGCGGCCCGGGGCCGCCCCGGTCAGCGCTGCGCGACCGCCTGCTTGACCAGGGTCTTCCCGAAGTCCCACATCAGCCCGCCGCCGCCGTGGGCGTCGTCCATCACCGCCGTGAAGGCGGTCACGAAGCGGTCCACGTCCGCCTCGTCGATGACCAGCGGCGGGATCAGCTTGATCACTTCCAGATGGTCGCCCGACACCTGGGTGAGGATCCGGTGCCGCTGGAGCAGCGGCACCACGACCATCTGGGCGAAGAGGCCCTTGCGGGCCGCCTGGAGCATGGTCCAGCGGCTGCGCAGGCCCAGCGAGGACGGCCGGCCGAACTCGATGCCGATCATCAGCCCGCGGCCCCGGATCTCCTTCAGCAGCTCGTAGCGCGGTACGAGCTCCCTCAGCCGGGAGGCGAGCAGGTCGCCGATCCGCCGTACGTGGGCGACGGTGCCCTCGGTCTCCATGACCGAGAGCACCGCGAGCCCGGCGGCCATGGCCTGCGCGTTCGCGCCGAAGCTGGCCGAGTGGACCAGGACCCGGTCCATGGACGAGTAGACCTTCTTGAAGATCCAGTCCTTGCCCAGGGTCGCGCCCACCGGCACATAGCCGCCGGAGAGCGCCTTGGCGACGCAGACCAGGTCGGGCTCGACGCCCTCCTCGTGCTGGTACGCGTAGAAGTCGCCGGTCCGGCCGAGGCCGGTCTGCACCTCGTCGGCGATCAGCAGCGCGCCGTGCCGGTGCAGCAGCTCCTGGGCGGCGCGCAGGAAGCCCGGCGGGGGCTCGTGGACGCCCTTGCCCTGGATCGGCTCCACGACGAAGGCGGCCACGTCCCCCTTGCGCAGCTCCCGCTCCAGGGCGTCGAGGTCGCCGAGGCCGATCGCCGTGTCCGGCAGCAGCGGGCCGAAGCCGTCGCGGAAGCCGTCCTCGCCGTTGACCGAGAGCGAGCCGGTGGTCAGCCCGTGGAAGGCGTGGGAGCAGTAGAGGACCCTCGGCCGCCCGGTGGCGCACCGGGCGAACTTGAGGGCGGTCTCCACGGCCTCGGTGCCGCTGTTGCCGAAGAAGACCCGGTCGAGGTGGGGGCTGTGGGCGAGCAGCCGCTCGGCGAGCAGTCCGGGCAGCGGCTGGCAGTCGAAGCGGGTGAGATCGGCGAGCTGCGCGTCGAGGACGTCGTGCAGCGCCTTGCGGACGACGGGGTGGTGCCGCCCCAGGCCCATGACGCCGAAGCCGGCGAGCATGTCCAGATAGTCCGCGCCGTCCGCGTCCCAGAAGTGGGCGCCCTCCGCCCGCTCGTACACCTTGTCGAAGCCGATGGTGTGGAGCATGCGCGGGAGCTGGTGGTTGAGGTACCGGGCGTGCAGCTCGTACCGCTCGCCCCCGCGCTCGGCGAGCAGCGCCCGCAGATCGAACCCGCCCGTCATGACCGGCTCACCCCTTGCCCCCGTGGACGGTCTCCCGGACCGCGCGCAGGGACTCCTTGAGCGAGCCCATGGTGGCGAGGACGGCGGTGGGCTCGTAGCCGCAGTGCGCCATGCAGTTGGCGCAGCGGGGGTCCTTCCCGCGGCCGTACGCGTCCCAGTCGGTCTCCTCGATGAGCTCGCGGTACGTGGGGACGTAGCCGTCGCTCATCAGATAGCAGGGGCGCTGCCACCCGAAGAGCGAGTAGTTCGGGATCGCCCACGCGGTGCAGGGGAAATCGGCCTTGCCCTCCAGGAAGTCGAGGAAGAGCGGCGAGTGGTTGAGCCGCCAGCGGCGCCGGTTCCCGCCCGCGAAGGCCTTCTTGAAGAGTTCCCTGGTCTGCTCGACGCCCAGGAAGTGCTCCTGGTCCGGGGCCTTCTCGTAGGCGTACGCGGGCGAGATCATCATCTCGTCGACCTGGAGGTCGTCGTTGAGGTAGTTCAGCACCTCGATGATCGTCTGGGGCGTGTCGGTGTTGAAGAAGGTCGAGTTGGTGGTGACCCGGAAGCCGCGCCGCTTGGCCTCCTTGATCGCCGCCACCGCCTCGTCGAACACGCCCTCCTTGGCGACGGATTCGTCGTGCCGCTCGCGCAGTCCGTCGATGTGGACGGCGAAGGCGAAGTACGGGGAGGGCGTGAAGTCCGCCAGCTTCTTGCGCAGCAGCATCGCGTTGGTGCAGAGGAAGACGTACTTGCGCTTGGCCACCAACTGGCGCACGATCTCGTGGATCTGAGGGTGCATCAGCGGTTCGCCGCCGGCGATGGAGACCATCGGCGCCCCGGACTCCAGGACGGCGCCGACCGCCTGGGCGACCGGCATGCGCTGCTTGAGCACGCCCGCCGGATGCTGGATCTTGCCGCAGCCCTCGCACTTGAGGTTGCAGGCGAACAGCGGCTCCAGCTCGACGATCAACGGGAACTTCTCCCGCTTGCGGAGCTTCTGTTCGAAGAGGTAGGTCCCGACCCTGATGGACTGACGGAGCGGCATGGCCATAACTCGCTCACCTCCTGGGGAGCAGCAAAGAACGGTGCCATTCGAAGAATGCGGGAAGGACGGCACGGAGAACACGGAAAGCCGATATTCCACCGCGGACCGTGCCGATCCGGACCAGTTCATGTTCTGGAGCGTCCACGACCACCCGTACGGCCGCAACCGGGCGGGGGCCGGCCGCCACCGCCGTACGCAGGGTGGCGGCGGACTCCATGTCGACGGCGACGGCCCCGCCGGCCCGCAGCGCGGCCCGCTCGGGGCCGCGCACCACATGGTCGGAGCCGGTCAGCGGGCCGGTGTGCACGGTCCGCCCCGGTACGGCCCTGGCGAGCGCCTTCACCAGGAGATCCGTACCCGTGCAGGGGGTGACGCCGTCGGGGCCGCGGGTCTCGTCGGCGACGATCAGGTCACCCGGGTGCATCCCGGGCGCGAGCCCCGCGCAGAAGCCGGAGGCGATGACGGCCGCGTCCCGCCAGGCCGCGTCCTCCAGGGCCCGCGAGACGGCCCGGCGCGCGTGCGCCGGGCCCATGCCGGTCCGCACCACGGTCACCGGCGCGGGCGCCCCCGCCCGGGCGGCTCCGCGCGCGCCGCGTCGCAGCGCCAGCTGCTCGATGCCGAGCGCGCAGGCGATCAGCAGCGGCGGCACGGCGGGCGTGCCGGGGTCCCGGGCCATCAGGCGCCCCCGGGGCCGTGGAGCACCGGCTCCCCGTTCACATAGCGGCCGAGCGCCGTGAGCGGGAAGACCTGCCGGTACAGGTGGTAGTTGATGGAGAAGTCCCAGGGGAAGCCCGTGCCGGTGAAGTACGGCTCGTCCCAGGAGCCGTCCTCCCGCTGGGTCCCGACGAGCCAGGCGACGCCCCGCCGGACCGCCTCCGAGGTGTGCTCGCCCGCCGCGAGCAGGGCGATCAGCGCCCAGGCGGTCTGCGAGGCGGTGGAGGTGCCGTGGCCGATCCACTGGCGCTCCGAGTAGGAGCGCAGGTCCTCGCCCCAGCCGCCGTCCTCGTTCTGCACGGACTCCAGCCAGGCGACGGCCCGCCGGATCGCCGGGTGGCCCACGGGCAGCCCGGCGGCGGTCAGCGCGGGCAGCACCGAGCCCGTACCGTAGACGTAGTTGACGCCCCAGCGGCCGAACCAGGCGCCGCTCGGCTCCTGTTCGGCGAGCAGCCACTCGATGCCCCGGCGGGTGCGCGGATGGGCGGCCTTCCCCTCGTACGCCAGCATCTCCACCACATGGGCGGTGACGTCGGCGGAGGGCGGGTCGATGACCTCGCCGAAGTCGCAGAACGGCAGCCGGTTGGGGAAGGCGCTGGTGTTGTCGGCGTCGAAGGCGGCCCACGCCCCGTTCCTCGACTGCATGCCGACGGTCCAGCGGGCGGCCCGGGCGACGGCCGCGTCGACCCGCTCCGGATCCGGGTGCTTGACCCGGCGCAGCGCGAGGATCACCTCGGCGGTGTCGTCGATGTCCGGGTAGTTGTCGTTGTGGAACTCGAACGCCCAGCCGCCCGGCGGGAGTCCGGGCCGTCGCACCGCCCAGTCGCCGGTGCGGACGATCTCCTCGCCGAGCATCCAGTCGGCCGCCTTGACCAGCGCCGGGTGGTCGGGGCGTACCCCGGCGTCGGCGAGGGCGATGGTGGCGAGACAGGTGTCCCAGACCGGCGACTGGCAGGCCTCGATCATCCGGGCGCCGTCCTCGCGCCACACCGCGAACCGGTCGAGGGACTCCATCCCGGCCCGCATGACGGGGTGGTCCAGGTCGTAACCGAGGAGATGGAGGGCGATCACCGAGTAGACGGCGGGTGGCTGGATCCCGCCCCAGCAGCCGTCGTTCTCCTGCCGCTCGATGATCCAGCGGGCGGCCGCGTCCATGGCGCTCCCGCGCAGCCGGCGCGGGGCCAGCCTGCGGTAGAGGTGCAGGCCCTTGTCGACCCGCTGGAAGAAGCCGTCCCAACTGGCGACGGGAGAAAGACGTTTCGCCGGATTCGGCCGGGCCGGGTCGACATGCAGCTCGTCCAGCGGGAAGGGCGCGGGCCGCACCGGGCGCTTGGCCGAGACGACGGTCAGCGGCACGATCGTCTGGCGGGCCCAGCAGCCGAAGTCGTAGATGTTGAGCGGGAACCAGGAGGGCAGGTAGATCAGCTCGGGCGGCAGCTCGGGCAGGTCCTCCCAGCGCCACCAGCCGAAGAGCGCGAGCCAGATCCTGGTGAAGACCCGGGCCGCGGCGATGCCGCCCCGCTCCCGGATCCAGGCGGCGGCGCGCGCCATGTGCGGGGCGTCGGGGAGGTCTCCGGCCAGCCGCAGGGCGACATAGGCCTCGATGGTGACGGAGAGCTCGCCGGGCCCTTCGTGGAACGTGGCCCAGGTGCCGTCCTCGCGCTGCTCGCCCCGGATGAAGAGGGCGGCGGCGCGGACGGTCGCCGGGTCCAGGATGCCCAGGAACTGGCGCAGCAGGAGGTCTTCGGCGTCCATGGTGACGTTGGTCTCCAGGTCGCCCTTCCACCAGCCCTCGGCGTCCTGGCGGCCGAGGAGGTGCCGTACGGAGCGTTCCGCGGCCTCGGCGGCGGACTCCTCAAGTCCGCCCGTGCCGCTGTCGGTCGTGCTGGCCGCGGCTGCCCGGGGTCCCACGGCCCCGGCGCTTCCGTCGGTCGTCGCTGTCATGGCTTCCCCTTCGTGCAGTCGGTGTACTTCGGAGTACTTCCGCGTTGATCTGCTTCTTCGGGTCTGCCGTCGGCCGGTGCCGGGAGGCACCGGCCGGCGACTGCGCACTCATATCAGAGTGATGGTGATCATCTCTTCCGTACGACGACGAAATCGGCCAGCGCCGTGAGCTGGGCCCGGACGTGGGCCGGCAGGTCCACGTCGTGCAGGGCATCGATGGCGATGGCGTGCTGGCGGCGGGCCTCCTGGGAGGTCCACTCGCGCCCGCCGGCCTCCTCGATGAGGGCGGCGCGGGTGGCGAACTCCTCCTCGGAGAAGGTGTCGAAGTCGCTGCTCTTGGCGTCGGCGGCGAGCAGCTCGCCGAGCCGCTCGGAGGCCGGGCCGCCGGCCGCGAGGGCGGCGACGACGGGCAGGGACTTCTTGCGCTGGCGCAGGTCGGACCAGGTCTGCTTGCCGGTGGCCTCCGGGTCGCCCCAGATGCCGAGCAGGTCGTCGACGGCCTGGAAGGCGAGGCCGAGGTGGTAGCCGTACTCCTCCAGCTTGTCGGCGGTGCGGTCGTCGGCGCCGCCGAGGACGGCGCCGATGGAGACGGCGCAGGCGAGCAGGGCGCCGGTCTTGTTGCCCTCCATCTCCAGGCACTCCTCGACGGTGACCCGCTCGCGGTGCTCGTACGAGATGTCCTGGGCCTGCCCGTCGATCAGCTTGCGGGTGGCCGTGGTCAGCCGGCGGGTGGCCCGGCCGGCCTCGACGGTGCCGAGTTCGAGGAGCAGCTCGTTGGCGAGGGCGAAGAGGGCGTCGCCGACCAGGATGGCCTGGGCGGGGCCGTGCACCTTCCAGACGGTGTCGCGGTGCCTGCGCTGCTCGTCGCCGTCCATCAGGTCGTCGTGGAGCAGCGAGAAGTTGTGCACCAGCTCCACGGCGACGGCGCCGGGGATGCCGACCTCGGGGGCGGCGCCGGCGGCCTCGGCGGAGATCAGGGCCAGCGCGGGGCGGACGGCCTTGCCGCTGTCGCCCGCAGTCGGGTTGCCGTGGGCGTCGATCCAGCCGAAGTGGTAGGCGGCCACGGTGTCCATGGGCGGCGCGAGGCGGTCGACGGCCGCCCGCATGACGGGCGTGGACAGGGCGCGGCCGCGTTCCAGCAGCGCGGCGACGTCCGCGGTGTCGACCGCCGGATTCCCCGGGGGCACAGTCGGCACGGTTTCTCCTCTAGTTCCGGTACTCACACTCATGCCGCCTCCTGCAGCGGATGGTCGTAACGGCGGCCGAGGGCGGAGAGCGCGGCGCCCGCGGCGCTGAAGCCGCTGCGGACGGCGCTCTCCATGGTCGCGGGCCAGCCGGTGGCGGTCCACGCGCCGGCCAGGTACAGGCCGGGGGCGTGGGTGCGGGCGCCGGGGCGGAGCCGCCCGACGCCGGGGGTCGGGGCGAAGGTGGCGGTGCGCTCCCGGGTGACGAAGAAGTCGCGGATCCCGGCGCCGCGGGCCGCGGGCAGCAGGCGCTCCAGCTCCGGGAGGTAGCGCTCGCGCAGGACGGAGACGGGCTCGTCGATGTCGTCCTGGGCGGCCGACTGGGAGACCGCGAGGTACTGGCCGCCGCCGGTGAGCCCGGAGGACTCGGTGCGGTCGAAGACCCACTGGACCGGGGAGCCGAGGGCGGTGAAGAAGGGGCGGCGCAGGACCTTGCGGTCGTAGACGACGTGCAGGTTGAGGATGGGCGCGGTGCCGATGTCGAGCAGCCGGTCGGGGTCGTCGAGGGCCCCTTCGGGCAGCAGCTCGCGGGTCTCGCGCTGCGGTACGGCGAGGACGACGGCGTCGGCCTCCAGGAGCTCCCCGGGGGTGTGGACGGTCCAGCGCCCGTCCTCGCCGCGCGCGATCCGCTCGGCCTTGGTGCGCGTCTCGACGCGGACGCCGGCCGCGTCCAGGGCCTTGCGGGCGAGGGTGTCGTGCAGCTCGCCGAGCGGGACGTGCGCCCAGCCGATGTCGGCGGCGCCGGGCTCGGAGAGCAGGCCGGTCTTGAAGACCATCGCGGCGAGCCCCATGGAGGCGTGCGGCGCGGTGGCGTTGAGGGTGGCGACGCCGACCAGGTCCCACAGGGCCTCGACGGTGCGCGGGGACTGCCCGTGGCGGCCGAGCCAGGTGGCGAAGTCGATGCCGTCCAGGGCGGGGTCGGCGGGGTCCAGCTTCTTCAGGGCGAGCGCGGCGCGGCCGACGCTCGCGCGCTCGGCGAGCGAGAGGTGCGGGTAGGTGGCGAGGCTCCTGGCGAGGTGCAGGGGCACGGGCAGGCCGCTGCGCCGGAGCCGTCCGAGCCGGGGCCCGGCCGGGTGGCCGACGTCGAGCACGGGCACGTCGAGCCGGTCCTGCACGGGCGCGAGGTGCGCGCCCTCGACGCGGTCGAGGAACCAGCGGTACGCGGTGCAGCAGCGCAGGTAGACATGCTGCCCGTTGTCGACGCTGAGCTCGCCGCGCTGGAAGGAGAACGCGAGCCCGCCGAGCCGGGGCCGCCCTTCCAGCAGGGTGACCCTGACTCCGGCGTCGGCCAGCTGGAGCGCGCTGGTCACCCCGGCGAGACCGCCCCCGACGACGACGGCACGCGGCCGCGAGCCGCCGCCGTGGAGGGCGGGGTCCCCGGTCGTGGCACAGCGCTCGTCGGCGGTCATCCGGCGGCCTCCCCTGCGGACGTCATGATCAGGGACGCGGAACGGACGGCTCGGGTTGTCCCCGCCGGGCCTCCGGCGCGCGGGGACGGCCCGGCTGCCGGACGGGTCACCTGGAGCCGCGCCGCACGGACCCCGGCGGACGCCACACCGGCCTCCGCACCGCGCGCCGCCGCGCGGCCACCGGCCCGCGTCACGCCGGCCTCCGGACCGTACGCCGGGAGATGTGCCGGGCGTCGAGGCCCGAAAGCCCCCGCACGGCCACGTAGGCCTTTTCTCGGCCGGGCAGGGAGACCCGGCCGCGCAGCACCGCCGAGGGGTCGCGCTCGATGCGGTCGAGCAGGCGGCGGTAGATCCCGGCCATGGCGGCGACGCAGGCGCCGCTGCGCCGGTCCAGCATGGGAAGGAGTCGGTAGCCCTCGGCGAACAGGGCGCGGGCGCGCCGCACTTCGAAGTGGACGAGGCCGTCGAAGTCGGCCCCGGCGGGCGGGGTGTCGCTGCCGAAGCCGTCGGAGCAGCCGAACTTGGCCAGATCGTCGGCGGGCAGGTAGGTGCGCCCGTTGCCGGCGTCCTCGCGTACGTCCCGGAGGATGTTGGTCAGCTGGAGGGCGAGCCCCAGGGTGTCGGCGTACTCGGCGGCGCGGTCGGCGCCGTGGGCGCCGGGCTGGGTGCCGAAGACGCCGAGCGAGAGCCGGCCGATCGCCCCGGCGACGCAGCGGCAGTAGACCTTGAGGTCGTCCCAGGTCTCGTACGTCTCGCCGCGCACGTCCATGAGGACGCCGTCGATGAGCTCGTCGAGCCCGCCGAGCGGGATCGGGAAGCGGCGGGCGGCGTCGGCGAGGGCGACGGCGACCGGGTCGGTGTCGTCCTCCTCGACCTCCCCGGCGCGCACCCGGCCGAGCAGCGCGCGGGTCGCCTCCAGGCGCCGGTCCTTCTCGTCGGGCGCGAGCGGCCCGTCGCCGATGTCGTCGACCCGGCGCGAGAACGCGTACAGCGCCGACATGGCCTGCCGCTTCTCGATCGGCAGGAGTCGGATCCCGTACGCGAAGTTGCGGGCCTGCTGCCCGGTCACGGCCTCGCAGTAGCTGTACGCGGCCTGTACCGGTGCGGTCGGCTGCGGCTGTGCCTCCACGGTCCGGCTCACCCCTCTCTCCGCGCCGTGAGCAGGACGGCGCCCGCCCGGCGCATCAGACTCGGTCTGGTGGCCTTGGGCGGCCCGGGCAGGACGTCGAACCCGGCGTCGGTGATCGCGTCGAGTGCCGCGTATCCCCCGGCGGTGAAGCCGGCGAGCAGCAGCCGCAGCCGCCCCGTGACGCTGCCGACGAGCGGGGCGCCCGCGTCGAGCAGGGCGCGGGCCCGGTCGGCCTCGAAGGCGATCAGGGCGCGCACGGAGGCGCCGGCGGTGGGCCGGGCCAGGTCGTCCTCGGTGACGTGGAAGCGCTTCATGTCCTCGGCGGGCAGATAGATCCGGTCGCGCCCCAGGTCCTCGGCGACGTCCTGGAGGTGCTCGACGATCTGCAGCGCGGTGCAGATCTCGTCGGAGCGGCGCAGTCGTTCGGGGGTGGCGGTGCCGGTGAGGGCCAGGACGAGCCGGCCGACGGGGTTGGCGGAGAGCTCGCAGTAGGCGAGGAGGTCGTCGTAGGTCTCGTAGCGACGGACCAGTTGGTCCTGCCGGTTGGCGGCGACGAGGCCGAGGAACGGCTCGGGACCGAGCCGGCACCGCTCGACGGTGGGGCCGAGGGCGCGCAGCAGCGGGTGGCGCGGCTCGCCGTCGGCGGGGTCGAAGACGCGCCGCAGGTCGGTCTCGAAGGCGTCGAGCATCGCGACCCGGTCGTCGGCCCGCTCGGGCGCGACGCCGAGGTGGCGCGCGTCGGCGCCGCCGGGGGCGAGGTCGCCGTCGCCGATGTCGTCGACGAGCCGGGCGAAGCCGTAGACGGCCATCAGGTCGTCACGCCAGGCGCGTGGCAGGAAGAAGGGGGCCACGGGGAAGTTCTCGTCCGCGGCCTTGCCGAGCGTGGTGCGCGAGGAGGCGTCAGGGGGCACCTGCCGGGTTCCCGTCACCGGCCGCTGCCCGACGCGGGGACGGCGACACCCTCGTGGAGCTGGAGATTCTGCGTCATGGCCGTCACATCTCCCGTTCTACACTGCGGATCCAATCCATCCTATTTCGGACACGCCGCCGACCTCTGCCCGTGGCTCACCGCCCGGCGGTCGGGGCGCCGAGGGGTATCACCCCACTTGCCGCGAAACAGACCGGTACAGCTTACGTCGTAAGGGACTCCGGGCCGCGACCGGGGGCCGGGCGCTCCGCGACAACGCGCGGCGTTTCGCCAACCTTCCCGTACGCGGCGGTAGTTGACGCGTTCTTGACCCTCACTGGGCGCGCGTCCCGGAGACCACCATGGCGAGGGTGGACTCGACGACGTCGGCCCGGCGCTGGGCCGGCAGCCGCCGCAGCGGCCCCTCCAGCAGCAGAAGTGACAGTCCGTGCACGGCCGACCACGCGGCGGCCTCGGCGGCGGGGCGGGGCGGCCGCGGCGGGCGGGCGGTCGCCGCGAGGGCGTCGAGGGCGCCGCCGAGCAGGGTGAAGGCACGCACCTCGGGGCAGTCCTGGCCGGTCTCGGCGCCGAGCTCCCCGGAGCCCGCGGCGGAGGCCGTACGGGGGGTGCTGAAGGCCGACCGGTAGAGACCCGGCTGGTCGACGGCGAAGGCCACGTAGCCGCGGCAGAGGGCGGCGAGCCGGGCCTCGGCGGCGAGCGCCGGGTCGTCGGCGCCGGGGGCGCGGACGGCGGCCCGCTCCATGGAGTCGGCGAGGGCCCGGCGGGCGTGCTCCCGGACCGCCGCGAGGAGCTCTCCACGCCCCTCGAAGTGCCGGTAGGCGGCGGTGGGCGAGACGCCGACCCGGCGGGCCGCCTCGCGCAGCACGACCGCCTCGGGGCCTCCTTCGGTGGCGAGGTCGACGGCCGCGCAGATGAGGGCGTTGCGCAGGTCGCCGTGGTGGTAGGTCTTGCCTCCCGAGATCGCTGACATGCGTTCATCCTGCCCGATGTTGACCGCATGAACATTCCGGGCGGTCCCGCCACGCGCAAAAAGCGTCAGCCGCCCGGACCGGTCATACCGGTGGGCGGCCGAGGCGTGTCCCGGGGGTCCGGGTGAGGGACTACTTGCCGGTCTCCCGCTCGTAGGCGGCGATGACCTCGTCGGTCGGGCCGTCCATGAGCAGCTCGCCCTTCTCCAGCCAGAGCACGCGGTCGCAGGTGTCCCTGATCGACTTGTTGCTGTGGCTGACCAGGAAGACCGTGCCGGCCTCCTTGCGCAGCTCACGGATGCGCTGCTCGGAGCGGATCTGGAACTTGCGGTCGCCGGTCGCGAGCGCCTCGTCGATCATGAGGACGTCGTGCTGCTTGGCGGCCGCGATGGCGAAGCGGAGCCGGGCGCCCATGCCGGACGAGTAGGTCCGCATCGGGAGCGAGATGAAGTCGCCCTTCTCGTTGATCCCGGAGAAGTCGACGATGTCCTGATATCGGCTCTTCACCTCCTCGCGGCTCATGCCCATGGCGAGGCCGCCGAGGATCACATTGCGCTCGCCGGTCAGGTCGCTCATGAGCGCCGCGTTGACGCCGAGCAGCGAGGGCTGGCCGTCGGTGTAGACCTTGCCGCTCTCGGTGGGGAGCAGGCCCGCGATGGCGCGCAGCAGGGTCGACTTGCCCGAGCCGTTGGAGCCGATGAGGCCGATGGCCTCGCCCCGGTACGCGGTGAAGGAGACACCGCGCACGGCGTGCACCTTGCGGACGCCGCGCTCGGCGTCGCCCTTCCGGCGCTTGATGATGCGGCTCAGGGCGGCGGTGGCGCTGCCCTTGCCGCCGCCTCCGCCGTTGACCCGGTAGACGATGTGGACGTCGTCCGCGATGACGGTGGGCACCCGGCCCTCGGTGTCGTGGTCAGCCACGGCCGTACCTCTCCTCGGCCTTCCAGAAGTAGACGAAGCCGCCCGCGCCGATCACCACGGCCCAGGCGAGGGTCACGAACCAGACGTGCGGCGGAAGGTTGGACCCACCGTAGCCGTCGATGAGCGCGAACCGGACCAGGTCCATGTGCAGGGCGGCCGGGTTGTACTGGAGCAGGTCGGCGAGCCAGGCCGGCTTGTCCTCCAGCATCACCGGGATGGAGAACATGACGCCCGAGGCGTACATCCAGGTGCGCATGATGAAAGGCATCAGCTGCGCCAGGTCGGGGGTCTTGGCGCCCATCCGCGCCACGATCATGGCGAGACCGGCGTTGAAGACGAACTGGAGCACCAGGGCCGGGACGAGCAGCAGCCAGGACGCCGACGGGTAGCTGCCGAAGGCGATCGCGATGAGGACGAGCACGATCATCGAGAACAGCAGCTGCTGGAGCTGCTGGAGGCAGAACGAGATCGGCAGCGAGGCGCGGGGGAAGTGCAGGGCCCGCACCAGGCCGAGGTTGCCCGAGATCGCGCGGACGCCGGCCATGACCGAGCTCTGCGTGAAGGTGAACACGAACACGCCCGTCACCAGGAACGGGATGTACACGGAGCGCGACATGCCCCGGTCCGCGTTCAGGATCAGGCCGAAGATCAGGAAGTAGACCGCCGCGTTGAGCAGGGGGGTCACCACCTGCCACACCTGGCCCAGCTTGGCCTGGCTGTACTGCGCGGTGAGCTTGGCCTGGGAGAACGCGAGGATGAAGTGCCTGCGGCCCCACAGCTGGCGGACGTACTCCGCGAGCCCCGGCCGGGCGCCGCTGACCGAGAGGCCGTGCTTGGCGGCCAGCTCGGCAGCGCTCAGGCCGTCGTCTGCGGACGGCCGGGTGCTCGTCACGACCCCACCGTCCTGGGATGTGTCACTCACAAGTCGAAAACTTTCGTGTTCAAGATGCGCGGCAAGTCGGGTACCACGATGTCAGACCACGGGCGGGCGACCCAGTCGGGTCAGCCGCCACACCGTACGCCACCTCATGGGGTGCCGCGGCCCGCAGGAGGCCGTCCAGCCCTCCCGGAAACCGCCGAACCAGGCCTTGAGGGCGGATACGGAGGGTCGCCGTGCCAGGGTGAGGAGCAGCCAGACGCCGAGATAGACCGGCACCAGGGGCGCGGGCAGATTGCGACGTGCCAGCCACACGCGGTTGCGGGCCACGTTGAAGTGGTACGTCGCGTGCCGGGACGGCGGGGTGGTGGGGTGCAGCAGCACCATGTCGGAACGGTAGTCGATCATCCAGTCGGCGTCGAGCGCCCGCCAGGCCAGATCGGTCTCCTCGTGCGCGTAGAAGAACGCGTCCGGAAGACCGCCCACCTCCGCGAAGACCTTGGTCCGCACCGCGTTGGCGCCGCCGAGGAAGGTGGTCACCCGCGAGGAGCGCATCGGGTCCGAGGCCCGCAGCCGCGGCACGTGCCGGCGCTGGGTCTGTCCGGTCTCCGGGTCGGCGATCCGGAAGCTGATGATGCCCAGCTTCGGATCGGCGGTGAAGGCCTGGCGGATCAGCTCGGCGGTGTCGGTGTTGGCGAGCAGCCCGTCGTCGTCGAGGAAGAGCAGCGCGTCGACGTCGGTGCCGCCGGGGCCGAAGGCCTCGATGCCGACGTTGCGGCCGGCCGGGATGCCCACGTTCTCCGGCAGACAGACCGTGCGGACGCCCTCGGGTACGTCGGTGATCTCGACGCCCTGGCCGACGACCACGACCTCGACCCGCTCGCCGTCCTGCCGGGCCACCGAGTCGAGCAGCGCGCGCAGGTCGTCGGGCCGGTTGCCCATCGTGATGACGACGGCACCCAGCTTCATCGGCTCCGCCATGACCGCGGCCCTCACTTCAGCCTGCTGGAGGCCAGGATCGACACCAGGTGCAGCACCGTCTGGAGCAGCGCGATGCCGGCCAGGACGGCGACGCCGAGCCGCGAGAAGAACAGGTCGCCGCGGATCTGGTCCGCGACCGCGAGCGCCAGGATCAGCAGGGAGGCCTCGATCCCGAGGATCAGCCGGTGGAACTTGAGCGCCCCGGCCGCCCGGCGGGCCAGCGCCATGCCGGAGGAGCGCGGCTCGGACGCCGCCTCCTTGACCGGAGGCAGTCCGCCCTGGTGCCGGGCGACGCCGACCAGGTCGGTCTCGGCCTTGATCAGGATGGCGCCGAGCGCGGCGAGCGTGCCCAGGAAGGCCCACAGCCAGTCGATCCGGCCGCTGCCCCACAGGTCGGCGGCGCGCAGGCCGAAGCCGACCAGGACGGCCGCGTCGCACAGGTAGGCGCCGACCCGGTCCAGGTACACACCGGCCAGCGAGTACTGCTTCTTCCAGCGGGCCACCTCGCCGTCGACGCAGTCGAGCAGCAGATAGAGCTGGACCATGAGCACGCCGAGCAGCGCCCCGGGGATCCCGGGGATCAGCAGGGCGGGGGCCGCGAGGACGCCGGCGAGCGTCATCACGTAGGTGAGCTGGTTCGGCGTGATCCGGGTGGTCACCAGGTGCCGGGTGATCCTGAGGGAGATCTCCCGCATGTAGAGGCGGCCGCCCCAGTGTTCGCCGCTCCGCCGGTCCTTCACACCCGGGGGGTGGACGACCGGGCGGAGCTCAGCTACCGATGGCTTTTGCATAGTCGGCGTACGCGTCCCTGATCTGGTCTGTGGACAGGTCGAGGTGCTCAAGGATGGTGAACCGGCCGGGCCGGGTCTGCGGGGCGAACTCCACGGCCCGGACGAACTCGTCCACGCTGAAGCCCATCTCCTCCGGGAGCACGGGCAGGCCGTGCCGCCGCAGCGTGGCGACCATCTGCGCGGACTCCTCGGCGGCGCCGCGCAGGTGCATGGCGAAGGCGGCGCCGAGGCCGCACTGCTCGCCGTGGCTGGCCGCCCGGGTCGGGAAGAGCAGGTCGAAGGCGTGGCTGATCTCGTGGCAGGCGCCCGAGGAGGGGCGGCTGTCGCCGCTGATCGACATGGCGATGCCGGACATCACCAGGCCCTCGGAGAGCGTGACGAGGAAGTCGTCGTCGCCGACGCCGCCGGGGTGCCGGAGCACCGCCTCGCCCGCGCTGCGGGCCATGGCGGCGGCCAGGCCGTCGACCTTCTCGCCGGTCTCGCGGTGGGAGAGCTCCCAGTCGGCGATGGCGGAGAGGTTGGAGATCGCGTCGCCGATGCCGGAGCGCACGAAGCGCGCCGGGGCGTCCCGGATCACGTCCAGGTCGATGACGAGAGCGATCGGGGTCGGCACACCGTAGGAGCCCCGGCCGTTGTCGTTGTCCAGGGTGGAGATCGGCGAGCAGATGCCGTCGTGCGACAGGTTGGTGGCGATGGCGACGAGCGGCAGGCCCACCCGGGCCGCCGCGTACTTCGTGACGTCGATGATCTTGCCGCCACCGAGGGCCACGACCGCGTCGTACCGCTTGCCGCGCATCGCGTCGGCCAGCTTCACGGCCTCGTCGATGGTGCCGCCGGACACCGGGTACCAGTCGGCGTCCGGGAGCTCGGGGGCGAAGCGGTCACGCAGCTTCAGGCCGGAGCCGCCGCTGATGGCGACGGCGATCCGGCCGTTGCTGGAGATCCGCTGGTCCGCGAGGAGCGTGGACAGGTCGTCCAGCGCTCCTCCGCGGATGTCGACGACGACCGGCGAGGGAATGAGCCGGGTCAGTACTGGCACGCGATGTCACGGCCCTTCGCCAGGTCGTCGTGGTTGTCGATCTCCACCCACTTGATGTCGCCGATGGGCGCCACGTCGACGGTGAAGCCGCGGTTCACGAGCTCCTGGTAGCCGTCCTCGTAGTAGAGGTCGGGGTCGCGCTCGAAGGTGGCCTTCAGGGCGTCGGCGAGCTCCTCGGCGGCCTCGGCCTCGATGAGGGTGACACCGATGTACTCGCCGGTCGCGTCGGCCGGGTCCATCAGCTTCGTGATCTTCTGGACGCCCTTGCCCTCGGCGGTGACGACCTTCATCTCCTCGTCGGCGAGGTTCTTCACCGTGTCGAGGGCGAGGATGATCTTCTGGCCCTCACCGCGCGCGGCGAGCAGGGTCTTCTCGACGGAGACCGGGTGGACGGTGTCGCCGTTGGCGAGGATGACGCCCTTCTTCAGGACGTCACGGGCGCACCACAGGGAGTAGGCGTTGTTCCACTCCTCGGCCTTGTCGTTGTCGATCAGCGTGATCTCGACGCCGTACTTGGCCTCCAGGGCCTCCTTGCGCGCGTACACGGCCTCCTTGCGGTAGCCGACGACGATCGCGACCTCGGTGAGGCCGACCTCGGCGAAGTTCTTCAGCGTGAGGTCGAGGACGGTCAGCGAGCCGTCACCTTCGCGGTCCACGGGCACGAGGGCCTTCGGAAGCGTGTCGGTGTAGGGGCGCAGACGGCGTCCGGCACCGGCTGCCAGTACGAGGCCGATCATGCTGTTTCTCCTTCGTCGTGAACGGCGGGTGCTCCGGAGGAGACCCAGAAGCGGATGGACTCCACGAGGACCACGAGGCCGACGGCGACCGCGAGTGCGGTGAGCGCCGAGGTGAAGTCGTTGCCGCGGTTCGCCAGCAGGGCGGCGAGTACGGCCACCACGAGCGTGCGTCCCTCGTGGCCGCCGACGGTGCGCACCAGCCAGGCGGGCGGCGCGCCGGTGCCGCCGCGAATGCGGTACACCGTGTCGTAGTGATGGTAGGCGACCGCCGCGACCAGCCCGAATGCGGCGGGGAGCGCTTGGGCGGAGTCGGCCTTGGCGGCCAGCACGAGGACGGTGGTGTACTCGGCGGCGCGGAAGAGCGGCGGGACGAGCCAGTCGAGGGCGCCCTTGAGGGGGCGGGCGACGGCCGCGCCGGCGAACATCACGTACAGCACGGCGGCGACGACGGTCCCTCCGTCCCCGAAGGGGCGGCCGAGGACGGCGGGGAGCAGGACGCCCGCGGCGATGAACGCCAGGACCAGCGGGGGCATCGCCGTCAGCCCGGTGCGGCGGGCCAGTCGGCCCGCGAGCTCGGCCAGCGGGCCTGAGTCCGCGAGGTCCGCAAGCGCCCGCGCCGCCCGGTCCGTCCGCTGCGCCTTGCGGGTCAGCGAGCGGAGCACGCGCCCGGCCGTCGTGTAGCAGGCGCCGAAGGCGCAGCCGACGATCAGGGCCCAGAAGACGATCCGGGGGGTGGTGACAGCGGTGAGGACCGCGATCATCGCCCAGCGCTCGCCGATCGGCAGGATGATCATGCGCCGGGCCCAGACGGTCCAGCCGACGCTGTCGAGCCTGCTGGAGACGGACAGGCTGGTCTTGGCGGCGGCGCCGGTGCTCTCGGCGTTGGCCTCGTTGAACGAGAAGTCGACCACGTGCCGGCAGATCATCAGGACCATCGCGCCGAGCGCGAGCGCCCACACGTCGTCGCCGTCGCGGGCCGCGCCGAGGGCGAGGCCCGCGTAGAAGGCGTACTCCTTGGCGCGGTCGAAAGTGGCGTCGAGCCAGGCGCCCATCGTCGAGTACTTCAGCGCGTAGCGGGCGAGCTGCCCGTCGGTGCAGTCGAGGACGAAGGAGACCAGGAGCAGGACGCCCGCGGCGATGTAGCCGGTGCGCTCGCCGGTGGCGGCGCAGCCGGCCGCGATCAGCGCGGTGAGCAGCGAGGCGGTGGTGACCTGGTTGGGGGTCAGTCCGCGGCGCGCGCACCAGCGGGCGATGTACCGGGAGTACGGGCTGATGAAGAAGGTGGTGAAGAAGCCGTCGTGGGCCTTCACGGCGTTGCGCAGCCGTACGGCCTCGTCGTCGACGGCCGCGACGCCGGCCCGCGCCTGGTGGCGGGCCTCGGCGTCCTCGGGGACGGCGGCGACGAGGGTGCCGAGCGCCGGCCGGTGCACGGCGACGCCGTCGGCGTCGAGCGCGGTGGCGAGGGTGTCGGGGAGGTTGTCCACGACGTCGTACGGGGCGGTGGCGGCGGGCCCGGCGACGACCGCCGGCGCTCCGGCCTCGGCGGCCGCCAGCGCGCGGACCAGGGCCGGGCGGGCCTCGGGCTGCGCGGTGAGGGCGCCGGGCGCGGCGGCGGCCGGGAAGCGGGGGTCGGTGAGGGCGAGCCGCAGGGCGTGGACGTGGCCGACGAAGCGGGGGTCCACGACGGCGACGCGCTGCCCGGCGGGTACGGCGGCGAGCAGGCCGCTCGTCCCGTGCGGACCGGAGGCGACCTCGACGTGGAAGCCGAGGGAGCGCAGATCGGCGTCGAGCGACGATCCGGGTACCGGCGGACCGGTGAGGATGGCGGTCGACAGGACGGACTCACTCCTTGGAGCTGGCGGACGGGCCGGCGGGGCCCGGGGCACGGCCCGGGCGCGGCGGTGCGGCCCGGCACCGGGCGCGGCACGTCGGCTGAGGCTATCGGATGACGGAAGGGCGAGTTCACCGAGGTTTCGCGGTGCGGACTCCCCCGGGTCCACTAGCGTCCGTGCCGGTGCGTCGCGCCCTGCGGAGATCATCATGGGCGATCGGCGGCCCGCCTCACAAACCGTCCGTGGAGCAGCCGTGGTCAAGATCGGATCCCAGCCACATCGTCGCAGGTCAGAGCATATGACAACGGTGTTCAGTGCCGTGTTGCACATACCCCCCACCCGTAGTTCACTTGCGAATCGGGGCACAGCGGACGACGCATCGGGAGGCATGGCCATGGGGGCTGGACACGACCACGGACACAGTCACGGGGGGCCGCCGCCCACCGGCACCGCGGCCGCGGCCTATCGGAGCCGACTGCGGATCGCACTCGGCATCACGCTCTCCGTGATGGTCGTCGAGATCATCGGCGGCATCCTGTCCGACTCGCTCGCGCTGATCGCCGACGCGGCCCACATGGCGACGGACGCGCTCGGCCTCGGAATGGCGCTGCTCGCGATCCACTTCGCCAACCGGCCGCCGTCGGTCAACCGCACCTACGGCTACGCCCGCGCCGAGATCCTCGCCGCGCTGGCCAACTGTCTCCTGCTGCTCGGCGTCGGCGGCTACGTGCTGTACGAGGCGATCCAGCGCTTCATGGAGCCGGCCGCCACCAAGGGCGGGCTGACCATCGTCTTCGCGCTGATCGGCCTGGTCGCCAACATCATCTCGCTGTCGCTGCTGATGCGCGGCCAGAAGGAGAGCCTGAACGTCCGGGGCGCCTACCTGGAGGTGCTGGCCGACGCCCTCGGCTCGGTGACGGTGCTGGTCGCGGCGGGCATCATCCTGGCCACCGGCTGGTCCTACGCGGACCCGATCGCCTCGATCGTGATCGGCCTGATGATCGTGCCGCGCACGGTCAAGCTGCTGCGGGAGACGCTGGACGTGCTCCTGGAGGCGGCCCCCAAGGGCGTGGACATGGCGGAGGTGCGGGCGCACATCCTGGCCCTGCCGGGCGTCGAGGACGTGCACGACCTGCACGCCTGGACGATCACCTCGGGCATGCCGGTCCTTTCGGCGCACGTGGTCGTGAGCCAGGACACCCTGGACGCGATCGGCCACGAGAAGATGCTGCACGACCTCCAGGGCTGCCTGGGCTCGCACTTCGACGTCGAGCACTGCACCTTCCAGCTGGAGCCGGCCGGCCACGCCGAGCACGAGGCCAAGCTCTGCCTCTGACTGTTAGCCTGGCGGGGTACGAACGTGAGTGTGGAGAGGAGCTGAGGTTGATGACCGTCGCGATGGAGGCTGCCCGCAGCGGCAGCGCCCGGTCGTCCCTCAGCCTCCGGGTCTCCGGCTGACCTGATCCTCCGGTCGGCCGGGGCCCTCACATCCAAAGGGTTTCCCACGTTGTCCGACAACGACATCACCACCACCGCGCTCCACGACGCCTTCTTCGCCCTGCACCACGGTCTGCCGCGGCAGGGCCCGGGCTCCGACGCCACCACCCGCCGTCTGCTCTCCCTGGCGGGCCCGCTGCCCGAGCGCCCGCGCGTGCTCGACCTGGGCTGCGGTCCCGGCCGCTCCGCGCTGCTGCTCGCCGCCGAGGCGGACGCCGAGGTGACCGCCGTCGACCTGCACGAGCCGTTCCTGGCCGAGCTGCGCCGCACGGCCGCCGCTCGCGGCCTCGACGACCGGATCCACAACCTGCGCGCCGACATGGGCGCCCTCGAGGAGCTGCCCGACGGCTCCTTCGACCTCGTCTGGGCCGAGAGCTCGGCCTGGGTGATCGGCTTCGACCGGGCGCTCGCCGAGTGGCGCCGGCTCCTCGCCCCCGGCGGCACCCTGGTGCTCACCGAGTGCGTCTGGACCACCGAGGAGCCGGGCGACGAGGCCCGCGCCTTCTGGGAGGAGCACTACCGGCTCCGCACCGTCGCCCGGAACGCGGCGGCGGCCGTCGGGGCCGGCTTCCACGTCCTGGGCACCCACCTCCAGCCGGAGGGCGACTGGGACGAGTACTACGGTCCGCTCGCCGCGCACGCCGACGCGGCGGACCTCACGGTGCCCGGCATGGCCGAGGCCGTGGCCGGGGCCCGCGCCGAGATCGCGCTGCGCCGCGCGCACGGCTCGGACTACGGCTACGCCGGGTTCGTGCTGCGCCCCGCCGACCCGAGGTGGCGGACCCGCGAGGAGACCGCGGCCGACATCCCCCTCGTACGGGAGATCAACGCGGCGGCCTTCGCCACGCCGGACGAGGCCGGTCTCGTCGACGCCCTGCGCGAGGACCCGGACGCCTGGCTGCCGGGGCTGAGTCACGTGGCCGAGGCGCCGGACGGCACGGTCGCCGCGTACGCGCTGATCACCCGCTGCCGGGTGGACGGTGTCCCGGCGGCCGCCCTGGCACCGGTCGCGGTGGCCCCCGCGTACCAGCGCACGGGTGCCGGGCAGGCCGTCGTGCGGGCGGTGCTCGACGCGGCGCGGCTGCGTGGGGAGCGGCTCGTCCTGGTGCTGGGCCATCCGGAGTACTACCCCCGGTTCGGGTTCGTACGTGCGTCCGAGTATGGAATCCGGCCGACCTTCGAGGTTCCGGACGAGGCCATGATGGCTCTGGATCTCGACGGTTCCGGGGCCGTGACCAGGGGCACGATCTCCTATCCGGCGGCTTTCGGGGTCTGACCCGCCGGCCGCTCCCGCCGCACCGGGTGTACTCCGGTGCGGTGGGAGCGGTCATGTCAGGCCGCCGAAGTACGGACAAGCCGCTTTTGTGCGGCAGACTGAGGTCGCCCCGCGAGGGCGAGGACCGAAGCGAAGGATGGGTATGCCGACCACATCAGCCACCGTGGACCAGAGCGCGTCGAACGGCACGCAGCCGACCGCGGCCGACGCGTCGATCATGCTCGAACTGGTCGACGAGGACGGCGTCACGATCGGTACGGCGGAGAAGCTGGCCGCTCACCAGGCGCCGGGGCAGCTGCACCGGGCGTTCTCGGTCTTCCTCTTCGACGAGTCGGGCCGGCTGCTGCTCCAGCGCCGGGCGCTGGGCAAGTACCACTCCCCCGGCGTCTGGTCGAACACCTGCTGCGGCCACCCGTACCCGGGCGAGGCACCGTTCGCCGCCGCCGCCCGGCGCACCTTCGAGGAGCTGGGCGTCTCGCCCTCGCTGATGGCGGAGGCGGGCACGGTCCGCTACAACCACCCGGACCCGGCCTCGGGCCTGGTGGAGCAGGAGTTCAACCATCTCTTCGTCGGCCTGGTGCAGTCCGGGCCGCGGCCGGATCCGGAGGAGGTCGGCGAGACCGACTTCGTGACCGCGGCCGAGCTGGCCGAGCGCCACGCGTCCGCGCCGTTCTCCGCCTGGTTCATGACGGTGCTCGACGCGGCGCGTCCGGCGATCAGGGAGCTGACGGGTCCGGCCGGGGGCTGGTGATCCCGGGGCGGGCGCCCGGGAACCCCTGAGCGGGTCCCGGGCCCCCCTGGACGGCGTCGGGCCGCGGGCCCGGCGCCGCTCCGACGGGTGCCACAGGACCCGTCGGCGCCTGGCCGGGCACGAACGGGTTCAGCGGCAGCGCGGCCCAGATGATCTTGCCGCCGGTCGCGGTGTGCTCCACGTCGCAGGCGCCGCCCGACTCCAGGGCGATCTCGCGCACGAGCAGCAGCCCGCGCCCGCCGGTCTGGCCCCAGTCGGCCTCCAGCGCCTTGGGGCGGTACGGATGGTTGTCCTCGACGGACACCCGGATCCACTCCGCCCCGATCGCCACCTCCACCGCTATCTCCGGGGAGAGCAGCGCGGCGTGCTTGACCGCGTTGGTGACCAGTTCGGAAACGATGAGGAGCAGCCCCTGGAGGGTGTCCTCGTGGACCGGTACGGACTGACGGGCCAGCAGGTCGCGCACCGCGTGCCGGGCCTGCGGCACGGACACGTCGACCGCGGGAGCGGTGAAGCGCCAGACCCCTTCGTAGGACGGTGGCCGGGCGGGGACGCTCCCGCGGCTGTCCATCATCCGGCTCCCGCCCTCGTGCTCGATTGTCGCCACGGGTCGAGTCTTGATAATCCGCCGGGGTCCCCCGGGCTACTGACCAGAAGTCGACACTTATCGGCCACGTTCTGATCGGGTGAGTATGCCAACGTCAGTTGTTCGACTGCTCTTGACGCACTGCTGACACCTTCGGAGGGTGCGCCGGTGTGACGATACTGCCGCCCGGATAGCATCCGGCGCATGGAGCCCCAGCTGACCGTCACCGTCGCCGACGAGGTCGCCACCGTCGTCATCGCGAACCCGGCCAAGCGCAACGCCATGACCGCCGCGATGTGGCGGGCGCTGCCGGA
The DNA here is from genome assembly GCF_040303965.1 of Streptomyces sp. NPDC094032. Taxonomy (NCBI): domain Bacteria; kingdom Bacillati; phylum Actinomycetota; class Actinomycetes; order Kitasatosporales; family Streptomycetaceae; genus Streptomyces; species Streptomyces sp. NPDC094032. The sequence continues at coordinate 169,644 of NZ_JBEOUE010000006.1, read as the reverse complement.
GCTGCTCGGCCCGCTCGCCGCCGACCCCGCCGTGCGCGCACTGGTCCTGACGGGCGCGGGCGAGACCTTCTGCGCCGGGGCCGACATCTCCACGCTGCGCGAGCCGGGCGACGAGCAGCAGACGCTCGCGGTACGGGCCGAGGAGGCGCTCGCCGCCTTCCCCAAGCCGACCCTGGCGGCGGTCCGCGGCTTCTGCGTGGGCGGCGGCAGCCAGCTCGCCGCCGCCTGCGACCTGCGTTTCGCCGAGGAGGGCGCCCGCTTCGGGGTGACCCCGGCGAAGCTGGGCATCGTCTACCCGTCCTCCTCCACCCGGCGGCTCGCCGCCCTGGTGGGCCCCTCGGCCGCCAAGCACCTGCTGTTCTCCGGCGAGTTCGTCGACACCGAGCGGGCGCTGCGGACCGGACTCGTCGACGAGGTCCTGCCGGTGGGCGAACTCGACAAGCGGGTCGCCGAGTTCACCCGGACCCTCGTCTCCCGCTCGCTGCTCACCCAGGCGGCGGCCAAGGAGTTCGCGGACGGGCGCACCGACCGGGACGCGCACTGGGCGGAGCGGGCGCGCGGCAGCGGCGACACCGCCGAGGGGGTCGCCGCCTTCCTGGAGGGCCGCGCGGCCCGCTTCACGTACGGGCTCTGACACCCGGGGTCCTTCGGACCGGCCCTACAGCCCCTGGACCGGGGCCTTCGCCGCCTGGCCGCGCCAGTGGGCGACCAACGCGGCCGGGGCCTTGTCCGGGGAGCCCGCGTCGTACGGCGGCTGCGGGTCGTACTCGGTGAGCAGCTGGATCGTCTGCGCGGTCTCGTCGCCGGCGATCCGGCCGAGCAGGTGCAGCGCCATGTCGATGCCGGAGGAGACCCCGGCGGCCGTGACGTACTTGCCGTCGAAGACCACCCGCTCGCCGGTGGACTCGACGCCGAACGCGGCCAGTTCGTCGAGGGCGAGCCAGTGGCTGGTGGCCCGGCGGCCCGTGAGGAGCCCCGCCGCGGCCAGGATCAGCGAGCCCGTGCAGACCGAGGTGGTCCAGGTGCTGGTGGCGTCGGCGGTGCGCAGCCAGGCCAGGATCTCCGGGTCCGCCATGGCCTCGCGGGCGTCGGGGCCGCCCGGGACCAGGACGATGTCCGGGTGCGGCACCTCCGCGAGGGTCCGGTCCGCGAGGAGCGCGAGGCTGCCCTGGTCGTTGCGGACCGGGCCCGCCTCCTTGGCCACGAATACGGTCTCGGCCCCGGGCAGCCGGGCGAGCAGTTCGTACGCGCCGACGGCGTCGAGCGTGGTGAAGCGGTCGTAGAGCAGGACGGCGATCTGCATGAACGTTCCCTTTCCTGGGAGGGGTCGGTACGGGTCAGAGGACGGGTGCGTGGAAGCGGCGGCGGTACTCCGCCGGGGCGGTGCCGAGCGCCTTGAGGAAGGCGCGGCGCATGGCCTCGGGGGTGCCGTAGCCGGCCGCGCGGGAGACCTCCTCGACACCGCGGGTGGTCTCCTCCAGGAGCCGGCGGGCGTGTTCGACGCGCACCCGGTCGACGTAGCGGCCGGGGGTGGTGCCGGTCTCGGCCTGGAAGGCGCGCGCGAAGTGACGGGGCGACAGCCGGGCGCGGGCGGCCAGCGCCTCGACCGACAGGTCGTCGTCGGGGTGCTCGGTGATCCAGTGCTGGAGCTCGCGCAGCGGTTCCCTGCGCGCGGTCTGGGCGGAGAGCTGGGCGCTGAACTGGGCCTGGTTGCCGGGCCTGCGCAGGAAGACGACCAGGTGACGGGCGACGGTCAGGGCGGCGTCGCGGCCCAGGTCCTCCTCGACGAGGGCGAGCGCCAGGTCGATGCCCGCGGTGACGCCGGCGGACGTGGCGAGCCGCCCGTCCCGTACGAAGATCCGGTCGGGGTCCACCTCGACGGCGGGGTGCTCGCGGGCGAGCTGCGCGCAGGCGATCCAGTGGGTGGTGACCCGGTGGCCGTCGAGCAGGCCCGCCTCGGCGAGCAGCAGCGCCCCGGTGCAGACGGAGACCAGCCGCTCGGCCCGCGGGCCCTGCGCGCGCAGCCAGTCGACCAGAGCGGGGTCCGGGTGGCGGGTGCCCTCGCCGCCCGGGACGAGGAGGGTGTGCGGGGGCCCGTCGGCGACGGCCTCGGCGAGACCGGAGTCGGGGAGCAGGCGCAGCCCGCTGCACGTGCGGACCGGGCCGCCGTCGAGGGAGGCGGTGCGGATCGGATAGGCGTCCGGGACCCCGGCCACCCGCCCGCCGCCGGAGAACACCTCCACCGGTCCGGTGACGTCGAGGCTCTGCACGCCGTCGAAGAGGACGACGAGGACGGGTCGTTGGGGCATGGGCCCATCCTTCGCCGGGCGCGCGCACGGCCGCAAGGACGGGCAGCCCACCTTTTCTGCCATGGAGAGGCCTGAAGGAGTACGGAGGGCCCGATCCTGCCGTTCCCTCCGTACCGGCCGGTAGGTAAGGTGCGCCGCATGACGAATCTGCCGCCCCTCTCGGTCCGCCGCTGCGCCCACCAGATGAACCTGCTGCACGCGCCGCTGTTCTTCTCGCCCGACCTGGACACGGAGTTCAAGGAGCTCGGCTTCGAGGACGCGGCCGCCATGCGGCTGGCCGCGCGCAGCGCCCCGCTCGGGGCCGTGGGGGCCGGGACCGTCGCCGCGACCTTCTACAACTACGCCCACGAGCTGCTCGCCCGGCACCTGCCGGCCGTCTGGGAGACCGCCTCCCCCGCCGCCGTGCTCGACGCCCGGCTGCGCGCGATGGACACCACCCTGAACCGCCTGCTCGGCGCCGAGGCCCTGGCCTCGCCGGAGCTGGCCGAGGCGGCCGACCTGGCGCTGCGCGCCGCCGAGGGCTGCACCCGGCACGCCCGCCCGCTGTACTCCGGCAACGCCGACCTGCCGGTCCCGGACGCCCCGCACCTGCGCCTGTGGCACGCGACGACACTGCTCCGCGAGCACCGCGGCGACGGACACCTGACAGCCCTGCTGACCGCCGGGCTCGACCCGCTGGAGGCGCTGGTCACCCATACCGCCACCGGCCGCGGCATGAGCCCCCGCTGGCTCCTCGACACCCGGGGCTGGCGGCGCGCGGACTGGGACGCGGCCGTGGAGCGGCTGCGCGGGCGCGGGCTGCTCGACCCCGAGGGCGAGCTCACGGACGCCGGGGTGACCCTGCGCGAGTCCCTGGAGGACGAGACGGACCGCCTGGACGCGGCCCCGTACGAGCGTCTCGGCGCGGACGGGGTGGCCCGTCTCACCGAGCTGTCGAAGGGCTTCCTGGTGGCGGTGGTGGGCGCGGGCGCGTTCCCGGCCGACCTGATGGGCAAGGCCTGACGGGCAGGGCCCTGACGGACAGGGTCTGACCGGCCGGGGCGGGTCGGTTGCCGCGTACGGGTGAGCGACCGGGCAGAATGCTTGCGCAACCCAGAGGCACGAGAAGGCGGGTCGGACATCGTGACGACGTCCATCGAAGCAAGGATCGCCGAGGAGCTCGGCGTACGCGAGCGACAGGTGAAGGCGGCCGTCGAACTGCTGGACGGCGGTTCGACCGTGCCGTTCATCGCGCGCTACCGCAAGGAAGCGACGGAGATGCTCGACGACGCGCAGCTGCGCACGCTGGAGGAGCGGCTGCGGTACCTGCGCGAGCTGGAGGACCGGCGGAGCGCCGTCCTCGACTCCGTACGGGAGCAGGGCAAGCTCACCCCCGAGCTGGAGGCGCGGCTGCGGGCCGCCGACACCAAGGCGCGGCTGGAAGACATCTACCTGCCGTTCAAGCCGAAGCGGCGGACCAAGGCGCAGATCGCCCGCGAGGCCGGTCTGACGCCGCTCGCGGAGGGGCTGCTCAGCGACCCGTCCGTGGAACCGCTGGCGGCGGCCGCCGCGTTCGTGGACGCGGACAAGGGCGTCGCCGACCCGGCGGCGGCCCTGGAGGGCGCGCGGGCGATCCTCACCGAGCGCTTCTCGGAGGACGCCGACCTGATCGGCGAGCTGCGCGAGCGGATGTGGGGCCGGGGCCGGCTGGTCGCGAAGGTGCGGGCGGGGAGCGAGGAGGCGGGGGCGAAGTTCTCCGACTACTTCGACTTCGCCGAGCCCTTCACGGCGCTGCCCTCGCACCGCATCCTCGCGATGCTGCGCGGCGAGAAGGAGGACGTGCTCAGCCTGGAGCTGGAGCCGGAGGAGCCCGTCGACAGCCCGTCGGCCGCCGCCTCCTCCTCGTACGAGCCGATCGTCGCCCATCGCTTCGGCGTGGCCGACCGGGGCCGCCCCGGCGACAAGTGGCTCCTGGACACGGTCCGCTGGGCCTGGCGGACCCGCATCCTGGTCCACCTCGGCATCGACCTGCGGCTGCGGCTGCGCACGGCCGCCGAGGACGAGGCGGTGCGGGTGTTCGCGGCGAACCTGCGCGACCTGCTGCTTGCCGCGCCGGCCGGCACCCGGGCGACGCTGGGCCTCGACCCCGGTTTCCGTACCGGCGTGAAGGTGGCCGTGGTCGACGGGACCGGCAAGGTCGTCGCCACCGACACGATCTACCCGCACGTCCCGGCGAACCGGTGGGACGATTCGCTCGCGAAGCTGGCCAGGATCGCCAAGGAGCACGCGGTCGAGCTGGTCGCCATCGGCAACGGCACGGCGTCCCGCGAGACGGACAAGCTGGCCGCCGAACTCATCGCGAAGCACCCGGAGTTGACCCTCACCAAGGTGATGGTGTCGGAGGCCGGCGCGTCCGTGTACTCGGCGTCCGCCTTCGCCTCGCAGGAACTCCCCGAGCTGGACGTGTCGTTGCGCGGCGCGGTGTCGATCGCGCGGCGGCTCCAGGACCCGCTGGCCGAGCTGGTGAAGATCGACCCGAAGTCGATCGGGGTCGGCCAGTACCAGCACGACCTGTCCGAGGTGAAGCTGTCCCGCTCCCTGGACGCGGTGGTCGAGGACTGTGTGAACGGCGTCGGCGTCGACGTCAACACGGCCTCCGCGCCACTGCTTTCGCGGGTCTCCGGCATCGGCGCGGGCCTCGCGGAGAACATCGTGGCCCACCGCGACGCCAACGGCCCGTTCCGCTCCCGGCGCGCGCTGAAGGACGTGTCGCGGCTCGGCCCGAAGGCGTACGAGCAGTGCGCCGGCTTCCTGCGCATCCGGGGCGGCGACGACCCGCTGGACGCGTCGGCGGTGCACCCCGAGGCGTACCCGGTGGTGCGGCGGATGGTGAAGACGGCGGGCGGCGAGGTCGGCGCGCTGATCGGCAACACGGGCGTGCTGCGCTCGCTGCGGGCGGACGCCTTCGTGGACGAGACCTTCGGTCTGCCCACGGTCAACGACATCCTGCGGGAGCTGGAGAAGCCGGGCCGCGACCCGCGCCCGGCGTTCCGCACGGCCACCTTCAAGGAGGGCGTCGAGAAGATCGGCGACCTGGTGGCGGGCATGGTGCTCGAGGGCGTCGTCACCAATGTGGCCGCCTTCGGCGCGTTCGTGGACGTCGGCGTGCACCAGGACGGTCTCGTCCATGTGTCCGCCATGTCCAAGACCTTCGTCAAGGACCCCCGGGACGTGGTGAAGCCGGGCGACGTGGTCCGTGTGAAGGTCCTGGACGTCGACATCCCGCGCAAGCGCGTCTCGCTGACCCTCCGCCTGGACGACGAGACGACGGCGGAGACCGCCGCGTCGGGTCCGAAGCGGGAGCGCGGTGAGCGCCGCGAGCGCGGCGGCGAGCGCGGCGGGGACCGTGGGGGGCGTCCCCCGCAGCAGCGCCGTGGGCAGGCCCAGGGCGCGGCCCCGGCCTCCGCCAACAGCGCGATGGCCGACGCCCTGCGCAAGGCGGGGCTGCTCGGCGAGGGCGGCGGCAGCGGTACCGGTGGCGGCGGGAAGCGGCGCGGGCGGTGACGTGAGCGTGGAGGGGGCCCGGCCGTGCGGCCGGGCCCCCTCCACGTACCAACGGGTTACGGAACGAAGCGCAGCGCCCAGTCCGCCCGGTTGGCGACCGTCAGGTCGTCGTCCTCGGTCAGCGGGCGGAGGACCCGTTCGGCGGTCTTCGGGTCGGCCTGGACGAGGTCGACGATCTCGGCGGCCAGGCCGTCCTGGTCGTCGCCCAGGTCGACGGCGGAGGCGCGGATCAGGACCGGGAGCCGGTCCGTGCCGCCGAGGGCGGCGACGAGGCCGCCGAGCAGCTCGCGGGCGTAGGAGTTGCGGTCCTCGACCGCGCGGTCGAGCTCGGACTCCAGGCGCGGGAGCAGGCCGAGGTCGCCGGTGGCCGCGAGGGCGTCGGCGAGTTCGATGGTCTCGTCGAGATCGGCCTCGAAGTCGTCGAGCATCGCGATCAGCCGGGTCACGCGGTCGTCGTCGGTCATGGTGCCTCCTGGAATGCGCCGTCCACGAGGACGGGGACGATGGCCGAGGAGTCGGTCTCGGCGGCCACCTCCACGTCCTCGGGAAAGCCGTACGCGTACAGTTCACGGCCCGAGTCGCAGCCCCGCAAGGCGGCGGCCGGGTCCTCCGTGGCGTCCCACAGCGTGGCCGCCGCGGTCGCCTCGGGTGTCAGGGTGCGCCGCCCGGCGGCGCGCAGCGCGGCGAGGACCGCGCCCGCGCCGAGCAGGTCCTCCAGCGCGGGGCGCAGCGAGCCGTCCGGCCAGTGTTCGCCGGAGGCGACGACCGCGAGGGGCCGCTCGGCGGTGCCGTAGCCGCGCGCGGCGAGCCAGTGCGCGACGGCGGTGCGGTTGCGCAGCGAGGCCGCGACCACGGTGGCCCGCCCGGCCTCGGCCGCCACGGAGATCGTGGAGCCGTTCGGGGAGGGCAGCACGAGCCGGGCGGGCGCGGGCGCGGCGCGCAGCGCGGCCGGGGACAGCGACCACGGGTGCGCCCCGGTGGTCTCGCGCCGCCCGACGGCGAGGACGGCGTCCCGCTCCCGCGCGTACGCCCGGGCGCTCGCGTCGCGCCACCGGTACGGGTGGACGGCCGTGCCGGCCTCGACGGCGACGCCGACGGCGGTCGTGAACGACAGCACGTCCACGACGACCACGCAGGCGGCGGCCGGGGCGAGGACCCGTGCCTCGGCCGGCCCCCAGCCGAAGGAGACGCCGGTCCCGGCGGGGGCGCTCCAGCCGTGGGAGGCCGGGCCGGGGGCGCCCATCAGAGCTCCGTCACCTTGCCGTCCGCGACCTCGACGCGGCGGGTGGTGCGGACCGCGTCCAGCATCCGCCGGTCGTGGGTGACGAGGAGCAGGGTGCCGTCGTACGAGTCGAGGGCGGACTCCAGCTGCTCGATCGCGGGCAGGTCCAGGTGGTTGGTCGGCTCGTCCAGGACGAGGAGGTTGACGCCCCGGCCCTGGAGCAGCGCGAGCGCGGCGCGGGTGCGCTCGCCGGGCGACAGGGTGGTGGCGGGGCGCAGCACGTGCTCGGCCTTGAGGCCGAACTTGGCGAGCAGGGTGCGGACGTCGGCCGGCTCCGTGTCGGGGACGGCGGCGCAGAACGCCTCCAGGAGCGTCTCCGTGCCGTGGAACAGCTTGCGGGCCTGGTCGACCTCGCCGACCACGACCCCCGGGCCGAGGCCCGCGTCGCCGGAGTCCAGCGGCAGCCGGCCGAGCAGCGCGGCGAGCAGGGTCGACTTGCCGGCCCCGTTGGCGCCGGTGATCGCGACCCGGTCGGCCCAGTCGATCTGGAGGGAGACGGGTCCGAAGGTGAAGTCGCCGCGGCGCACCGCGGCCTCGCGCAGGGTGGCCACGACGGAGCCGGAGCGCGGGGCCGCCGCGATCTCCATGCGCAGCTCCCACTCCTTGCGGGGCTCGTCAACAACGTCCAGGCGCTCGATCATGCGCTGGGTCTGGCGGGCCTTGGCGGCCTGCTTCTCGCTGGACTCGCCGCGCAGCTTGCGCCCGATCTTGTCGTTGTCGGTGGTCTTGCGGCGGGCGTTGCGGACGCCCTTGTCCATCCAGTTGCGCTGCATGAGGGCGCGCCCCTCCAGGGCGGCCTTCTTGTCGGCGTACTCCTCGTAGTCCTCGCGGGCGTGCCTGCGGGCGGTGTCCCGCTCCTCCAGGTAGGCCTCGTAGCCGCCGCCGTAGAGGGTGATCTGCTGCTGGGCGAGGTCGAGTTCGAGGACCTTGGTGACGGTGCGGGTGAGGAACTCGCGGTCGTGGCTGATGACGACGGTGCCCGCGCGCAGCCCCTGCACGAAGGCTTCGAGCCGTTCCAGGCCTTCGAGGTCGAGGTCGTTGGTGGGCTCGTCGAGGAGGAAGACGTCGTAGCGGGAGAGGAGGAGGGAGGCGAGGCCCGCGCGGGCGGCCTGGCCGCCGGAGAGCCCGGTCATCGGCTGGTCGAGCCCGACGGTGAGGCCGAGGGAGCCGGCGACCTCCTCGGCCCGCTCGTCGAGGTCGGCGCCGCCGAGGTCGAGCCAGCGCTCCAGGCTCACGGCGTACGCGTCGTCGGCGCCGGGGGTGCCGTCGACGAGGCCCTGGGTGGCCTCGTCCATCGCGGTCTGGGCGGCGGCGACCCCGGTGCGGCGGGCCAGGAACTCCCGTACGGTCTCGCCCTCGCGCCGCTCGGGCTCCTGCGGGAGGTGCCCGACGGCGGCGGTGGGCGGCGAGAGCCGCAGCTCACCGTCCTCGGGGGTGTCGAGGCCCGCGAGCAGCCGCAGCAGGGTGGACTTCCCGGCTCCGTTGACCCCGACGAGGCCGATGACGTCCCCGGGGGCGACGACGAGGTCGAGCCCGGAGAACAGGGAGCGGTCGCCGTGGCCGGCGGCGAGGTTCTTGGCGACGAGGGTGGCAGTCATCAGGGGATGAATCCTAAGTGAGGGCGGGGCCGGGGTGGAGCGGCGCCCGGCCGATACGGTCTCTGCCATGGACATGAACAGGGGCGGGGGCGGGGCCGGGGACGGCGGGGTCGTCGTGGTGGGCGGCGGGGTCGTCGGTCTGACGACGGCGATCCGGCTCGCGGAGCGCGGGCTGCGGGTCCGGGTCTGGTCCCGGGACGCGGTGACGGAGACGACCTCGGCGGTGGCGGGCGCGCTGTGGTGGCCGTACCGGATCGAGCCGGAGGCGGAGGTCGGCGCCTGGTCGCTGGCCTCGCTGCGGCGGTACGAGGAGCTGGCCGCCGACCCGGCGACGACGGGGGTGCGCCTGGTGGCGGGCGTCCACGCCGACACCGTCCTCGACGGGCTCGGCGACTGGGCGAAGGAGGTCGAGGGGCTGCGGCAGCTGCCGCCGGAGGAGGTGCCGGGGCCGTACGCGGTGGGGCTCGCCGCGCGGCTTCCGCTGGTCGACATGCCGGTCCACCTGGCCTGGCTGCGGGCCCGCTTCGAGGAGCTGGGCGGCTCCTTCGAGCGGCGCGTGGTGACGGGGACCGGCTTCGCCGAGGCCGCCGCCGAGGCGCGGGTGGTCGTCGACTGCGCGGGGCTCGCGGCGCGGGAGCTGGTTCCGGACGCGCGGCTGCGGCCGGTGCGGGGCCAGCTGGTGCTCGTGGAGAACCCGGGCGTGGACACCTGGTTCACGGCCGCCGACGGCGCGGCGGACGAGACGACGTACTTCTTCCCGCAGCCCGGGCGTCTGATCCTGGGCGGCACCGCCCGGGAGGACGACGAGAGCCCGGAGCCCGACCCGGCGACCGCGGCAGCCATCGTGGCGCGGTGCGCCCGGATCCGCCCCGAGATCGCCGAGGCCCGGATCCTGGGCCACCGGGTGGGGCTGCGCCCCGCGCGGACGGGCGGGGTACGCATCGAGACGGAGGAGCTGCCGGGCGGCGGGCTGCTCGTGCACAACTACGGGCACGGCGGGGCGGGGGTCACGGTCGCGTGGGGGTGCGCGGGGCGGGCGGCGGAGCTGGTCTGCGGGGGGTGAGGCGGGGTGGGGGGGCGGGCGGGCTCTTCCGGCCCCCCGGCGCGGGAGACGGGCGGACCCTTCCGCCCCCCGGCGCGGGAGACGGGCGGACGCCTCCGGCCCCCCGGCACGGGAGACGGGCGGACGCCTCCGGCCCCCCGGCACGGGAGACGGGCGGACGCCTCCGGCCCCCCGGCACGGGAGACGGGCGGACGCGCCCGGCGCCGGAGGGCAGGCACTCGCCCGCCTCCCCCGCCCCTCCCTCAGCGGCTCTCCACCCATCCCTCCCTCAGCAGCTCTCCACCCGCTCCCCCCGCGTCAGCCCGTACCCCGCCGCCGGATCGAGCAGCAGCGCCACCAGCGCGCGCTGCGACTGACGGAGCGGGACGACCGCACCACCGTCCGGGCTCTCCCGTACGGCGACGCCGTGCAGGTCCAACTCGTCTTTGTACTCGCCGTACTGATCGGCCGTCAGGCGGTACGCGCAGGGCGGGTCGCGGAGGATCTCGGTGGGTTCGGCGGGGTCGTTGTCGGCGCCGCCGAGGAGGATGGGGCCCCGGTCGGTGAAGCCGGTGTGGCGGGCCAGGGCGGTGGCCGCCGCGAGCTGGGCGCGGCGGGCGTCCACGTAGGCGAACAGGCCCTTCACGGCGGCCTTCTGGGTGGTCACCCGGCGGCGTTGGAGCAGGGCGCGGTCGTCGCGCTCGGCCTGGTCGCGGGCGTCCTCCCGGGTCTCGACGAGGAGGCCCACGGCGTGCTTGACGCCCGCCGTGTTGCGCAGGATGCGCTCCTGGCCGTCGCCCGCGACCTGCTTGACGGGCTCCCCGGTGACCGGGTCGGTCCAGATGCCGTAGATGCCGCTGGAGAACCCGGCGCGGGCTCCGGCGGGGCGGACGTACGACTCGGACAGGGCGCGGGACTCGTCGTGGACGTGCGGGTCGGTGTTGAGGTTGCGCGGCCAGAGGGCCAGCAGGTCCTTGTCGTAGTACGGCGGGGTGGCCCCGTACTCGTGGAGGTCGTAGATCAGCTCGGGCCGCCGGTCGCGGACGACCGCGGCGAGCGCCCGGGCCTCGGCGGTGCGCAGGGCCAGGTGGTCGCGGTTGATGTCGACGCCGTCGGCGTTGCCCCGGGTGTCGGCCTGCCGGCCGTCGGGGTTGGCGGTGGGGACGACGAGGAGGGTCGTACGGGCGAGGAAGCGGCGGGTCTCGGCGTCCCGGGCGTAGGCCAGGTCCCGCAGGGTGCTCAGGCAGGTCTCGCGTCCGGCGGGCTCGTCGCCGTGCTGGGAGCAGATGAGCAGCACGGTCGTGGGCCCGGTGCCGAGGGTGGCCAGGTGCAGCGGGCGGTGCTGCTTCGTGGTGCCGATCGCGCGGACGGACAGGCGCGGACTGGCGCGGTCCACGGCGGCGAGGAAGGACAGCTCCTCGGCCTCCGTGGTCCACCGGGCCCCGTCGCTGGTCTCGAATCCGGTCCTCGGGGGCGCCGGCGGGGCCGTGCCGCCCGCGGCCTGGGTCGGGGTGGCGAGCAGGGGCAGGGCGAGGGCGGCGGCGCCCACCGCGAGGGTGAGCGCGCGCCGTCGGGTGCGGAGGGGAGGGGTCATCGGGCCTCACCGGGGATCGGGGCGCCGGTCCGCGCGGGGGCGGCACGGCCGGCCGGGGCGTCACCGGGCTGAACGCGGGCGCCCGGCGCGAGGTCACCGGAGGTCGCCCGGTCGAAGGCACGGGCTCCGCCGAGCAGCGGCACCCTGGCCCAGGTGCGGGTCAGGTCGAGGGTGACGGTGGGCTTCGTCGCCGGGGGGTCGATGAGGTCCTTGTCGGTGCCCGCGACGATGAGGGCGAGGCGGTGTCCGGCCGGGACGACGTGGTCGGTGGGCGCCAGCTTCAGGGTGATCGTGTACGCCTGGCCGGGGGTGAGCGGCCGGCCCACGCGCGGGTCGGCCCAGGTGCCGAGGTCGGCCCAGCCGCGGCTGACGACCGTGTAGCCGACGTCCGCCGTGCGCGCCTGGGTGTCCTTGAAGCAGGCGCTGTCGCCAGGGGTGCTCGCGCCCCAGCAGCTGCGGCCGGTGAGGGTGGTGATGCCCTCGCCGGGCTCCGCGTAGGCACGGATCGTGTCGGGGCCGAGGTCGACGAGGACGGCGCTGAGGTGGGCGCTGGAGGTCGTCGGGGTGGCCGTGACGGTGACCGTGGAGGATCCGGAGATCCGCAGGTCACGGGTGAGCGGGCTGGTGCTGAAGCCGGCCTTGGCGGGCGTGGGGCGGTCGATGTCGGCGGCCCAGTCGAGCTCGCTCAGGGCCGGGTCGTCGGTGAAGGTCTCGGTGGCGCCGCGCGCGGCGCGGGCCCGGTCGAGGACGCCGACCCCGGGGGCACCGCCCGTGGCGGGGCGCAGCACGGTGGGCGCGGTGCCGCGGGCGGGCCAGACGCGGTCGGTGGTCCAGCGGTCGGGGGCACGCTCGATGTCGGCCATCGGCTCGCGGTCGATGCCGTTGTCGTAGCCGAGGAGGTAGTGGTCGAACCAGCGGTGCAGGGTGCGGACCCAGTCGGCGCGCCGGAAGTCGAAGGGGTCGACATGGCCGGTCTGGGAGAGCCAGATCTTGCGCTCGACGCCGTTGGCGGCGAGGGCGTCCCACCACTGGCCGAACTGGTTGGCGCGCACGTTGAGGTCCTGCTGCCCGTGCACGACGAAGACGCTGGCCTTCACCTTCCCGGCGTCGGCGACGTAGTCCCGCTCGCTCCAGGCGGGGGTCCAGTCGCCGCTGTACGGGGTGGCCTTCGCGATCCGCTCCTGGACGGCGCCGCAACGGGCCTTGGCGTCCGGGCTGTTGACGTAGTCGGAGAGCCAGGTGGGGTTGGCGTCGTAGAGCGGGGCGCCCTGGGAGTGGAAGTAGTCGTACCAGGACGAGATCGAGCCGATGGGGACGATGGTGCGCAGGCCCTCGACGCCGGTCGCGGCGACGCCGTTGGCGATGGTGCCGTCCCAGCTCTTGCCGATCATGCCCACGTTCCCCGTGGACCAGGTGGTGGCGCGGGCGCGGTCGGTCCCGGTGCGGGTGGTGTAGCCGCGGGCGCGGCCGTTGAGCCAGTCGACGACGGCCTTGGCGGACTGGATGTCGGAGCGTCCGCCGACGTCGTCGCAGCCGTCGGAGCGGCTGGTCCCGGCGAGGTCGACGGCGACGAAGGCGTACCCGCGCGGGACGAAGTAGTTGTCGTAGTACAGCGGGAACTGGACGGGGTTGCCGTCGGCGTCGTAGGTCTTGCGCTGGCCCTCGTTGCCCCGGCCGCAGCAGGCGTAGTAGGGGCTGGCGTCCATGATGACCGGAATCTTCCGGCCGGCCGCCGCGGGTTCGCGGGGGCGGACGATGTCGACGGCGACGCGGTCGGTGCGCCCGTCGGCGTCCGCGTCGAGGCCGGTGTCGACCCAGACGGACTCGCGGACGGCGGTCTCGTAGGAGTAGACGGGCGCGGACTCCCGTACGCCCGTGGCGGATCGGTCGCCGACCGGCTGGGCCCCGGCGGCCGGCGCGAAGGCGGCCAGCAGGGCGGCCGTGGCGGCGACGGCCAGTGTTCTGCACGACAGACGAGCTCTACGGGTTCTCCGCACACGTATCGGCATGGGGCGGAACGTACCGTCCGGCGGCCCCCAGCAAAAGGGTGCCGCACGGGGCGGGCGGTGCGGAGGGTTCATGTCGGCCGAATGGCGATCATGTGACGGGGGGTGCTCTGGACGTGACGGCCTGTCGGAGGGCTGAATAGGGTCGCTAAGGACCGACGACCACCCGTGCGTCTTACGATTCTTACGACTTGGGGAGCACCCGTGCACCGCAGAATCATCGTTCCGAGCGCCCTCGCGGCCGGCCTGCTGCTGGCGATCCCGGCATCCGCCGCCGACTTCACCCCGGGCGCGCCGGGCATCGGCGACTCCTACTACCCCGCCAGCGGCAACGGCGGCTACGACGTCTCGCACTACGACCTGCGGCTGAAGTACCAGCCCGCGACGGACCTGCTGGAGGGCACGGCGACGCTGCTCGCCACCACCAAGCAGAACCTGTCCCGTTTCAACCTCGACCTCGGCCTGAAGGTCAGCGAGGTGCGGGTGAACGGGCGCGTCGCGAAGTTCGCCACCTCCGGCGACCACGAGCTGGAGATCACCCCGGCGACTCCGCTGGAGAAGAACAAGTCGGTCTCGATCGTGGTCCGTTACGCGGGCAAGCCGTCCGAGGTGAAGATAGGCGGCTGGTCCGCCTGGGCCCGTACGCCGGACGGCGGCGTCGCCGCGCAGGAGCCGGATTCGGCCGTCTGGTGGTTCCCGTCCAACGACCACCCGCTGGACAAGGCGACCTTCGACGTCTCCGTCCTGGTGCCGGACGGCCACCAGGCCATCAGCAACGGCGTGCTCCAGTCGCAGTCCTCGAAGCTGGGCTGGACGCGCTTCAACTGGCGCTCCAACAAGCCGCAGGCGACGTATCTCGCCACGCTGGCGGTCGGCAAGTTCGACATCACGACGGACAAGACCGCGAACGGGCTGCCGGTCCTGAACGCCTACAGCAAGGACCTGGGCGACAACGCCGGAGCGGCCCGCGCCTCCATCGAGCGCACCACCGAGGTCGCGGAGTGGCTGGAGTCGGTCTTCGGCCCGTACCCGTTCAACTCCCTGGGCGGCTATGTGCCGAACGTGACCAGCGGCTTCGCCCTGGAGACCCAGACCCGGCCGTTCTACAGCCCGCGGCAGTTCGCCAACGGGGCGAACGTCTCCGTCGTCGTCCATGAGCTGGCCCACCAGTGGTACGGCGACAGCGTGTCGGTCGCCGACTGGAAGGACATCTGGATCAACGAGGGCTTCGCCCGCTACAGCCAGTGGCTGTGGTCGGAGAAGGAGGGCGAGGGCACGGCGCAGGAGCTCGCCGACTACGTCTACCAGACCCGCGCGGCGGACGACCCGTTCTGGACCGTGAAGCCGGGCGACCCGGGCGCGGACGACCAGTTCCACATCGCCGTGTACGACCGGGGCGCGCTGGCGCTCCAGGCGCTGCGCAACGAGGTCGGCGACGAGGACTTCTTCGCGATCCTCAAGGGCTGGCCGCAGGAGCACGCGTACGGCAACGCGAAGGTGTCCGACTTCGCGAAGTACGCGGAGAAGGTCTCCGGCAAGCCGCTGGCGGGGCTCTTCGACACCTGGCTCTACCAGCCGGTGAAGCCGGCCGCCCCGGCGGCGGCCGAGGCGGGCCTGAAGGCGCCCGCGGCGGCTCCGGCGGCGCGTTCGGCGAAGAGCACCGCTGCGGGTACGGCGAAGAGCGCGGCGCCGAAGCCGGTGCAGCCGAAGTCGTGGAAGAAGATCGCGGAGACGAACACGATCCACGAGAACGACGCGCACTGAGCCGAGTGCCCGGTCGTCGGCCCGCCGTGTCCTTCCCCGCGCCGACGGGAGGGACACGGCGGGCGCGCGGGGCGGGAGCGGGGGTGAGAGCGCTTTCCCGGGTGGGTCCGGCCCGCCGGGCCGACCGGTTACCCTCGTGGCGTCAGTACGGACCGCCGCGACGCCCCGAGGAGCCGGCCTTGAGCGAAACCGTGCCCGGTGGGCGCCCCACCCTGGAAGCGGTCGCCGCGCGGGCGGGCGTGTCCCGCGCCACCGCCTCCCGCGTCGTGAACGGCGGGGCGGGCGTGCGCGAGGCCCTGGTGGAGAAGGTCCGCAAGGCCGTCGACGAGCTCGGCTACATCCCGAACCACGCCGCGCGCACCCTGGTGACCCGCCGCAACGGGGCCGTCGCGGTGATCATCGCCGAGCCGGAGTTCCGGATCTTCTCGGACCCGTTCTTCGAGCGTCAGGTACGGGGCATCAGCCGGGAACTGACCGCGTTCGACACCCAGTTGGTGCTGCTGTGGGCGGAGGACTCCGGCGACCACGAGCGGATCGCGCGCTATCTGGGCGGCGGTCACGTGGACGGCGCGCTCGCCTTCTCGCTCCACGACGACGACGAGCTGCCCGCGATCATCCGCCGCGCCCAGCTCCCGACGGTGTTCGGCGGCCGCCCGGGCTGGACCGGACCCGACGGCCGGCCCGAGGTCCCGTACGTGGACTGCGACAACCGCGGCGGCGCCCGAGCCGCCGTCCGCCACCTCCGTTCCCTCGGTCGCGGCCGCGTCGCCCACATCACGGGCCCGCGCGACCAGACCTCGGCCCTCGACCGCCTCCACGGCTACCGCGACGAACTCCCCGACGCGGCGGCCGACTTGATCGCGGACGGCGACTTCACCCGGGAGAGCGGCGCCCGGGCGATGGCCGCGCTCCTGGACACCCGGCCGGACCTGGACGCGGTCTTCGCGGCCAACGACCTGATGGCGGCGGGCGCCCTGGAGGTCCTGCGGGCGCGGGGCGTGCGCGTGCCGGAGGACGTGGCCGTCGTCGGCTTCGACGACATGCCCGCGGTGGCCGAGTCGACCTCCCCGCCGCTCACGACGGTCCGTCAGGACATCGAGGGCATGGGCCGCATGATGGTCCGTCAGCTCATGCGGACGCTGGACGGCGAACGGGTCGAGGCCCTGATCACCCCGACGGACCTGGTGCGACGCGCTTCGGCCTGAAGCCGGGAGACCCGCGCCCTTGACGGGACCCTGACGGGAGGGGCACTCTCCTCACGCGTCCTGAGAGCGCTCTCAAGCGGTCGGGACCGGTCAGGAGCCAAGGGAGGCCCCCCATGCGCACAGTCAGGGTCCGTAGCGCCGCCGCCGCGGCCGTCCTCGTCGGGGCGCTGGTCGCCGGGTGTTCGTCCGGCGGGGGCGGCACGGGGTCCGGCTCCGCCGGGGGAAAGGTGGAGATCACCGTCGACCTCTTCGGGTCGTTCGGATACCAGGAGGCCGGCCTCTACGCCGACTACGAGAAGGCCCACCCCGGGATCGTCATCAAGCAGACCGACACCGAGGACGAGCAGGACTACTGGAAGTCGCTCCAGACCCGGCTGGCCGGCGGCGGCGGGCTCGCCGACGTGCAGGCGGTCGAGGTCGGGCGGATCGCGTCGGTCACGCGGCAGCAGGGCGACCGCTTCGAGGACCTGCGGACGTACGGGGCGGATGCCCTGAAGGGCGAGTTCGCGAGCGCCACCTGGGCCGCGGCGACCGCCCCGGACGGCGCCGTCCTCGGCCTCGGCACGGACGTCGGGCCCGAGGCCATGTGCTACCGGACGGACCTGCTCAAGCGGGCCGGACTGCCCACCGACCGCACCGAGCTCGCCGCGAAGTGGTCCACCTGGGACGGGTATCTGGAGCTCGGCCGCCAGTACCGGGCGAAGGCGCCCGGCGAGAGCGCCTGGCTGGACAGCGTCGGCAGCCTCTACACCGTCATGGTCGGCCAGGAGAAGGAGCGCTACTACGACGCCTCCGGCGCGCTGGTCTACGACGGCAACCCCGCCGTGCGCCGCGCCTGGGA
Organism: Streptomyces sp. NPDC094032; assembly: GCF_040303965.1. Lineage (NCBI taxonomy): Bacteria > Bacillati > Actinomycetota > Actinomycetes > Kitasatosporales > Streptomycetaceae > Streptomyces > Streptomyces sp. NPDC094032. The sequence continues at coordinate 152,460 of NZ_JBEOUE010000006.1, read as the reverse complement.
CGCGTCCGTGACCGCCGCGAAGGACGGGCTCAGCGCCAAGCTGGACCAGTGGTCCCCGCAGTGGAACCAGGCCTTCTCGGCCGGCTCCTTCGCCACCCTGCCCTGCCCCGCCTGGATGCTGGGCTACATCAAGGGCCAGGCGGGCGACGCGGGCAAGGGCAAGTGGGACATCGCCAAGCTGCCGGGCGGCGCCGGGAACTGGGGCGGCTCCTTCCTCGCCGTACCGCGCGCGGCGCAGCACAAGAAGGAGGCGTACGAGCTGGTCCGCTGGCTCACGGCGCCCGCCCAGCAGGCCCGGCTCTTCCGGAAGCAGGGCAACTTCCCCTCCTCCACCGGGGCCATCGCCCAGGTCGCCGACGCCACCGACCCGTACTTCTCGGGCGCCCCGATCGGCCGCATCTTCGGCGAGGCGGCGAAGGCCGCCCCCGTACAGATCCTCGGGGTCCACGACAAGAACGTGGCCGACCAGATCACCAACGCGCTCAGCGAAGTGGAGCGGAAGGGCACGGCGCCGGAGGAGGCCTGGTCGCACGCGCGGAAGGGGGTCGAGAACGCCATCGGGTGAGCCCTCCCGAGCCCCCCGCCGCCCCCACCCTCCCGCGAAGGGCCCCGCACGTGACCCTCACCCGGCTGTGGCGCAGCGTGTCCCCGTACGCCTTCCTCGCGCCGTTCTTCACCCTCTTCGCCGCCTTCGGGCTCTTCCCGCTCCTCTACACCGCCTTCGTCTCCCTCTACCGCGTCGAGCTCCAGACGCCCGGCGCGATGGAGTGGCGCGGGCTCGGGAACTACACCGCCCTGCTCACCGACGAGTTCTTCTGGCGGGCGCTGCGCAACACCGTCGTCATCGGCGCCCTGTCGACGGTCCCGCAGCTCCTGATGGCGCTCGGGCTCGCGCACCTGCTCAACTACCGGCTGCGCGGGCGGACGTTCTTCCGCACGGCGATGCTGCTGCCGTACGCGACCTCCGTCGCCGCCGCCACGCTCGTGTTCGCCCAGCTCTACGGGCGGGACTTCGGCCTGGTCAACTATCTGCTGTCGGTGGCGGGCCTGGGCCCGGTCGACTGGCAGGACGGCACCTTCGCCTCACAGGTGGCGGTCTCCTCGATCGTCGTCTGGCGCTGGACCGGGTACAACGCCCTGATCTACCTGGCGGGGATGCAGTCGATCCCCGCCGAGCTGTACGAGGCCGCCGAGATGGACGGTGCTTCGCGCTGGCGCCAGTTCACGCAGGTCACCCTGCCGGGGCTGCGGCCGACCATCGTGTTCACCGTGGTCGTCTCGACGATCGGGGCGACCCAGCTCTTCGGCGAGCCGCTGCTCTTCGAGGGCTCGGTCTCGGGCGGCATCTCGCACCAGTACCAGACGCTGGGGCTCTATCTGTACGAGCAGGGCTGGGGCTTCTTCCACCTGGGGCGGGCGGCGGCCGTGGCGTGGCTGATGTTCCTGCTGATCCTGCTGCTCGTCGGGGTCAACGCCCTGATCGCACGCCGCCGTTCACGCGCCGACGCGGCCGCCGGGGTGGCGGCGTGAGCGCCCGGGCCGGACGCGGCGGGATCGTCACGTACACCGTCCTCGCCCTCGCCGTCCTCGTCTCCGCCTTCCCGTTCTACTGGACCGTCGTCGCCGCGAGCCGCTCCAACGCCGACCTGGCGAAGGTGCCGCCGAGCCTGCTGCCCGGGCCGAACCTGATCCCCAACTTCCAGGCGGTCCTCGACGAGGCCGACATCGGCAGGGCACTGCTCAACTCCCTTCTGGTGTCCGGCTCGATCACCCTCGGCACGGTGCTGTGCTGCACGCTCGCCGGGTTCGCCTTCGCCAAGCTGCGCTTCCGCGGCCGGGGCGCGCTGCTCGCGCTCACGGTGGGCACGATGATGATCCCGCCGCAGCTCGGGGTGATCCCGCTGTTCATGCTGATCGCCGAACTGGGCTGGGTGAACCAGCTCCAGTCGGTGATCCTGCCCGGGCTCGTGTCGGCCTTCGGGGTCTTCTTCATGCGCCAGTTCCTGGTGCAGTCGCTGCCGGACGAGCTGATCGAGGCGGCCCGGGTCGACGGGGCGTCCCCGGCCCGGATCTTCTGGTCGATCGTGGTGCCGGTGGCCCGCCCCGGGATGGCGGTGCTCGGGCTGCTCACCTTCATGAGCGCCTGGAACGACTTCTTCTGGCCCGTCGTCGCGCTCTCCTCGCAGCAGCCGACCGTGCAGGTCGCGCTGCGCCAGCTCGGCGGCGGCTACGTCCACGACCAGTCCGTGGTCATGGCGGGCACCCTGCTCGGCACCCTCCCCGTCCTGCTGGTCTTCGGGCTGCTCGGCCGCCAGATCGTCGGCGGGATCATGCGGGGCGCCGTCAAGGGCTAGGCCGTCCAGGACTCCGCCCCGCGGGCCCCTTTCCGCGCCTTCCACGCCTTTCCGTGCCTTTTCTCCGATACCGGGAGTTTTCCTCTCATGAACGCTCATTTCCCTGCCGGTTTCCGCTGGGGTTCGGCCACCGCCGCCTACCAGGTCGAGGGCGCGGCGGCCGAGGACGGCCGCACCCCGTCGATCTGGGACACCTTCAGCCGTACCCCGGGCAAGGTGCGCAACGGCGACACCGGCGACACCGCCACCGACCACTACCACCGGTCGCGCGAGGACGTCGCCCTGATGAAGGAGCTCGGCCTCACCGACTACCGCTTCTCGCTCTCCTGGTCACGCGTCCTGCCGGGCGGCCGGGGCCCCGTCTCGCAGAAGGGGCTCGACTTCTACCGGCGGCTCGCCGACGAGCTCCTGGACGCCGGGATCCGGCCGGTCGCCACGCTCTACCACTGGGACCTGCCCCAGGAGCTGGAGGACGCGGGCGGCTGGCCGGAGCGCGAGACGGCGGAGCGGTTCGCGGAGTACGCAGGGCGCGCGGCGGAGGCGCTCGGCGACCGGATCGGGACATGGACCACGCTCAACGAGCCGTGGTGCGCCGCCTTCCTCGGGTACGGCTCCGGGGAGCACGCCCCGGGCCGCGCCGACGACCGGGCCGCGCTGCGCGCCGCCCACCACCTCAATCTGGCGCACGGCCTCGGGGTGCGGGCGCTGCGGGCCGTGCTGCCGGCCTCCGCCGAGGTGTCGCTCACGCTCAACCCGCACGCGCTGCGGCCGCACACGGACACGCCGGAGGACCGGGACGCGGTCCGCCGGATCGACGCCGTCGGCAACCGGATCTTCCTGGACCCGGTCTTCCACGGGCGCCTGCCGGCCGATCTGGTCGCCGACACGGCCGCCGTGACGGACTGGTCCTTCGTCCACGACGGCGACCTGGACACGATCGCCTCGCCGATCGACTCGCTGGGGGTCAACTACTACTCCCCGGCGGTGGTCGCGGCGGGCAGCTCCGCGACGCCGTCCCCGTGGCCGGGCGCCGCCGGGCATGTGCGGTTCGTGCCGCTGCCGGGTCCGCGCACCGCGATGGACTGGCCGGTGGACGCGGACGGCCTGTACGAGCTGCTGGTCCGGCTGCGGGACGAGCTGCCGGGCGTACCGCTGCTGATCACGGAGAACGGGGCCGCGTACGACGACTACGCGGACCCCGAGGGCGGGGTGCACGACCCCGAGCGCGTCGCCTACCTGGGCGCGCATCTGGCGGCGGCGCGGCGGGCGCTTGCCGACGGGGTGGACCTGCGCGGGTACTTCGTGTGGTCGCTGCTCGACAACTTCGAGTGGGCCCACGGCTACGGCAGGCGGTTCGGGATCGTCCATGTGGACTTCCCGACCGGCCGCCGCACGCCGAAGGACAGCTTCCGCTGGTACGGGGAGGTCATCGCCCGGAACGGGCTGCCGTCCCGGTGACCCGGGCCGCGCGGCGGGCCTCGTGGGCCAGCGGCAGATAGCGCAGCCGCTCGGGGAGTACGGGCACCACGGCCCGTACGACCCGGGCGAGCCTCTTCAGCCGCCGCTCCTGGGCGTCCGTCCACTCCAGGCCGATCGCCTCGCGCGCGTCCGGCGGCATGAGACCGACGGTGAGGAAGGCCCGGGCCCGCAGAAACGGTCCCCTGAGCAGCGGCCACACCGCCTTCAGGGCGAGCCGTACGGGCAGCGGGCCGCGGTCGGGGGCCGGTACGGGCAGGTCGGTGGCGAGGAGCTCGCGGACGACGACGGTGGCCTCCAGCTCCTCGGCGAGGACCCGGCGGTAGTACGGCCAGAACTCCTCGATCGTCTGCGGCATGTCCCGGTCGTGGATGCCGAGCACCCGGCCGACCCGGAGCCACTCGGCGTAGAGCGCGCGGTCCTGGGCCTCGGTGAGGGGGCGGGCCAGATAGCGCAGGCCGTGGCGGTAGACGGGGTAGCCGGTGGCGTGCACCCAGGAGTAGTACGCGGGGGTCAGCGCGTGGTAGCGGCGGCCGTGGGCGTCGGTGCCCTGGAAGTCCTTGTGGAGCGCGCGCAGCCGCCGCCCCTCCTCGGCGGCTGCCTCCCCGCCGTAGATCCACAGCTGGAGCGAGCGCAGGGAGCGCTCGCCGCGGCCCCAGGGGTCGGTGCGGAAGACCGAGTGGGCGTCGACACCGGCGCCGATGGCGGGGTGCGCGACCTGCATGGTGAGCGCGGCGGGCAGCATGAGCAGGGCGCGGACGTCCCCGGCGACGCTCCACAGGACACCGCCGACGGGCGGCGGGAGGGGGTCGTCGTGCCGAGGCCTCGCCTGCCGCCTCGTCTGCTGCGGCGGCTGCTGGGTCGTCTGCTGCGGCGTCTGCTGGGTCGCCTGCTGTCGCTCGGTTCGCTGGGGCACCCGTACATCCTCTCGATGGCGCTTCTCAGGCTGCCCGGTCCGCTCGCGCGGGCACGGGCGGACATGACGCGGGGCCGCGCCCCGGGCCGGTGGGCCCGGGGCGCGGCCCCGTACGGACGTGCGCGTGGTGCGTCAGCCGCGGTCGGCGCCGACCGGCTCGCCGACGATGCGGCCGGCCAGGGCGTGGGCCCAGGCGTCGACGTCGGCGTTGAGCTCGCGCTCGGCGGCGGCGCGCTCGGCGGCGATCTTCTCGGCACCGGCGGCCAGGATGGTCTCGCGCTCGCGCAGACCCTCGGCGCGGGAGGCGGCGATGGCGGCGGCGCCCTCCTCGGTGGCCTGGGCGCGGATGCGGGCGGCGTCGTGGCGGGCCTCGGCGAGCTCGGCCTCGTACTGCTCGCGGATCGCGGTGGCCTCGCCACGCAGGTCGTCGGCGCGCTCGGTGCCGCCTTCGATGGCGTCCTCACGCTCGGTGAGGGTGCGGTTGATCTTCGGGAGGATCCCCTTGGCGAGGATCAGGAAGGTGATGCCGAAGATCACGAAGCCGATGATGAGCTCGGCCCACACCGGGTTGAGCGGACCGAGGTCCATGTTGAAGATCTGCGAGTTCTGCGCGAGGGTCATGGGCGCATCCTACCTAATCGCAAAAGCGGCAATTCGGGCGAGTGAACGAGAGTTGGCGCGTTCGTGCGCGTCACGCAAGATTCGCGGCATCCAATGGCTACCGGAAGGTAACTACGGCTGATTTGATGTGCGGCGCCGGTCCTCCGACCCCCATACTTTCACGGGAGTTTCCAGTGCCGTTCTCCACGTTCCGCCGGATCCCCGGCGCGGCCCTGTCCGTCGCGCTCGCCGCCGCCACGCTCACCGCCGTGGCGCCCGCGGCTTCGGCCGCCTCGGCCGGCGACACCGCCGCGACGACGCCGCGTCTGAAGGTGCTGACCTACAACACCTTCCTGATGTCCAAGAACCTCTACCCGAACTGGGGCCAGGACCACCGGGCCGCCGCGATCCCCGCGGCGCCCTTCTTCCAGGGCAACGACGTGGTGGTGCTCCAGGAGGCCTTCGACAACGCCGCCTCCGACGCGCTCAAGGCGAACGCCGCCGCGCGGTACCCGTACCAGACGCCCGTCGTGGGGCGCTCCAAGTCGGGCTGGGACGCCACCGGCGGCTCGTACTCCGCCACGACCCCCGAGGACGGCGGGGTGACGCTGCTCAGCAAGTGGCCGGTGGTCCGCAAGGAGCAGTACGTCTACAAGGACGCGTGCGGCGCGGACTGGTGGTCGAACAAGGGCTTCGTCTACGCGGTCCTCGACGTGAACGGCACGAAGGTGCACGTCGTCGGCACCCACGCGCAGTCGACCGACCCGGGCTGCTCGGCGGGCGAGGCGGCGCAGATGCGCAGCCGCCAGTTCAAGACCATCGACGCGTTCCTCGACGCCAAGAACATCCCGGCGGACGAGGAGGTCATCGTCGCGGGCGACATGAACGTGGACTCGCACACGCCCGAGTACGCGACCATGCTCGCCGACGCGGACCTTGTCGGGGCGGACGCCCGCACCGGCCACCCGTACTCCTTCGACACGGCGCTGAACTCGATCGCCAACTACCGCTACCCGACCGACCCGCGCGAGGACCTGGACTACGTCCTGTACCGCGCGGGGAACGCGCGCCCGGCGGGCTGGACGAACAACGTGGTCCTGGAGCAGAGCGCGCCCTGGACCGTCTCCAGCTGGGGCAAGAGCTACACGTACACGAACCTGTCGGACCACTACCCGGTGACGGCGTACGCGGCGAACTAGCCGGAAGCCCGGCCCCCGGTTGCCGGGGGCCGGGCCGTACTCAGCGGTCAGGAGGGGCGCCGGGGCTCAGCTCACCTGGAGCGAGACGTCGTCCAGGACGAACGAGGTCTGAAGGGACTGGTCCTCCACCGACGTGAAGCCGACGGTGACGGTCTGGCCCGCGAAGGACGAGAGGTCGTACGACTTCTCGACGTAACCCGAGACCGCGTCCAGGTTGGAGTAGGACGCCAGCTGCCGGCCGCCCACCGTGAGCGTGGCCACGTCATAGGCGACGTTCTCGGTCTCGTCCGTGTCGATGTGGACGAAGAACGAGAGCCGGTAGGAGGCGCAGCCCGTGGGGATGGTCACGGACTGCGCGGCGTTCTCGGTGTAGCTGGTGCCCCGGCCGCCCAGCCACGCCATGTAGCTGCCGCCGTGCGCCGTCTGCCGGTAGTCGTTGGTGATCACGCCCGCGCTCGCGGTCCACGGGCTGCTGCCGTTCTCGAAGCCGCCGTTGACCACGAGCTGGCGCGGCGTGCAGGAGCCGCCGCCGCCCGTGACGGTCAGCGTGTACGTGGTGGTGTGGCTGACGGTGCCCGTGCCGGTGACCGTCAGGGTGTAGGTGCCGGGCGTGGTGCTCGCGCCGACCTGGACGGACAGGGCCGAGGAGCTGCCCGACTGGACGGACGCCGGGCTGAGCGTGGCGGTCACGCCGGCCGGGGCGCCGGTGACGGAGAGAGCCACGGTCTGGGCGGCGCCGCTCACGGTGGCGGTGTTCACCGTCGCCGAGACGGACCCGCCGGGGGCCGCGCTGCCCGCGGCCGGGCTGACGCCGACGGAGAAGTCCTGCGCCGGGGCGGTGCCGCCGACGGCCTGCTTCCAGACGGTGTAGGCGATCCCGTCGGAGCTGCGGTTCAGCACCGTGGCGCTGATGTTGCTCGTGGTGTCGCAGGCGCTGTGGTAGCAGGAGTCGTACGCGGTGTTGGCGGAGCCGCCCCACTTCTGGGCCTGCGCCGAGGTCTTGCGGGCGCTCGCGCCGGCCGCGTATCCGGAGGTCGCGATGCCGCCCTGCTGGAAGGAGTAGTCGTCGCTGCGGCCCTGACCCTCGACGTTCTCCTCGGGCGCCAGGTTCAGGGAGGTCCAGTACGCCTTGAGGGGCGCGGCGGCGGTGGAGTTGAGGTTGTTGATGAAGTAGCCGCCGTTGGTGGAGCCGACCATGTCGAAGTTGTAGTACGCCTTGATGGCCGCGCGGTCCGTGGCGGTGAGGCGGTTGACGTAGAACGCGGAGCCGTTGAGGCCCTGCTCCTCGTCGGTCCACCAGGCGAAGCGGACGTGCTTGGTCATCGTCGGGTTCTTCTGGGCGAGGACCAGGGCGTTCTCAAGCAGGGCCGCCGAGCCCGAGCCGTTGTCGTTGATGCCGGGGCCGGCCGAGACGCTGTCCAGGTGCGCGCCGAACATGACGACCTGGTCGGCGGGGCCGCCCGGCCAGTCGGCGATCAGGTTGTTCGACGGGTAGGTGCAGGAGGAGCAGTTCTGCTCGGTGACCGTGTATCCGGCGGCCTGCAGCTTGCCCTTCACGTAGGCCAGCGACTGGGTGTAACCGGCGCTGCCCGCGCGGCGGTTGCCGCCGTTCTGGCTGGCGATGGTGTTGAGCTGGGCCAGGTGCGCCTGCACGTTGGCGACGTCGACGTCCGGCGGGTCGTTGCCGGGCTGGGTTCCGCCGACGTTGAGCGTGTAGTCGGCGGTGTGCGACAGCGTGGTGCCCTGGCCCTTGACGCCGATGGTGGACGTGCCGGGTGCCGTGGTGGTGGCGGCGGTCAGGGTCAGCACCGAGGACTGGCCGGACTGCACCGTCGCGGGGTTGAAGGAGGCGGTCACCCCGGCGGGCAGGCCGGTGGCGGTCAGCGTCACCGACTGCGCGACGCCGGTCGTGACGGCGGTGCCGACGGTGGTGGTGACGGAGCCGCCCTGCTGAAGGGTGCCGGACGAGGGGTTGAGCGACATGGAGAAGTCGTCGTTCTGACCGCTCGGGGTGCATGTCGGGTCGGCCGACTGGGCGGGCACGGTGATCGCGTCCCAGGCCGCCTTCGTCTTGAGGAAGAGGCCGCAGGTCGCGTCGAGCGACTTCGCGGAGCTGAGCGTCGCCGTGCGGTACTTCTTGTAGCTCATGCTGCTGGTCTTGAGCAGCATGCCGCCGTAGAAGATCTTGCCGGCGGTCTGTATGCCGACGCCCGTGAGGGTGCTCTGGTTGCAGGTGCTGCTGCTGGGCTTGCCGCCGCCGGGGTTGGTGCCCTCGGCCAGCAGGTAGAACCAGTGGTTCAGCGGGCCGGCCGCGGCGTGCACCTCGGTGCCGGGGATCGCCGAGCTGTAGCAGGCCGGGTCGTTGTTGACGGCGGGCGGGTTGTACATGTTGCGGATCGGGCCGCGGCCCTGGAGGTTGATGACCTCGCCCACGGTGTAGTCGGGGACGTCGTAGGGGGCGGGCTCGTTGGCGTACGCCTCGGTCAGCGCGCCGAAGATGTCACCGGTGCCCTCGCCGAGCCCGGCCTCCTGGCCGCTGGTGCCGCCGGGGGTGTTGGTGTCGATGGCGTGCCCGTACTCGTGGGCCACCACGTCCACGCCGGCGATCCACTCGTTGGCGCTGTTGTGCCCGATGGTGACCGAGCTGCCGTCCCAGTAGGCGTTGAGGTCACTGAGCCCGACCTTGCCGGGGAAGCTGCGGCCGTTGCCGTCGACGCCGTTGCGGCCCAGCCACTGGCCGAGCATGTCCCACTGCTTCTGCGCGGCGAACATCAGGTCGACGCAGCCGGTCTCCTTGCTCGTGGGGTTGCCGGTGCCCCAGGAGTCGGAGGACTTCGAGAAGACCGCGTTGGTGCTGTAGTCGGCGCAGCTCAGGCCGGTCCGGCCGGGGTCGCGGAGCGAGTACGTGGAGCCCGAGGCGGTGGTGGCGATGGCGACCGGCCCCGGCCCGTTCCACTTGCTGTTGCCGGTGCCCGCGACGACATCGTCGTACGTATCGACGACGGCACCGGTACGGGCGTCCACGAAGACATGCAGCTTGCTGGGCGCGCTCTTGGTTCGGCCGCGCAGCACGGTCTCCCAGGCCAGCGTCGGCTTGTCGTCCTTGAGCCGGACGACGAGCCGGCTGCTCTCGACCTTGTCGACCGAGACCAGCCGCTTGCGCGAGGCGGCCTCGGCCCGCTTCGCGGTGACCGACGGCCGGGTGGCCACGTCGATGCGCACGGAGGAGGCGGACTGGAGGGCGCGGATCCTGCCGGAGCCGTCGGCGAGGACCACGGCGTCACCGCCGACGACCGGAAGGCCGCGATAGCTGCGCTCGTACGAAACCGAGTAGAGGTCCTTCACCCAAGGGGTGACGAGACGTCGCTCGTACTGCTCCTGGGCCGAGTTGACCAGCGTGTCGAGACCGCTGTCGACCGCGAGGTCCGCGGCCGCGACCGCGCGGGCCACGGGACTGTCCTTCTGCGCCGCCGACGGCCGCGCCGCCGACGCCGTTCCGGCGAGAGCGCCGACGAGGCTCGCGGACAGCGCCATCGCTGCCACGGCCGCCGTCCATCTGATGGGCTGCAACGTGCACTCCGATCGTGGGGGTTCGGGTGTCATCGCCGCCGAGTATGGGCGTGGACATGGCGAACGGAGGTCATCCCTACAGCCATAAGACCCGCGTTATGCCCCCCGGAACCGACCGATTCCGGCCCCCCTCAGTAGAGCGACCCGAAGACGCTGTACGCCCAGAAGCCCACGACCGCCGCGACACAGAGCAGCGCCACCCAGGAGCCGAAGCCGGTGTGCCGGCCCTTGCGCGGCGCCCGCCGGGGAGCGGGCGCGGCCGGCCCGGAGTCGGCGGCCGTCTCGGCGAGCAGCCTGCGGCAGACCGCGGCCAGCTCGGAGGTCCCCGCCGACAGTTCCACGACGACCTCCAGCCGCGCGGGCGCGGTCGTCCCCCCGTCCAGGATCCGCCCGGCCCGCACGAGCGCCTGGTCCTTACCCCCGGTCGGCGCCAGACTGATCCACCGCCGGACATGCTCGCCCCGTATCACCACACCACCCCCGCGCTCGCGGTAAACGGTGTGCTCCTTCCACAACACGGCAGCCAACTCGGCCGCCTTCTCCCTGAGTTGCGCCTGCATACCCTGCCCCCCTATGAGCACCCAAATTCGAACAGCCGCCTGACTCTAGCGCCAGGCCCCCACCCTCCCCCGCCGCCCCCCACGGCTAGGCGCCGAAGTCGTACACCGTGACCGGAATCCCCCGCGCCACCAGCCGCTCGGCGACGAGCGGCTCGACCCGCGCCCACCGACCACCGGCGAGCCCGCACCCGATCCGGGGCATGTGCACGGAGGCCCCCAACTCCACCGCCTTGTCCGCGAGCAGCCCGAGCGCCGCGTCGACCGCCTCGTACCGCACCGGCACCCCACTGCTCCGCCCCGCCCGTATCCCCCGCTGCCCCACCAGATTGGCCACCCACACATACGGCTCCACCCGCACGAACTGCGCCGCCCCGAGCCCGAAGTCGTTCCCCGCCCGCTCCCGGTGCCAACGCCGGTACGCCACCTCCGGCTCGGCCCAACGCGCCGAGACGGCAAGGACGAAGCCCTTCCCCCAGCCACCCAGGTCGTTGCAGACATGCGCGACGACCTTGACCCCCTTACCGCGCGGCGCGGTGGCGTCCCCCCGTACGTACTCGATCCCACTCATGACCTCACCGTACGAGCCACCACTGACAACGGAAGGCCGTCAGAAGTCGTACGGCTTCTCGGTGTTCCAGTTCAGGACGTCGGCCTCGTTCCAGCTGAACCGCGGCCTCTCGCCCTTGGCGTCGACGGAGTAGAAGGGGCCCTCGCGGCCGTCGGTGCCGCGCAGTGCGAGGGCAAAGGACTGCGCCGTGTGGTGGTTCGGGCCGTAGTCGAAGAGGTTGACCGCGCTGTACACTTTGCCTCCCGCGCGGAGCGTGATGCGGCGGTCGCCGCCCGGGTTGTCCTTCGTGGAGTGCGGCAGCGAGGCGGCGTCGACGTCACCGCCCAGCTTCACTGCCGGGTACGAGGTGACCCAGCAGGGCTTGGCGCCCGCGTTCGAGGCGGTGATCAGCAGGTGGTCGCCCTGCTGTCCGGCGAACCGGTGCACCGCGGTGACCATCAGTTCGTCCCCGCGGCACGCCTGGACGCCGGCCGTCGCGCCCCGGCCGTTCGCGTCGGCGTCGCCGCTGCCGTAGGCGGCGAGTCCCAGCGCCAGCGCGGTGGTGACGGCGGCCAGGGCGGCGGAGCGGGCGGTGCGGCGGGAAAGGTGCGTGGTGGTCATGAGGAAAGCCCTCCCATGCTCGGTGGGACACGGCGCCTCCCCCGCCCCCGCGAGGGAACCGACCGTGTCGGCTGTTTCGCTGCACCCCGGAAGATGACGCGGGGGAGGGCCACGTTCACTCCGTTCTGTCCGCATTCGGTAACAGGAAGTACGAATGGCGGGCGCCCGTATCGAGCCCGCCGGGGTCCGTCCGGCCACGGGAGCGGAGTTCGACCGACCGAAGGGGTGTCCATGCGGCCGTCGGCGCCTTCGGCTGCGGCAGTCTGTGGACGACGGTCGCGTCCCGGACGGTGACCGAGACCCGCGCCTGAGCCACAGGGAGTTGTTCCTCACCATGACGACCCACACCGGCCACGAGCCCGGCACAGCGGGCGTTCGCGCCGCCGACCGGCTCACCGCGTTCGTCGACGCGGCGGTCGCCATCGCGCTCACCCTCCTCGCGCTGGACCTACCCATCCCCTCCGGCGACACCACGGGCGCCATGCTCGACTCGATCGCCGACCACACCAAGGAGTACCTCGCCTTCGGGATCAGCTTCGTGGTGATCTCCGCCCACTGGCGCGCCCACCACGAGATCTTCCGCTACGTCCGCGCCCTGGACAGCCGCCTGACCACCCTCACCCTGGCGTGGTTGTTCATGCAGGTCCTGATGCCGTTCGCGACCCGGGTGCTCACCGCCGACGGCGCCTTCCCGCCGCGCTTCAGCCTGTACGCGCTCGTCCAGGTCCTGGCGTCCACCCTGTTCGCGCTGATCATCCGCGAGATCCGGCGCGCACACCTGTACGACACGGACGCCCCGCCCCAGGTGTTCGCCGAGAGCCTGGTCCGGAGCGTCTGCCTGGCCGCCGTCTTCGGGGCGTCCATTCCCCTCGCGTTCCTGCTGAGGGGCCCCGCCGCGTACCTTTGCTGGCTCACGGCACCACTCGTGCTCGCCGCGGCGGGTCGCGTCACCCGTAGAAGGAGATGAAGACCAACATCATGGGTAGCTCATACGCGTTTCCGGTCATGGCGACCTCCGATGCCGCTGAAGCGTTCACCATGGCCCGGCGCCTGCTCCGGCTCGCGGAGAATCGGCATCTGACCACGGTCGACGGGCAAGTCCGGGCGGCCGACGAGGCATCGCTGCGGCGGCTCGCCGTCGTGGTGCCGGAGGGGGCCGACTATCTCGGGCAGGAAACGCCGCTGGCGCTGGAGGTTCCCGAGGACATCGCCGAGGGGACCTTCGAGGAGGCGTTCGTGGGGGCTCTGGGCGATGCTCCGGCCTGGCTCCGGTGGGACGTGGGGGCCTGGCCTGCCGCGACCTTCGGGTACCGCGACACGGAGTACAGCGGGGTGCAGATCGCGTTCAACTCGCGGGATCTGTACTTTGCGCCGCCTCCGCAGGGCGCCGAGTCGCACATGCTCTACATCTGCGTGGGCATGAGCGACCTGAAGCGCGCCCGGTGGCTCGCGAGGCAGGTCGGACTGGAGATCCTGGGCACGCCTGTGCAATCGCTCTGAGCGGAGCCCGTGCGGAGGGCCTGGCGCAGCACCCGGTCGGTCCCACTCTTTTACAGACCTGGTGAGACAGCAATACTGTTCAACCATGGAGCAGCCGAGCGACGAGCACCAGGGTGGCGGGCCCGTCTATACCGTGGACGAGTTGGCCGCGCGGGCCGGGGTGACCGTGCGGACGGTGCGGTTCTATGGGACGCGGGGGCTGTTGCCGCCGCCCGTGATCGGGGCGCGGCGGGTCGGGTGGTACGGGCCCGGGCATCTGTCGCGGCTCGCGTTGATCGAGGAGTTGCGGCGGCAGGGGATGACGCTCGCGGCGATCGAGCGGTATCTGGAGCAGCTGCCGGCCGATCTGAGCGCGCGGGACCTGGCCGTGCACCGGGCGCTGGTCGCGGCCTGGGCGCCCGAGTCGGCCGAGGAGATCACGCGGCGTGAGCTGGAGCGGCGGGCGGGGCGGGTGCTCGCGGACCGGGACGTGGAGCGGCTGGCCGCCATGGGGGTGGTGGAGCGGGGGGCGGAGCCGGACGTGTTCCGGTTGGACGGGTCCCTGCTGCGGCTGGGGGTCGAGCTGCTCGATGTGCCCATCGGGCACGAGACGATTCTGGCCTCCCGGACCGTGCTGCTCGCGCACGCGCGGGAGGCCGCGCAGGAGCTGGCCCGGCTCTTCCGGGAGCAGGTGTGGAACCCGTACCGGGAGAGCGGCGAGGACCCGGATCACCTGGCCGCGATGAAGTCGCTCTCGGCGGAGATGCAGCCGATGGTGATCCAGGCCCTCGTCACGGCCTTTCAGCGGTCGCTGAGCGAGGAGCTCGGGGCGGCGTTCAGGACGCCGCGTCCGTGAAGATCTCGCCCCGTTCCGCCTTCTCCAGCAGGAGCGCGGGCGGGGTGAAGCGCTCGCCGTAGGTCGCCGCCAGCTCGCGGGCGCGCGCCACGAAGCCGGCGACGCCTCCCTCGTACCCGTTGACGTACTGGAGCACGCCGCCCGTCCACGCGGGGAAGCCGATGCCCAGGATGGAGCCGATGTTGGCGTCGGCGACGGAGGTCAGGACGCCCTCCTCGACGAGGCGGACGGTGTCCAGGGCCTCCGCGAAGAGCATGCGTTCCTGCATGTCCTCGAAGGGGATGGCCACGTCCGGCTTGGTGAAGTGCTCGCGCAGGCCGGGCCAGAGCTTTCCGCGCTTGCCGTCCTCGGCGTAGTCGTAGAAGCCCGCGCCGCCGCTGCGGCCGGTGCGGCCGAACTCTTCGACCATGCGGTCGACGACCAGCTCGCCGGGGTGGGAGGTCCAGGTGCCGCCGGCCTCCTCCACCGCCTTCTTCGACTCGTTGCGGATCTTGCGGGGCAGGGTGAGGGTCAGCTCGTCCATCAGGGAGAGGACCTTCGCCGGGTAGCCGGCCTGCGCGGCGGCCTGCTCGACGGAGGCGGGCTCGGCGCCCTCGCCGATCATGGCGACGCCCTCGTTGATGAAGTGGCCGATGACGCGGGAGGTGAAGAAGCCGCGCGAGTCGTTGACGACGATCGGGGTCTTGTTGATCTGGCGGACCAGGTCGAAGGCGCGGGCCAGGGCCTCGTCGCCGGTCGCCCCGCCCTTGATGATCTCGACCAGCGGCATCTTGTCGACGGGCGAGAAGAAGTGCAGGCCGATGAAGTCGGCCCGGCGCTCCACGCCCTCCGCGAGGACCGTGATGGGCAGGGTGGAGGTGTTGGAGCAGAGCAGCGCGTCGGGCTCCACCACGTGCTGGATCTCCTGGAACACCTTGTGCTTGAGCGCGGTGTCCTCGAAGACCGCCTCGATGACGGCGTCGCAGCCCGCCAGGTCCGCCACGTCGCCGGTGGGGGTGATGAGGGCGAGGAGCGCGTCGGCCTTCTCCGGGGTCGTGCGGCCCTTGGCTACGGCCTTGGCGCACAGCTTCTCGGAGTAGGCCTTGCCCTTGGCGGCGGATTCCGTCGAAACGTCCTTCAGGACGACCTCGATGCCCGCGCGCGCGCAGGAGTACGCGATGCCCGCGCCCATCATGCCGGCGCCGAGGACGGCGACCTTGCGGACCTTGCGCGGGGCGATGCCCTGGGGGCGGTTGGCGCCGGAGTTGACGGCCTGGAGGTCGAAGAAGAAGGCCTGGATCATGTTCTTCGCGGTCTGGCCGGTGACCAGCTCGGTGAAGTACCGGCTCTCGATGATGAGCGCGGTCTCGAAGTCGACCTGGGAGCCCTCGACGGCCGCCGCCATGATGTTGCGGGGGGCAGGATAGGGGGCGCCGTTCAGCTGCTTGCGCAGGTTGGCGGGGAAGGCCGGCAGGTTGGCGGCGAAGCGCGGGTTCGACGGCGTGCCGCCGGGGATCTTGTAGCCGGGCACGTCCCAGGGCTGCTGGGACTCGGGGTGGGCGTCGATGAAGGCGCGCGCCTTGGCGAGCAGTTCCTCCGGGGTGGCGGCCAGCTCGTGCACCAGGCCGTTGTCGAGCGCGCGCTTCGGGGCGTACTGGGTGCCCTGGAGCAGCACCTTGAGCAGCGCGTCCGTGATGCCCATGAGGCGTACGGTGCGGGCGACCCCGCCGCCGCCGGGCAGCAGGCCGAGGGTGACCTCGGGCAGGCCGATCTTGGAGCCGGGGGCGTCGAGGGCGACGCGGTGGTGGGAGGCGAGCGCGATCTCGTAGCCGCCGCCGAGCGCGGCGCCGTTGATCGCGGCGACGACCGGCTTGCCGAGGGTCTCGATGCGGCGCAGCGCGCGCTTCATCTCCAGGGCGGCGTCGAAGATCGCCCGGGCGTCCTCGGGTCCTGCCTTGATCATGTCCTTGAGGTCGCCGCCCGCGAAGAAGGTCTTCTTCGCCGAGGTGTAGATGATGCCGCGAATGGAGTCCTTCTCGGCCTCCGCGCGCTCGGCGACGGCGATGATGGAGGCCCGGAAGGCCTGGTTCATGGTGTTCGCGGACTGGTTCGGGTCGTCCAGGACGAGGGTGACGACACCGGTCTCGTCCTGCTCCCAGCGGATCGTGGTGCTCTCGCTCATGACTGCTGCTTCTCCGTAAGGGGGTTCGGACCGGGCGGTCAGACGCGCTCGACGATGGTGGCGATGCCCATGCCGCCGCCGACGCAGAGAGTGGCGAGGCCGTAGCGCTTGTCCTGCCGCTCCAGCTCGTCGACGAGCGTGCCGAGGATCATCGCGCCGGTGGCGCCGAGCGGGTGGCCGAGCGCGATGGCGCCGCCGTTGACGTTGACCTTGTCGAGGCTGACGCCCATCTCCTTGACGAAGCGCAGGACGACGGCGGCGAAGGCCTCGTTGATCTCGATCAGGTCGATGTCGTCGATGGTCAGTCCGGCCTTGGCGAGCGCCTTGCGGGTGGCGGGGGCGGGTCCGGTGAGCATGATGGTCGGCTCGGAGCCGGAGACGGCGGCGGCGACGATCCGGGCGCGGGGCGTCAGCCCGTAGCGCTCACCGACCTCCTTGGAGCCGATGGCGACGAGGGAGGCGCCGTCCACGATGCCGGAGGAGTTGCCCGCGTGGTGCACGTGGTCGATCTCCTCGACCCAGTGGTATTTCTGCAGCGCCACCGCGTCGAAGCCGCCGAGCTCGCCGATGTCGGCGAAGGAGGGCTTGAGCCGGGCGAGGGAGTCGGCGGTGGTGCCGGGGCGCGGGAACTCGTCGCGGTCGAGGACGGTGAGCCCGGCCCGGTCCACGACGGGGACGACGGAGCGGTCGAAGCGCCCGTCCTTGATGGCCGCGGCGGCGCGCTCCTGGGAGAGGGCGGCGTACTCGTCGACGTCGCGGCGGCTGAAGCCCTCGATGGTGGCGATGAGGTCGGCGCCGATGCCCTGGGGGACGAAGTTGGTGGCGATGTTGGTCATCGGGTCGGCGAACCAGGCGCCGCCGTCGGAGGCCATCGGCACCCGGGACATGGACTCGACGCCGCCGGCCAGGACGAGGTCCTCCCAGCCGGAGCGGACCTTCATCGCGGCCATGTTGACGGCTTCGAGTCCGGAGGCGCAGAAGCGGTTCTCCTGGACTCCGGCGACGGTGTCCGGCAGTCCGGCGGCGACGGCGGCGATCCGGGCGATGTCGGAGCCCTGGTCGCCGACCGGGCCGACGACGCCGAGGACGATGTCGTCGATGGCGGCCGGGTCGAGGCCGGGGAAGCGGGAGCGGATCTCGTGGATGAGGCCGACGACGAGGTCGATCGGCTTGGTGCCGTGCAGGCTCCCGTTGGCCTTGCCGCGGCCGCGCGGGGTGCGGATAGCGTCGTAGACGTACGCTTCGGTGGTCACGATGTTGCCTTTCGCATGAGGGTCAGGCGAGCAGGGAACGGCCGATGATCTCCTTCATGATCTCGGTCGTCCCGCCGTAGATGGTCTGGATGCGGCCGTCCGTGAAGGCCCTGGCCACCGGGAATTCGCTCATGTAGCCGTATCCGCCGTGCAGTTGCAGGCACCGGTCGGCGACCCGCTTCTGGAGTTCGGTGGCCCACCACTTGGCCATGGAGGCGTGCACGGCGTCCAGTCCCGGTCCGCCGGGCGCGGTGTGCTCCTCGACGCAGCGGTCGACGAAGGTACGGGTGACGGCGCACTCGGTGGCGATCTCGGCGATCTCGAAGCGCACGTGCTGCAGCTTGGCGAGCGGGCGTCCGAAGGCCTCGCGCTCCTTGACGTACGCGGTGGTCAGCTCCAGGAGGTGTTCCGCGCCGGCGATGGCGGCGACGGCGATGGCGAGCCGCTCCTGGGCGAGGTTGGTCATCAGATGGACGAAGGCGCCGTTCAACTCGCCGAGCAGGTTCTCCTTGGGGACGCGGACGTCGGTGAAGAAGAGCTCGGCGGTGTCCTGGGACTTCTGGCCGATCTTGTCGAGGTTGCGGCCGCGCTCGAAGCCCTCCGCGCCGCGTTCGACGACGAGGAGGGAGAGGCCGTGGGCGCCGCCCTCGGGGGTGGTCTTCGCGACGACGATCACCAGGTCGGCGAGGATGCCGTTGGAGATGAAGGTCTTGGAGCCGTTGAGGATCCAGTGGTCGCCGTGGTCGACGGCGTTGGTGCGGATGGCCTGGAGGTCGGAGCCGGCGCCGGGCTCGGTCATGGCGATGGCGGTGACGAGCTCGCCGTCGCAGAAGCCGGGCAGCCAGCGCCGCTTCTGCTCGTCGGTGGCGAGCGAGGTGAGGTAGGGGCCGATGATGTCGTTGTGCAGCCCGATGGCGAGGCCGGGGGTGCCGGCGCGGGTGAACTCCTCGGCGAGGACGACGCTGTAGCGGAAGTCCGGCTCGCCGCCGCCCCCGTACTCCGCGTCGACGGCGAGCCCGAGCAGGCCCTGCCGGCCGGCGGCCCGCCAGACCTCGCGGGAGACGATGCCGTCCTTCTCCCACCGCTCGTAGTGCGGCAGCACCTCCTTGGCGAGGAAGGCGCGGACGGTCTCGCGGAAGGCCTCGTGGTCGGCGGTGTAGAGCTGGCGCTTCATGCGGAGGGCTCCTTGGCGGCTGCGTCGGGGGGCGGGGTGGCGCCGGTCAGCGACGGTACGGACCAGTCGAGGGCGACCTCGTCGGTGTCGGCGCCGGGCCGGGCGGGTCCGGTGCGGACCGCGCCGGGGGTGGCGGAGAAGCGGGGCGCGGGGGCGGGCTGGACGAGGCCCTCGTGCTCGACGAAGGTGCCGCGGGCGGCGAGGTGCGGGTGGCCGGGCGCCTCGCGCAGCGAGAGCACCGGGGCCACGCAGGCGTCGGTGCCGTCGAAGACGGCGGTCCACTCGTCCCGGGTGCGGGTGCGGAAGCGGGCGGCGACGGCGTCCCGCAGCTCGGGCCAGCGGGCGAGGTCGCCGCGGGCCGCAGCGGTCTCGCCGAGGCCGAGCAGCCGAGCGAACTCCTCGTAGAAGCGCTGTTCCAGGGCGCCGACCGCCATGTGGCCGCCGTCGGCGGTCGCGTAGACGCCGTAGAAGGGGCAGCCGCCGTCGAGCAGGTTGACGCCGCGCCGGTCCTGCCAGCCGCCGGCGGCGAGCATGCCGTGGATCATGGTGGAGAGGTGGGCGGTGCCGTCGACGATGGCGGCGTCGACGACCTGCCCCTCGCCGTGCTCGCGCGCGTGCCTGAGGGCGGCGAGGACGCCGATGACGAGGTAGAGGGAGCCGCCCGCGTAGTCGCCGACCAGGTTGGCGGGGACGGTGGGCGGGCCGTCCGGGTCGGGGCCGATCATGCCGAGGGTGCCGGTGAGGGCGATGTACGCGATGTCGTGACCGGCGGTGGGGGCGAGCGGCCCGCTCTGGCCCCAGCCGGTCATCCGGCCGTAGACCAGCCGCGGGTTGCGGGCGAGGCAGGGCTCGGGGCCGACGCCGAGGCGTTCGGCGACGCCGGGCCGGTAGCCCTCGATCAGGATGTCGGCCCGCGCGACCAGGTCGAGGACGGTGTCCCGGCCGTCCTCGGCCTTGAGGTCGACGAGGACGGAGCGCTTGTTGCGGTTGGTGAGGTCGTACGCGGGGTCGATGCCGAGGCCGGGCCCGCCGGGCCGGTCGACGCGGACGACGTCGGCGCCGAGGTCGGCGAGGAGCATGGCCGCGAAGGGGCCGGGGCCGATGCCCGCGAGCTCCACCACCCGGACTCCGGAGAGCGGGCCGGGGCGGGCGTGGCGCGGTGTGCTCATCGAGCCCCCAGAGGTGTGTGACAGTGATGATGTAACACCGGAGATGCTAGGAACGCGTTCCACTCGGCACAAGCCCCCGAGCCGAGCAAGCGCTTGGAAATTGCGCCGGCCGCGACTTCCGCTAGAGTCCGCCGACGACCTGTGCGCCGGGGGACGGCGCGGGCGGGGACCGAGAGGCTGGGCGGGATGGAGACAGGGGCGGCCGGACGGCCGTACGACGTGGTGCTCTTCGGGGCGACCGGGTTCGCGGGCGAGCTCACCGCGGAGTACCTCGCCGCACACGCCCCGGCGGGGTGCCGCTGGGCGCTCGCCGGGCGCAGCCGCGCCAAGCTGTCCGCCCTGCGCGACCGGCTCGCCGCGCGGTGGCCGCGCTGCGCGGAGCTGCCGCTGCTGGTCGCCGACTCCGAGGACGCGCGCGCCCTGCGCGAACTGGCCGGGTCCGCCCGGGTGGTGGCGAGCACCGTCGGGCCCTACGTCTGGTACGGCGAGGGCCTGGTGGCGGCCTGCGCGGAGGCCGGCACCGACTATGTGGACCTGAGCGGCGAGGCGGAGTTCGTCGACCGGATGTACGTACGGTACGACGCCCGCGCCCGCGAGACCGGGGCCCGGCTCGTGCACGCGTGCGGCTTCGACTCCGTCCCGCACGACCTGGGCGTCTGGTTCACCGTGCACCAGCTGCCGGAGGGCGTGCCGCTGCGGATCGACGGGTTCGTGCGGGCCGGGGCGGTCTTCTCGGGCGGCACCTTCGCCTCGGCCCTCACCGCGTTCGGCCGGGGCCGGCAGATACTGGACGCCGCGCGCGAGCGACGCCTTCACGAGCCCCGGCTGGTGACCCGGCGGGCCCACGCGCCGCTGGGCCGACCCAGGTTCAGCCGCGAGACCGGCACCTGGGCGCTGCCGCTGCCGACCCTGGACCCGCGGGTGGTGACGCGCTCGGCGGCGGCCCTGGAGCGGTACGGGCCGGACTTCCGCTACCGCCACTACGCCTCGGTGCGGACCCTGCCGATGGCCGTCGGCGGCTCGGCGGTCGTCGGCGCGGGCGTGCTCGCGGCCCAACTGCCCTTCGTGCGTGGCTGGCTGATGGACCGTTACGAGCCGGGGCAGGGCCCGGACGCCGAGCGGCGGGCCCGCAGCTGGTTCTCCGTGCGCTTCGTCGGCGAGGGCGGCGGCCGGCGCGTGTTCACCGAGGTGTCGGGCGGCGACCCGGGGTACGACGAGACCGCGAAGATGCTCGCCGAGTCGGCGCTCTGTCTCGCCCACGACACGCTGCCGAAGACCTCCGGGCAGGTCACGACGGCGGTCGCGATGGGCGACGCGCTGCTCGCGCGGCTGCGGGCGGCCGGGCTGCGCTTCCGGGTGGCGCACTCGGGCTGACCGCCCGGACGGCGCCGTGGCCTCCGGGGGTCAGTGCCGGACCAGGCAGAACGGGTGGCCGGCCGGGTCGGCGTAGATGCGCCAGGCCCGGTCGCCCGCGCCGGAGTCGAGCCGCCAGGCCCCGAGCGCGAGCACCGCCTCGTGGGCGGCGTCCAGGTCCTGGACCCGTACGTCGAGGTGGAACTGCTGCTCGGGCGAGCCCCAGACCGGCGGCCGGTGGTCGGCCACGCCCTGGAAGGCGAGCACGGGCGCGCCGGAGGCGCCGTGGAGCGTGGCCCAGGCGTCGCCGACCGCCCACTGGGGGTCCGGGCGGTTGATCTCGCCGCCGAGCAACGCCTGGTAGAACTCGGCGAGTTCCATGACGTCGGGACAGTCGAGGACCACGCACTGCAGGGTGCCGAGCGCACCGGGGCTTGTCATGCCCCACACTGTGCCGCCCATGACACCGGCCCGGTATCCGTACTCGTACTCAGGCGCCCCAGGAGTCACAGGGTCCTCGTGCTCACTCCGCGTCGAGCGCTTCCGCGAGGGCCCTGCGGCACAGGGAGTCGGCGTGGCGGGTGGTCTCGGGCAGGCGGAAGCGCGGGGTGAGGTGGAGGGTGTGGGCGCAGGCGCGCTCCAGTGAGACCCGGTGGCCGACGGAGACGAAGACCGGCTTCACCCCGGCGCGGGTGCGCAGCGCGCGGCCGACGGTCTCGCCCTCGGCGATCAGGTCGGTGAACGCGCCCCGGGCGGTGCCGGGTTGCTCGTACGTGAAGGTGAAGGGGTTCTTGGCGACCCCGATCGAGGGGCGTCCTGTGACCACCCCGAGGTGGCTGGCGAGGCCGAAGCGACGGGGGTGGGCGAGGCCGTAGCCGTCGCAGACGAGCAGCCCCGGGTCGGCGGTGAGCCGGGCGAGCGCGGCGAGCACGGTCGGGATCTCGCGGAAGGCGAGCAGCCCCGGCACATAGGGGAACGACACCCGCCCCACGGCGGTGGCCTCCTCCACCACCTCCAGCGTCCGCCCGTCGAGCACGACGGCGGCGGCGGCGACCAGGTCCCGCTCGTCGTCGTACGCGACGTCGACGCCGGTCACGTTCCCCGTACCGGCCTCGGGGCCCTCCTCGGCCGTCACGAGCCGGCCCCGCAGCTCCTCCTGCACGGCCCGCGCCGCGGCCTCGCCGGTGGGCCATCCCTCGGGAATCTCGATGATCGTCATGAGTCGGCACCCTACGGCCGGGCCGCGCGGGGCGTACGCGTAGCCTGGCGCTCATGTTCGTACTGGAACTCTCCTACACCGCCCCCGTCGAGCGGGTCGACGCGCTGCTCGACGCGCACATCGAGTGGCTCGACGCGCAGTACGCCGCCGGGGTGTTCCTCGCCTCCGGGCGGAAGAACCCCCGCGACGGCGGGGTGATCCTGGCCGCCGGAGTCGGCCGCGCGGAGATCGAGGAGATCGCGGCGGCCGACCCGTTCAGCGTCGGAGGCGTCTGCGCGTACCGGATCACCGAGTTCTACGCGACCAAGACGGTCGAGGGACTCGCCCCGTTCCGCGAGGAGTTGCCCTCCTAGTCCCGGCCGTGACGGGTGAGGCGGGCGATGCGGCCCTTCTCGCCCGAGGCCCAGCACGCGCCGTCGGGCGTGCAGTCGACGGTGTCGTACGAACCGGTGTCGACCGTGCGCCAGGTGCGGCCGCCGTCCGTGGTGAGGTCCGTGCCGGTGGGGCCGACGGCCAGGGCGGCGGACCTCGTGTGCGGGAGCCAGGCGACGCCCGAGCGGTAGGCGGGCGGCGCGGTGGCGGACGCCGTCCAGGTGCGGCCCGCGTCGCCGGTGACGGCGGCGGCCCTCGGCGAGGGCTGGTCCTTGCGGTAGTCGCCGCCGACGGCGATGCCGTGGGCGCGGTCGCGGAAGGCGAGGCCGAAGACGCCCTTGGCGCCCTCCCCCGCGGGGATCGTGGTGTCCGTGGCGGTCCAGTTCAGGCCCCGGTCGGCGGAGTGCAGGACCCGGCCGGTGGCCCCGCCGCCGGTCGCGAGCCACACGTCCTTGGGCCCCGAGGAGACCAGGCACTGGCCGCTGGCCGCGAAGCCGGCCTCGCCGGGCAGCGCGGCGGGCATGCCGTCGCTGGGCAGGACCCGCCAGGACCGGCCGCCGTCGCGGGTCGAGAGGATGCGGTACTTCCCGTCGACCGGGTCGCTCATCGCGAGGCCGTTGCGGTGGTCGAAGAAGGTCATGCAGTCGTAGAAGGCGCGCGGGTCGGTGTTGCGGAAGGACTCGGTCCAGGTCGCCCCGCCGTCCTCGGTGCGCAGCACCCGGGACGCCTCCCCCTCGCCGATCGCGAGGACCACGGCCCGGCGGGCGTCGAAGGCCTCCACATCGCGGAACTCCAGCTCTCCCGCACCCGGCGGAGAGACGTTTCGCCAGCTGGTCCCCCCGTCGGTGGTGCGCAGCACCGTGCCCCGGGAGCCGGCCGCCCAGGCGACCGACCCGCTGACCCCGGCGAGGCCGCGGAAGCGGGCGTCGGTGCCGGTCTCGGTGAGCCGCCATCCGCCGGGCCCGTGGCCGGGCGCCGCCTGCGCGGGGGCTCCCAGGGCCATGGCGAGGGCCGCCCCCGCCAGTCCCACGGCCGTCATTCGTCTCTTCTTCCCCATGGATGTCATGGCGCCGGAAGCTAGCCCACCCGGAAGATCCCGTCCAGGGTGCGTGCCCCGCCACCCCTTCCTAGGCTGGGTCCATGACCGAACCCACGGCCGAGGAACAGCCGAGGATCAAGGAGTACGACGGCGAGGGCATCACCGTCACCTTCGAACCGCGGCGCTGTCTCCACGCGGGCGAGTGCGTCCGGGGTCTGCCGAGCGTGTTCGACCTGGCCGAGCGCCCCTGGGTGCGGCCCGGCCAGGCCGCCCCCGAGCTGGTGGCCGAGGTCGTCCGCCGCTGCCCGTCCGGGGCGCTCCAGTACCGCCCGGCCGACGGCCCGGCGGAGGCCGGGGACGTCCCCACCACGGTGCGGCGCATGCCGGACGGCCGGCTCCTGGTCCGGGGCGACCTCCTCGTCCGCGACGAGCGGGGCGGGCGCCACGAGACACGGGCGGTGCTGTGCGGCTGCGGCGCCTCCGGCAACCAGCCGTACTGCGACCACTCCGGTGCGTGCGCGGACGCCGGGTTCGAGGCCTTCGACGCGACGGAGGAGCGGTAGGCGCCCCGGGAAGGGCCCGGCGGTGACACAGCTCACGTACCCCCTCAGTGCACGATCCGGCCTCGTGGTTCGTCTCTTCTTGTGTCAGGGAGACCAGGAGAACGTAGCCGCGCAACAGGAGGCTGGCCTTGTCCACCGTCATCGAGCAGGCCGTCCAGGCCCGTCTGGTCGCGACCGTCCCACGGATGGAGACGGTCGCCGCCACACTCCGCTACGACCGGAAGGACCCCTTCGCGGTCCGCATGGCCTTCCCGCCGCGCGCCACCCTGGAGGGCGTCGAGGTGTCGTGGGCCTTCGCGCGCGAGCTGCTCGCGCAGGGCGTCGAGGGGCCCGCCGGGCTGGGGGACGTACGGCTGCGCCCGTACGGCTACGACCGGACGGTGGTGGAGTTCCACGCCCCCGAGGGCGTCGCCATGGTGCACGTCCGGACGTCCGAGCTGCGCCGCTTCCTGGAGTCCTCCCAGCGCCTGGTGCCGCGCGGGCGTGAGCACCAGTACCTCGACTGGGACGGGAACCTCGCCCAGCTCCTGGAGGAGCGCCCGTAAATCACTGGCGGTCTCCCCCGCCCGCTCCTACCGTGGTGACCTGAACCTGTCGTCGCCCGATCGGAGAAGGCCGTTGCTCGTCTGAGGTCTTGAGACACCGTGCCGCGCGTGCCGCCCCGCCGCCGCGTGTGCCGTTCTCGACCTCGGCGTACGAGCGCTGCTCCGCTCTCTCCTCCCCGCCCGCGCCCCGGTGTCTCCCGCGTAGCCCTCGTCCACGCCCTTGCCACCGGGAGGCTCTCATGGCGCCCCGCCCCACCTTCGTCACCTGCACGTCCCTCTCCTTCTCCTGGCCCGACGGGACCCCGGTCCTCGACGACTTCCGGCTCGCCGTGGGCCCCGGCAGGACCGGCCTGGTCGGTCTGAACGGTTCGGGGAAGTCCACCCTGCTCAAGCTGATCGCCGGCGAGCTCGCCGCCTCCGACGGCACCGTCCATGTCGCGGGCCGGGTCGGGTACCTCCCACAGGACCTGGTGCTGGACACCGGGCTGCGGGTCGACCAGGCCCTCGGCATCGACCGCGCCCGGGCGGCGCTGCACGCCATCGAGGCGGGCGACACGTCCGCCGCGTACTACACGGCCGTCGGCGACGACTGGGACGTCGAGGAGCGGGCCCGGGCCGTGCTCGACCGGCTCGGCCTCGGGCACGTCGGGCTGGACCGCACGATCGGCGAGGTCTCGGGCGGCGAGTCGGTCCTGCTCCGGCTGGCCGCGCTGCTGCTCGCCCGGCCGGACGTGCTGCTGCTCGACGAGCCGACGAACAACCTGGACCTGTTCGCCCGCCGCAGGCTGTACGAGGCGGTGGACGCCTGGCCCGGAGTGCTCGTCGTGGTCAGCCACGACCGCGAGCTCCTGGAGCGGGTGGACCAGATCGCCGATCTGCGCGACGGCGAGGTCGCCTGGTACGGCGGCGCCTGGTCCGACTACCGGGCCGCGCTCGCCGCCGAACAGGAGGCGGCCGAGCGCATGGTGCGGGTCGCCGAGGCCGACGTACAGCGCCAGAAGCGTGAACTGTCCGACGCCCAGGCCAAGTTGGCGCGGCGCAAGCGCTATGCGCAGAAGAGCGCGGAGAACAAGGTGGTGCCGAAGGTCGTGGCGAACACCCGCAAGGGGCAGGCCCAGGTGTCGGCGGGCAAGCACCGGCAGTTGCACGCGGACCGGCTGGCCGAGGCGCGTTCGCGGCTCGACGCGGCGGTGGAGGCGGTGCGCGACGACGACGAGATCCGGATCGAGCTGCCGTACACCACGGTTCCGCCGGGCCGGGACGTGCTCGTGCTGCACGACCTGGAGCTGCGGTACGGGGCACGGGTCGCCGGGGAGTTCGAGCTGCGGGGCCCTGAGCGGGTGGCGCTGGTCGGCCGGAACGGGGCCGGGAAGACGACACTGCTGCGGACGCTCGCGGGCGAGCTCGATCCGGTCGCGGGGGAGGCGGTGGCGCGGGTCCCGCTGAGGTTCCTGCCGCAGCGGCTCGATGTGCTGGACGACGGTCTGAGCGTGGTGGAGAACGTGGCCCGGATGGCGCCCGGTGCGACGGTCAACGCGATCAGGGCGCGGCTGGCCCGGTTCCTCTTCCGGGGCGCCCGGGCCGATCGGCCGGTGGGAACGCTGTCCGGCGGCGAGCGGTTCCGCGCGACGCTGGCGGCGCTGCTGCTCGCCGAGCCGGCGCCACAGCTGCTGCTGCTCGACGAACCGACCAACAATCTGGACATGGCGTCGGTACGGAGCCTGACGGCCGCGCTCGACGCGTACGAGGGGGCACTGATCGTGGTGAGCCACGACGTGCCGTTCCTGGAGTCGCTGGGGATCACCCGCTGGCTGCGGCTCGACGGGGAGCTGCGGCCCACGACGGCCGAGGCCGTGCGGGAGGGGCTGCTAACGGTGCAGTAAGGCCCAGGACTTGGTGCCGCCGCCCGGTGTGAGGACGGGGGCGAGCCCCCAGTCGCCGCCGTGCTCGTCGACCGCCGCGGTCAGCAGCCACATGCTGCGGCTGCGGCGGTCGCGGCATTCGTCGGCGGCGGCCGGTGTGGGGTGGGCCGGGTGCTGGTCGTAGAGGACGATCCGCAGCGCGTCGAACTGCCAGCGCACCCGGAGGACCATTTCGCGGTCCGGGGTGAAGCGGTACGCGGCGGAGACGAGCTCGGACGCGGCGAGGACGGCGGTCTCGGAGAGTTCGCCGAGGCCGTGGCGGTTGACCAGGGTGCGGATGGCGTCGCGGGCCAGTCCGGCGCAGTAGGCGCCCCCGGGCAGGAGCATCGAGTAGCTGAGGTTCTCCGTGGCGGGAGGTATGGGACCGGCCGCGGCGGCGGACGGGAGGCAACGCAGTGCGCCCTTCATCGGATTCTGCTCACATTTCCTGTGCGTGTGGGGGTGCTCACACGTCGAACACGATTGCCCCGTGTGAGACTTGCACTACCGACCGTAGCGTACGACCGGAGCACAGTGCTACTACTTGGCAGTAGACACTCGCACTTGTGCCAAACCGGGCAAAAAATCCCTCCGGGACGCGAGCCCGGAGCCGAAGGGGGAGAACGAGCGTGCCGCCAAGGAGCACCCCGACCGCGCGCCAGCAGCGACTCGGACACGAGCTGCGCAAACTGCGTGAACAGTCGGGCATGTCGGCCCAGCAGGCCGCCGCCCTCCTGGGCGTCGACCGCACCCGCATCCCCAACGTCGAGTCGGGGCGGTTCGGCATCAGCGCCGAGCGGGTGCGCACCCTCGCCTTCAACTACGGCTGTCCGGACACCGCCCTGATCGACCTGCTCGCCGCCATGGCGCAGGAGCGCGACCGCGGCTGGTGGGAGCAGTACCGGGGACTGCTGCCGCCCGCTCTGATCGACATCGCCGAACTGGAGTTCCACGCCTCGGAGTTGCACAGCGCCGTCACGACGCACCTGCCCGGCCTGCTGCAGACCGAGGAGCACGCGCGGGCCGTCTTCGACACCGCCGACCCGCCGTTGCCGGGGCCCGACCTGGAGGCCCGGGTGGACCTGCGGCTGCATCGCCAGGAGGTGCTGGACCGGGACCCGCCGACGCTGTACGCGGCGGTGATCCACGAGGCCGCGCTGCGCATGCAGTTCGGCGGCCCGAAGGTCGCCAGGGCGCAGCTGGAGTACATCCTGGAGCGCTCGGAGCGGGACACGATCTCCGTGCGGGTGATCCCGTTCACGGCGGGGGGTTTCCCCGGGGCGGGCCAGTCGTTCACCTATGCGTCCGCACCGGTTCCGCAGCTCGACACGGTGCAGCTCGATTCCTCGCACGGCTCCATACTCCTCGACACCGACATGCAACTCCGGCGCTACCGTGGCCTGTTGGAGCGGCTCAGCGGGCTCGCCCTGCCCGTATCCGACTCCCGCGACTTCATCCGCGCCATAGCCCAGGACCTCTGAAGGACCCCCCACCATGAACCTCACCGACCACCGCGCCGCCTCCCGGGAGATCGCCTGGAATGAGGCCTTCTGCAGCGAGGGCGCCAACTGCTTCCGCTTCGGCCTCGACGGCTCCGGCCGCGCGTACATCGGCTCCACCCTCGCCCCCGACGCGTATGTCAGCGACTCGGTCGAGGCGCTGCGGGCGCTCATCTCGGCCGTGAAGGCCGGCGCCGCCGATCATCTGCTCTGAGTAGCCGCTCCGGGCTCCTCGGCGGGCCCGGACTCCCGTGACCTGGATCTCCCGCCGCCCCGCGGAACCGCGCGGATGACGGAGCGTGACCGGATATCTCCTGGACGGGCTTGGCCACCCCCTTATGAGGGCTTTAACCTACGGTCTCGTAACCTACGTGTCCGTAGGTAGTTCCGTTTGCCCTCTCTCCGTCCCCAGGAGTTCCCGTGACGCTCACCTCTCCCCACCTCGGCAGCTCCGCAGGGTGGACCGACGCGCGGCTCCTGTACGCCTTGGAAGAGGTCGTGGAGACGGAGCTCAACCGGCACCTGAAGGTCACCAAGGACTGGATGCCGCACGACTACGTGCCGTGGTCGGACGCCCGCAACTTCCCGGCCTTCTTCGAGGACGGCGAGGCCTGGGACAAGGAGCAGTCCAAGGTCACCGACATCGGCCGGATCGCCCTCGTGGTCAACCTGCTCACCGAGGACAACCTCCCGAGCTACCACCACGAGATCGCCAGCCTCTTCGGCCGCGACGGCGCCTGGGGCACCTGGGTGCACCGCTGGACCGCGGAGGAGGGCCGCCACGGCATCGTGATGCGCGACTACCTGCTGGCCTCGCGGGCGGTCGACCCGGACGAGCTGGAGCGCTTCCGCATGGCGCACATGAGCGAGGGCTTCGAGTCGGACAACCGGCACTCGATGCTGCACTCGATCGCGTACGTGGCCTTCCAGGAGCTCGCCACCCGCATCTCGCACCGCAACACCGGCCACCAGTCGGGCGACCCCGTCTGCGACCGGATGCTGGCCCGCATCGCGCTCGACGAGAACCTGCACATGGTCTTCTACCGCAACCTGCTGGGCGCGGCCTTCGAGCTCGCCCCCGACCTCACCATGCAGGCCGTACGGGACGTCGTCGTCGGCTTCCGGATGCCCGGCCACGGCATGCCCGGCTTCGAGCGGGCCGCCGCCCAGATGGCGATCGGCGAGATCTACAACCTGCGCATCCACCACGACGACGTGCTCCAGCCGGTGCTCCGCTTCCTCAAGGTCCTCCAGATCGACGGTCTCGGCCCGGAGGGGCTGAAGGCCCAGGAGGAGCTCGGCCTGTACATGAACGGCCTGGACAGCGAGGCGTCCAAGTTCGACGAGCGGCTCGCGGCGCGCAAGGCGCGGATGGCCGCGCGGGCGGCGGGCTGAGCCCTCACCCGAGGGGCGCCGGGGCGGTCAGCCCTGGCGCCGCTTGAGGTTGATCCGCTCCTTCTCCGAGAGCCCGCCCCACACCCCGAAGCGCTCGTCGTGCGTCAGCGCGTACTCCAGGCACGCCGCGCGGCCGGGGCAGGCCCCGCACAGCTGCTTCGCCTCGCGGGTCGAGGAGCCGGGCGCCGGGAAGAAGAACTCCGGTCCCGCCTGGGCGCACAGCGCGTCCTCCTGCCAGGAGAGGTCCGGGGCCACCAGGGTCAGCGGGGCGAGGGTCATCGTGTCGGTCTGCATGGGTAGAGACTCGCGCGGCGGCCTAAACGGGCCATCAACGTCCGATCAACGCGGCGCGCCGAGCGCCGGCAGGACCGTTTCGGCGACCCGGTAGGCCTCTTCCAGGAGCGGATTGCCCGACAGGATGAAGGTATCCACTCCGAGTGCCTGGTATTCGCGCAACCGCTCGACGATCTGGCCGGTGGCCCCGACCAGGGCGGTGCCGGGCCCCGGGCGGAACAGACCCATCCCCGGCCACAGGTTGGGATGGGTCTCCAGCTCGCGGGCGCGGGCCGGGACCCGGCCGCCGTGCTGCCGGAACTGACGCTGCCAGCCCACCCCGTCCTCGCCCGACCGCTCGCCGAGCTGCCGCGCGTAGGTCGCCTCGCTGGTGACGTCCAGGAGCCGGTCGGCCGCCGCCCACGCCTCCTCCTCCGTGTCGCGGACGATGAGATGGAGCCGCAGGCCGATCCTGAGGGTGCGGCCGTACGCGGCGGCGCGGGCCCTCACATGGTCCAGCTTCGCCTTCAGCAGGTGCGGCGGCTCGCCCCAGGTGAGGTAGACGTCCACGTGTTCGGCGGCCATCTCGATGCCCGGCGCGGAGGAGCCGCCGAACCAGAGCGGGACGTGCGGCGTCTGGACCGGCCGCAGGTCGCGCAGCGAGGAGCCGGCGCCCTTCAGGTCGTAGAAGCGCCCCCGGTGGTCGAAGACCTCGCCCGCGGTGAGCCGCTTCACGATCGACCAGTACTCGGCGCTCAGCTCGTACCGCTCGTCGTGCCCGACGTGCAGCCCGTACTCCTGGAGCGCCGTGGTCGAGCCGTTGACGACGTTGAAGCGCAGCCGGCCGCCGAAGAGGTTGTCGAAGGTGAGCGCCATCTTGGCTAGCAGGGTCGGTGAGATCAGTCCGGGGTGGACCGCGAGCAGCGGCCGGAAGCCCGGCCCGGTGGCCGCCGCGAGCGCGCTGCCGAGCGGCCACACGTCGTGCAGGTCGGTGGCGAGGAGCGCGCCGCTGAAGCCGAGGCGCTCGACCGAGGCGGCCAGGTGCTGGAGGTAGCCGAGGTCGACCGGGCGCCGGCCGGCCGGCTCCCAGGGGTAGGCGCCCTCGCGCGGGATGATGTACCAGAGGACCTCGGGTGCGGGGTGGGTGCTCATGCGCGGCGGGCCTCTCGGGGCAGGGCGTCGGCGACCGTGACGGGCCGGCCGGTGAATCCGGTGCGGTGGAAGATGTCGGCGGCCCGCTGCTGCTCGGCGAGGAACTCCTCCGACACCTCCTCGATCGTCCAGGGCAGGGCGCGCAGCGCGGTCTCCCAGTCCTCGGCGGAACCGCCGAGCTCGGCCGCGGTGACCTCGGCGGCCTCGCGCGGGTGGGCCGCCACCCAGGCGTCGGCGCGGCGCAGCGCCCGGGTGAGCGCCTCGACGAGCTCCGGGCGCCGTTCGGCCAGGTCGCGGCGGGTGAAGAAGACGGAGCGGTCGGAGATGACCTCATCGGTGGGGATCAGGACGCGCAGCCCGCCGGTGCGGCGGGCGGCGGCGAGCCGGTCGCCCTGGGCGACCCAAGCGGTGATCGCGCCGGAGCGCAGCAGCTCCTCGCTGTCGTCGCCGGAGCGCACGGCGGTGACGTCGGTGGCGTACGAGAGTCCGGCGTCGTCCAGCGCCTTGGCCACCAGGTGGGTCTGCCAGGAGCCGACGGCGAGGTGGACGGTGCCGCCCCTCAGGTCGGCGACGGTACGGACGGGCCCGTCCTCGGTCACCAGGAGGGCGCCGTGGCCGGGCCGGGGCGCCGAGAGCGCGGTGTAGACGATGTCGTGGCCCTCGGCCTGGGCGGTGACGGGCGGGGTGGAGCCGGTGCCGCCGAAGTCGATGGTGCCGTCGGCGAGGTGGGCGCCGGTGCGGACGCCGTCGGTGTACGGGTGCCAGGCCACGGTCTCGCCGAGGGCGGCCAGCTCCTCCTCCGCGTAGCCGAGGCGGGAGAGGTGGAAGAGGGTGGGGTTGCTGCTGTGGACACCTATGGTGACGGTCATGCGGAGAGCTCCGTTTCGAGAGAGGGCGGGACGGCGGTACGGACGGGGCCGGCCGCCGGCGGTTCGGGGGTGTGGACGCCGAGGTCCGCGAGGAGGCGGTGGCGCAGGCGGGCGAAGGCGGGGTCGCCGGGGTCGCGCGGCCGGTCGACGGTGACGGCCTCGTCGGTGACGAGCCGGCCCTCGCGCAGCACGGCCACCCGGTCGGCGAGCCGGATGGCCTCGTCGACGTCATGGGTGACGAGCAGCACGGCCGGCCGGTGGATCCGGCACAGCTCGCCGACCAGGTCCTGCATCCGCAGCCGGGTCAGCGCGTCGAGCGCGGCGAACGGCTCGTCGAGCAGCAGGAGTTCGGGCTCGCGGACGAGAGCGCGGGCGAGTGCCGCGCGCTGGGCCTCACCGCCGGAGAGGGTGGCGGGCCAGGCGTCCGCGTGGCGTTCGAGCCCGACCTCGGCGAGCGCCCGCAGGCCGGTGGCCCGGGTCTGCGCGCCTCGGGGCAGACCGATGGTGACGTTGGCGAGGACCTTCTTGGAGGGGATGAGCCGGGGCTCCTGGAAGACGATCGTGCGGGCCGCGGGGACGAGCGCCTCTCCCCCGTCGGCGCCGTCGAGGGCGCCCAGGATGCGCAGCAGGGTGGTCTTCCCGCTGCCGCTCGCACCGAGGAGGGCGACGAACTCGCCGCGCCTGATGTCCAGTTCGATGCCGTCGAGGACGGCACGGTCACCGAAGACCCGGCGCAGGCCCCGTACGCGTACGGCGTCGCTCATCGGGCACTCCCGCCGCCGGGGCCCGCCGTGCGCCAGGGCATGAGGACCCGTTCCAGGCCGCGCACGACCAGGTCGGCGGTGAGTCCGAGCAGTCCGTAGACGAGGATGCAGACGGCGAGGACGTCGGTGCGGGCGTAGCTCTGCGCCTGGGCCATCAGATAGCCGATCCCTTCGGTGGCGTTGATCTCCTCGGCGGCGATCAGCGCGATGACGCTGAGGGTCATCGAGAGCCGGAGCCCGGCGAGGATCGCGGGCAGCGCGCCGGGCAGGACGACCTGGCGCACGATGGCGAAGCGGCCGAGCCCGAAGGCGCGCATCGCCTCGACGAGCCGGCGGTCGGTGTCGCGTACCCCTCCGGCGGTGGAGACGTACATCGGGAAGGTAGTGGCGACCGCGATGAGCAGGATCTTCGCGGTCTCGTTGATGCCGAACCAGACCATGAAGAGGGGGACGAGGGAGAGGAAGGGGATGGTCCGCAGGGTCTGGAGCGAGGAGTCGAGGAGCTCGTCGCCGAGCCGGGTGAAACCGGTGACGATCCCCAGGGCGAGACCCGCCGTGACGCCGAGGACCAGGCCGAGGCCGGAGCGGGTGAGCGAGGTCGCGAGCGCGTCGGGCAACTGCCCGTTGCCCCACAGCTCTCCCACCGCGTCGAGTACGTGAGCGGGTGAGGCGAGCACGTCGGGCGTCAGCGCCCCGGTCGCCGAGGCCGCCCACCACAGGACGAGCAGCCCGACCGGGCCGAGGGCGCGGACGACGACGGTGTACGTACGGGAGCGGGCGCGGCGCGCGGGAGGCCGCGGCCGGACGAGCGGGGACGGCGCCGCCGGGGCGGGCGTCATGAGAGCTTCTCGACGTCGAGGAGGTGGGCCGCGATGTCGACCTTGCCGGGGGTGACCTGCTGCTCGGCGTAGAACCGGGCGACCTCCTCGAAGCGCCTGATGTCCTCGGGCCCGATCGGATCGACGGTGCCGCCCTTGGCGGTGAAGCCGATCTGGACCTCGCGGGCCCGGCCGGTGACGGCGGTCGGACCCGCGTCGGTGAAGACGTTGAGATAGGCGGCCGGGTCCCGGCGCTCCTCGGCGCTCCGCTCGTGGAGGTAGCCGTAGAGCGCCTTGACGACCTCGGGGTGGGCGTCGGCGAAGCCCTTGCGGACCGCGTTGAGGCTGTAGTTGTCGGAGCCGATCGCGGCGCCGTCGGCGACGAAGCGGGCCTTGCCGGCGCCGATCTCGGCGACCGCGTAGGTGGACCAGACGGCCCAGGCGTCGACCTGCCCGGCGTTGAGCACGGCGGCGGTCTGGTCGGGCCTGAGGTAGACCCGCTCGACCTTCCCGGCCGGGATGCCCGCCTTGGCGAGGGCCTTGAGCAGCAGGTACTCCCCGGTGCCGCCCTTGTTGACGGCGACCTTCCGCCCCACGAGGTCGGCGACCGAGTCGATGCCGGAGCCGTCCCGGACGAGGATGCCCTCGCCGACGGGGTCGGGGTCGGTCGCGGTGAAGAAGGCGAAGCCGGGGCTCTGGGCGAGCGAGGTGATGCCGGAGGTGATGGACCCGGTGGCGATGTCGAGCTGGTCGGCGTTCATGGCCTGGGCGGCCGGCGCGAAGGGCCCCGCGCTGCCGGTCCACACGACCTTGGCGTGCACCGCGGCCAGCGCCTTGTCGAGGCTGCCGTCCTTCTTCCCCCGGGCCAGGACACCGGAGTTGCCGGGGTCGGGGATGCGGACGACGACGGTGCCCTTCCCCGCCGCGTCGTCGGCGGAGCCACCGCCGCAGGCTGCGAGGGCGGGCAGGACGGCGAGGGCCGCGAGAGCGGCGAGGGAGCGGAGCGGGCGCATGACGGACGTCCTTCGGGGCGCGGGAGGGCGGGCGGCGGGCGGGGGGATCACCTGGGTCATGGGTGACTCGGTTCCGGTACGGGGGCGGGGGCGGCGTCCGGTGTGGGGGCGGGTACGGCGTCCGGGGCGGCGGCCAGGAGCCGGGCGCGGCGCAGTGGCTCGGGGTCGGCCCATTCCCGTATGTCCACGGCCTCGTCCAGGAAGCCGTGCGCGGTCAGGGCCGCCGCCTGCCGGGCGAGCAGGTCGAGCCGGGGCGCGGACAGATCGGGGTGCAGGGTGCGGTGCGTGCCGTCGCGATAGGCCCCGGCGACCCCCTCGGGTCCGGCCCCGGTCTCGGCGCCGAGGATGCGGGCCACCTCGGCGGGCTCCCCCACGGCCCAGTCGGCGGCGCGGAGCAGGACGGCGAGGAAGCGGTCGACCAGCTCGGGGCTGCGGTCGAGGAGCTCCTGGTGGACGGTGAGGGGCCGCGGGGTGCCGTTGTTGACCCGGTGCGCCGGGTCGGGGAGCTCGTCCAGCTCGACGGCCACCTCGGCCCCGGCGCGCCGGGCGGCCTCCACGGCCAGGGCGCCCTTCACGTACACCGCGTCCACCTCGCCCCGGCGCAGGGCGGCGAGTTCGGCGGCCCACTGGCCGCGGTGGCCCTCGGCCGGCACGTCGACGAGGACGGCGTCCGTCAGGCCGTACCCGGCGGAGGCGAGCGCCCCTTCGAAGCCGCGCAGGGCCATCGCCCGCCAGAAGTCGATGGCGATCGGGTGCCGGGGCAGGGCGAGGCGACGGCCGCGCAGATCGGCGGCCGAGCGCACCGGCGAACCCGGGGCGACCAGGACGGTCTGGCGCTCCTCGATCCAGGTGAGCCCGATCAGCCGGGTGCGCTCGCCGCGCGAACGGGCCCACAGGGCGGGGACGTTGCCGCCCTCTCGGAAGAGTCCCGGCAGGGCGTGGGTGTAGTGGGCGGCGCGGTCGGCGCCGGGTTCGGCGTCCTGGAGGGAGCGCACGGCGATACCGTCCGCGGCGAAGGCCGCGGCCAGCCAGCCGCGATCGGCGGCGATCCCGGTGGCGGTGGGCACGGGGCAGCGGGTGAACCAGAGCGTGTCGGGCACGTGGGCAGAGGTCATGGGGTCTTCCGGAGGGGAGAGGGGGAGGGCACGGCGGAGTCTCCGGGCGCGGGCTTCACGAGCCGCTCCGGACGGGTGGTGCGTGTGGGCCGTCCGCACGGGCGAGCGGTACGGGCGAGCGGTACGGGCGAGCGGTACGGGCGAGCGGTACGGGCGAGCGGTACGGGCGAGCGGTACGGGCGAGCGGTACGGGCCGTCCGCACGGCAACAGCATCGGGCGGGTGGTCGGCCACGGGCGGCCCGGCTCGTGGGTGGTGCGGCCGGGCCGGCGCCCGGCCGGGGCCGTGGGCCGCGCCGCACGGGCGGTCCGGCCGCGACAGCCCGGACTCAGGTGCGGGAGGTCAGCGACAGGCCGTCGCGGTGACGCGGGCCAGATCGATGTGGCGGCGGCGGGTGAGGGCCGCGGGGGTGGGCGGGACGCCGGTCACGGTGGCCACGCTCCCTTCGCCGCTGGTCCGTGTCGACCGCCGCGGTGCGTCGCGGCGGCGTTGGCCGGAACCCTGCCATGGACGTTCGGGCGTCTTCAACTCGTCTCCCAGCATGTGGGATCGCACATGAACGGCATGTTTCCGACCTCGTCCCGATGCTGCTTCGGCTCCCCGCCATGTGGGAGCGTGGGAAGCCGTTGGGAACACGCGGCGAGGGGGAGCGATCCACAGATGACCACCGAGGCCGGACCGGTCCGCGCACCGGCCGGGGCCCAGGCGGTGCGCCGGGCCCTGGACGTCCTGCACTGCTTCCACGACAACGGGCCCGACCTCAGCGCCTCCGACCTGGCGCGCCGGCTCGACCTGTCGACGTCGACCGCGCACCGGCTGGCCAGGACGCTGATGGGGGCCGGCTTCCTTGAGCAGGACGCCCGCACGGCCCGCTATCGGCTCGGCCCGGCCGTCACCGAGCTGGGCAGGCTCTCGTACCACCAGCGCGGGCTGCATCTGGCCGCGCCGGAGCTGAACGACCTGGCCACCCGGACCGGCGCCACCGCGGACCTGGCGTTGCGCAGCGGCGCGTACGCGGTGATCGTGGCGGGCGGTTCGGTCACGCCGAAGGTGGGACTGCGGCGGCCGCTGCACTCCACGGCGCTCGGGAAGGTGCTGCTCGCCTGGCCGCGGGCGGGCGAGGGCGGGCCGCGGGCGCTGCCGCCGCTGTACGCCTTCACGTCCCGGACCATCGTCGAACCCGGAGTCCTCACGGGCGAGTTGGCCAGGGTCCGGGAGCAGGGCTACGCCCTCAACGACGGCGAGTCGGCGCTCGGGGTGCGGACGGTCGCGGTGCCGGTCCTTGAGCGGTCCGGGCACGCGCGCTTCGCGCTCGCGGTGCGGGCCACGCCGTCGTTGATCAGCGACGAACGGCTCGACTGGTTCCTGACCCAGGCGCGGGCCTGCGCGCGCGCCCTGGAGGTGCTGCTGCTCACGCCGGGCGAGCGGTACGTCCCGGAGGCGTAGGCACCAGCCTCGGGCTCACTCCGGCTCTGCCTCCGTCTCCTTCGCCTTCTCCGGTTCCTTCTCCTTCTTCGCCCGGCTGGGCTGCACCCGCTTCGGTTCGCCCGGCATCTTCGGGTACTCCGGCGGATAGGGCAGGTCGCCCAGGCCGTGTTCCGCCTCGTCCCGGCGGGCCAGCTCCAGGAGCGGCTCCAGGTCGAAGCGTTCGGCGTCCATGTCCGCGTGCACGTCGCCGAGTTCGGCGTACCGCTGCGGCATCGTGCGGATGTCGAAGTCGCGCGGCACCGCGTCGTCGATCTCCTCCCAGCGCAGCGGCGCGGAGACCGGGGCGTGCGGGCGGGGCCGGACGGAGTAGGCGGAGGCGATGGTGCGGTCGCGGGCGGTCTGGTTGTAGTCCACGAAGATCCGCTCCCCGCGCTCCTCCTTCCACCACTTGATCGTGACCTGGTCCGGCATCCGCCGCTCCAGCTCCCGGCCGCAGGCGATGGCGGCCCGCCTGACCTGCGTGAACGTCCAGTTCGGCAGGATCGGCACGAAGACGTGCAGTCCGCGCCCGCCGGAGGTCTTCGGCCAGCCGCGCAGCCCGTGCTCGTCGAGGACGGCCCGCAGCTCGTGGGCCGCGCGGACGGCGTCGGCGTAGTCCGTGCCGGGCTGGGGGTCGAGGTCGATGCGGAGTTCGTCCGGGTGGTCGGTGTCCTCCCTGCGTACCGGCCAGGGATGGAAGGTCACGGCCCCCAGATTGGCCGCCCACAGCACGGCGGCCGGCTCGGTCGGGCACATCTCGTCGGCCGAGCGCCCGCTGGGGAAGGTGATGTGGGCCGTCGGGATCCACTCCGGGAGGTACTTCGGCGCCCGCTTCTGGAAGAAGGACTCCCCCGTCACGCCGTCGGGGTAGCGCTCCAGCGTGGTGGGCCGGTCCCGCAGGGCGCGGGTGATGCCGTCGCCGACCGCGAGGTAGTAGCGGACCATGTCCAGCTTGGTGTAGCCGGGCTCGGGGAAGTACACCTTGTCCGGATGGGACACCCGTACCGTCCGGTCGCCGACCTCGATCTCGACCGCGTCCGCCTTGCCTGCCATGGCGGTCAGCCTAGGCCGGGCGCCCAAAGCGCGCATATCGGCATCAATCCTCTCTAGACTCGCCGCATGGACCTGCCGGTGATGCCGCCCGTGAAACCGATGCTGGCGAAGGCCGTCAAGAAGATCCCGCCGGGCATGCAGTACGAGGCCAAGTGGGACGGCTTCCGCGCGCTCGTGCACCGCGACGGCCCGGAGCTGTTCATCGGCAGCCGTACGGGCAAGCCGCTGACCCGCTACTTCCCCGAACTGGTCGAGGCGCTGCTGGCCCGGCTCCCCCAGCGCTGCGTGGTGGACGGGGAGATCGTCGTCGAGCACGACGGCAGGCTCGACTTCGACCGGCTCGGTGAACGCATCCATCCGGCCGACTCGCGGGTGCGGATGCTCGCGGAGGCGACCCCGTCCCGTTTCATCGCCTTCGACCTGCTCGCCCTCGGCGACGACTCCTACCTCGACACCCCGCTCGCCGAGCGCCGGGCCGCCCTCGAACACGCCCTGGCCGGTGTCACCGCCCCGGTCCACCTCGCCCCCGCCACCCGGGACCCGGAGCTCGCGGCGCGCTGGTTCGAGCAGTACGAGGGCGCCGGTCTGGACGGCGTGATCGCCAAACCCCTCGATCTGCTGTACCGGCCGGACGCCCGGCTGATGTACAAGATCAAGCACGAGCGCACGGCCGACGTGGTGGTGGCCGGATACCGCTTCCACAAGAGCGGCCCGGTGGTCGGCTCGCTGCTGCTGGGCCTGTACGACGCCGGGGGCGCCCTCCAGCACGTGGGCGTGTGCGCGGCGTTCACCGCGAAGCGGCGCGCGGAGCTGGTCGAGGAGCTGGAGCCGCTGCGCATGGACCCGCCGGACGGACATCCGTGGGCGGCGTGGTCGGACGAGTCGGCGCACGAGGGGGCACGGCTGCCGGGCGCGCCGAGCCGCTGGTCGGGGAAGAAGGACCTGTCCTGGGTGGCGCTGCGCCCGGAGCGGGTCTGCGAGGTCGGGTACGACCACATGGAGGGCGACCGCTTCCGGCACACCGCGCAGTTCAAGCGCTGGCGCCCGGACCGTACCCCCGAGTCCTGCGGCTACGGGCAGTTGGAGGAGCCGGTCTCGTACGACCTGAACGCGATCCTGGGATGAGACGCGGGCGCCGACGCGGGTGAGATGCCCCACACCCGGCGGTGCGGCAACTCCCCTCCCCCGGACCCACGTTCGGTGGACTGGTGGACGATCCGGCGGGCGCACCGGGGCGCACCTGCGAGAACGCGGGACCGACCGGCCGGCCGGTCCGTACGGCTCGCCGAAAGCGGCGCGGGCGTGTTGCCGCGCGGTGACGGACCCGTCGTCGAACCGCTACCGCGATCCGGTACGTATGGAGGGGAGAAACCCTCCCGCCCGACAGACCCACAAGGACTGACCGTGATCGCCACGCCCGCGCCGCTCGTACCCGTCCCGATCCCCGACCGCGTCGCCGCGCTGATCGGGTCGTGTCTGCCGCTGCACGTGCTGCAGGCCGAGATCGACGCCGACTGCGCGGCGCGCGAGGTCTACCGCTTCCGGGGGCCGCTGTGCGCGGAGGACCGGGCCGACCGCGAGCACGCGCTGGCGGCGCTGGCCCGGGCCAACAAGGTGCTCGCCAGGCACCATCCGCAGCTGCCGGTGCGCCCGGGTCACTGAGCCCCGGCAGGACGGCCCGCGCCGCTCGGCCATTCGGGACGCGGCCCCGCTGCCGCACCGGTTCGGGCGTACTCCACATGCGGGACGCGGCCGCCGGTGTGAGGCTGCGAGGGTGACCACCAGCGAAGCCGCCCCCGTGCCCCAGGCCGTCGAGCCGCCCGTGCTCGACCGCCGTCGCCGCAACATCGTCTTCGGCACGATCATGCTCGGCGTGCTCCTGGCCGCCCTGGACCAGACGATCGTGGGCACCGCGCTGCCGACGATCGTGTCGGATCTCGGCGGTGCCGCCCACATGTCGTGGGTGGTCACCGCGTACCTCCTCGCCGAGACCGTCGCGACCGTGCTTGTCGGCAAGTTCGGCGATCTCTTCGGCCGCAAGGTGATCTTCCAGATCTCGGCGATCGTCTTCATCACGGGCTCGTTCCTGTGCGGCCTCGCCACCAACATGACGCTGCTGATCGTCTGGCGCGGCCTCCAGGGCATCGGCGCCGGCGGGCTCATGGTCACCTCGATGGCGCTGATCGCCGATGTGATCCCGTTGCGCGAGCGCGGCAAGTACCAGGGCGCCATCGGCGCGGTGTTCGGCGTGTCGACGGTCGTCGGGCCGCTCCTCGGCGGCCTGTTCACCGACCACCTCAGCTGGCGCTGGGCGTTCTACGTCAACGTCCCGATCGCGATCCTGGTCGTCATCGCCGCCGCCCGCACCATCCCCTCCGTGCGCTCCGTGAGCCGCCCGGTCATCGACTACGCGGGCATCGCGCTCGTCGCCGCCGGATCCAGCGCCCTGATCCTGGCCACCAGCTGGGGCGGGAACGAGTACGCGTGGAGCTCGGGCGTCATCATCGGCCTCTTCGCCGGAGGTCTGCTCGCCCTCGGCCTGTTCTGCTGGGTGGAGACCCGCGCGGCCGAACCCATGCTGCCCATGCGGCTCTTCCGCAATCCGGTCTTCACCGTCTGCTCGATCCTCAGCTTCATCGTGGGCTTCGCGATGCTCGGCGCGATGACCTTCCTGCCGACCTACCTCCAGTACGTCGACGGGGACTCGGCGACGGTCTCGGGCTTCCGCACCCTGCCGATGGTGGTCGGGCTGCTCATCGCCTCGATCTTCAGCGGCAACGTCGTCAGCAAGACCGGCCACTACCGGACGTTCCCCATCGTGGGCTCCCTCGTGATGGCCGTGGGCCTGTACCTGCTGTCCCGGATGGGCCCCGACACCGGCACCTGGCTGGAGTCGCTGTACATGTTCGTCCTCGGCACCGGCATCGG
Organism: Streptomyces sp. NPDC094032; assembly: GCF_040303965.1. Classification (NCBI taxonomy): domain Bacteria; kingdom Bacillati; phylum Actinomycetota; class Actinomycetes; order Kitasatosporales; family Streptomycetaceae; genus Streptomyces; species Streptomyces sp. NPDC094032. Next base: position 111,188 of record NZ_JBEOUE010000006.1, on the reverse strand, counting down.
CCTGTGCATGCAGGTGCTCACCATCGCCGTGCAGAACACCGTCGACTACGCGGACCTGGGCACGGCCACCTCGGGCGTCACCTTCTTCCGTACCCTGGGCAGCTGCTTCGGCACCGCCGTCTTCGGCACCATCTACACCAACTCCCTCAAGCCCAACCTCACCGAGGGCGCCGCCGAGGCCTCGGCGCTCGCTGCGAGTCTCGGGCTCGACCCGGCGGCCGTCGCCAAGGCCTCGCAGAGCCCGGCGGGGGTGCACGGGCTGCCGGAGCGGGTGGCGGAGCCGATCGTGCGGGCGTACGCGGACACGCTGCACACCGTCTTCCTGTGGACGGTGCCGGTGGCGCTGGCCGGATTCGTCGTGGCGCTCTTCCTCAAGCAGGTGGCGCTGCGCGACACGGCCCGTGCCTCGGCCCCCGACATGGGCGAGGGTTTCGCCTCCCCCACCGGTACCGGCGACTCGGCCAAGCTGCTCGAACTGTCCGTGGGCCGGATCATCCGCAGGACCGATCTCGACACCGCCCGGCGGGTCGTCACCGGCTCCGACACCCGGCTCGACACGGCCGGCGCGTGGGCGGTCATGCAGGTGGAGCTCTTCACCCGGCTGGTCGGACACGCGAGCCTCGGCCTGATCTCGGCGGGCCGCCGGGTCCCGCCGGAGGTGCTGCTGCCGGTCTTCGAGCGCATGGTCGACGAGGGCTTCCTCACCCGGGACGGCAACCTGCTCTCGCACACCTCCGCCGGGAAGCGGGAGGCGGAGGTCATCACCCGGGCCTGGGGCGACTGGCTCAGCGACCGGGTCGAGCAGGAGCGCGGCCGCCCCAGCGGACCGGAGCTGCGGGCCGCGACGGACGCCATCGCGAAGAAGCTGATCGCGGAGGACCTGGCGCAGGGGCTGCCGCGCCGGGAGCGGGAGCCGGCGGGCGTCACGGCGCGGTGACGTGGTGCTCCCCCGACGAGAAGCGAGGCCCGGTCAGTCGAGGAAGTCCCCGTCCACGTACACCCACGCCCCCTCGTACCGCTCGAAGCGGCTCCGTTCGTGGAGCTCGCCGGCCTCTCCGCCCTGGCTGTAGCGGGCCCGGAAGGTGACGGTGCCGTGCTGGTGGAAGGCGGTGCCGTCGCCGGTCTCCTCGATGTCCAGGCCGGTCCAGCGCAGCGCCGGGTCGAAGTCGACGTCCGCGGGCCGGGTGCGCGGCGCCCAGGTGCGCAGCAGATACGGCTCGTCGCGGGCGACGAAGGCGCTGTAGCGGGAGCGCATGAGCAGTTCGGCGGTGGGCGCGGTGGCCGGTCCGGCGTGGAAGCGGCCGCAGCACGCGCCGTAGGAGGCGTCGAGGCCGCAGGGGCAGGGGGCGTCCGGGGTGAGGGCGGGGCGGCGGGGGCCGGCGGGCTTGGCGGTGCGGGCGTTGCGTCGGGACATGCGCTCATTGTCTCGCGCGCGACGGACCCGGGAGCGCACCCGGTCGTGGGGGGGGGCGTCCACCTGCTGGTCACGGAAACGGACAGGCGGAGCCGGATCCCGCTGCCGGGAGACCGGCCCGAGTAGCGTACGCGCATGAAACTGACGATTCTCGGAGGCGGCGGATTCCGGGTGCCGCTCGTGTACGGCGCCCTGCTCGGCGACCACGCCGAGGGCCGGGTCACCCAGGTGACCCTGTACGACCTGGACGCCGGGCGCCTGTCGGCCATCGCGCGGGTCCTCGCCGAGCAGGGCGAGGGCGTGCCGGACGCGCCGGTGGTGACCGCGACGACGGAGCTCGACGAGGCGCTGCGCGGAGCGGACTTCGTCTTCTCGGCGATCCGGGTGGGCGGGCTCGCGGGCCGGGCCGCCGACGAGCGGATCGCGCTGGCCGAGGGTGTGCTCGGCCAGGAGACGGTGGGCGCCGGCGGCATCGCGTACGGGCTGCGGACGCTGCCGGTGGTGACGCACATCGCGCGCCGGGTCGCCGAACTCGCCCCGGACGCCTGGGTCATCAACTTCACCAACCCGGCCGGCATGGTCACCGAGGCGATGTCGCGGATCCTCGGCGACCGGGTGATCGGCATCTGCGACTCCCCCGTGGGCCTGGGCCGCCGGGTGGCGCGGGTGCTCGGGGCGAATCCGGGCGAGGCCTGGATCGACTACGTGGGGCTCAACCACCTGGGCTGGCTGCGGGGGTTGCGGGTCGGCGGGGAGGATCTGCTGCCGCGCCTGTTCGAGGACGACGAGCTGCTCGGCTCGTTCGAGGAGGGCAAGCTCTTCGGGACCGAGTGGCTGCGGTCGCTGGGCGCGGTGCCCAACGAGTATCTGCACTACTACTACTTCAACCGGGAGGCGGTCCGCGCCTACCGGGAGGCCGAGCGGACCCGGGGCGCCTATCTCCTGGACCAGCAGTCGGGCTTCTACGACGAGATGGGCCGGCCGGACGCGCCCGCCCTGTCCGCCTGGCACCGCACCCTCGCCGAGCGCGAGGCGACCTACATGGCGCACAACCGGGAGGCGGCCGGGGTCGGCGATCGGGACGAGGAGGACCTGGAGTCGGGCGGCTACGAGAAGGTGGCGCTCGCGCTGATGCGGGCCATCGCCCGTAACGAGCGGGCCACGCTGATCCTCAACGTGCGCAACCGGCACACCCTGTCGGTCCTGGACGCGGACGCGGTGATCGAGGTGCCCTGCTTCGTCGACGCGGCCGGCGCCCATCCGGTGTCCGTGGAGCCGCTGCCGTACCACGCGGTGGGACTGGTGACGGCGGTCAAGGCGGTCGAGCGGGAGGTGCTCGCGGCGGCGGAGAGCGGGGACCGGGCGACGGCGGTGAAGGCCTTCGCGCTGCATCCGCTGGTCGACTCGGTGACGGTGGCCCGGCGTCTGGTCGAGGGCTACACGGCCGAGCACGCGGGGCTTGCGTATCTGCGTCATTGAGGCGGACGGCCGACGAACATCTTTACGCGGTCGGGGGCGCGGCCTAGGCTCGCGCCCCATGACTTCACAGCGACGCAGGGGTGTTCGAAGAGGAGTGGCCCGGCTCACCGCGGGCTGTCTGCTGGCCGCGGGCCTGGTGGGCACCGGGTCCGTGGCCGGCGGCGGCAGTCCGGCGGCGGCCGAGGCGGCCCCGGCCGGCGGGGCGACGGTCGTGCCGGTCCAGTCCACCGGGCCCGCCGACAAGCGGTTCAACCTGGTGGTCATGGGCGACGGGTACACGGCCGCCGAGCTGCCGAAGTTCCGGGCGGACCTGGAGAGGCACCTGAGCACGCTGTGGAGCGTCGAGCCGTTCGCCTCGTACCGCTCGTACATCAACGTGTGGGCGGTGGAGGCGCCGTCGAAGGACTCGGGCGTGGACTGCGACCCGGGGCTCGACGCGCCCGCCCGTGACACGGTGCTCGACATGGGCTTCTGGGGCGGCTGCAACCCCGGCAGCGTGCAGCGGCTGCTCACCGTGGACAGCGCGAAGGCGGCCGGGCTCGCCGATCTCGTCCCGGGGACGAGCCGGTCCAACCGGCAGATCGTGGCGCTGGCCAACAGCTCCACCTACGGCGGTGCGGGCGGGAGTTACGCCACCGCGTCCGGCGGGAACGCGCTGTCGGCGCTCATCACCCCGCACGAGATCGGGCATTCGCTGGGCGGGCTCCAGGACGAGTACGACTACTACGGGCGCGGGGTGCCGGGCGGCACGTACACCGACGGCGAGCCGTCCTCCCTGCACCACACCCTCCTGACGGAGCGGCAGATGCGGGACCAGCGGGCCAAGTGGTGGCGCTGGCTGGGCGAGGAGAGCGAGTCGGGCGGGGTCATCGGCCGCCACGAGGGCGGGCTCTACAGCACCAAGGGTGTCTGGCGGCCCAGCCGTCACTCGATGATGAAGACCCTCGGCTACGCCTTCGACCAGGTGGAGCGCGAGGTGATGGTGCGGGCGATCTCCGCGAAGGTCGACCTGGTCCAGGACCACACCCCGGACGCGGCGCCGGTCGGGGCCGACCGCACGCTGTGGGTGGACACGCTGCACCCGGTCGGCGGTGAGCTGGCCGTCGAGTGGCGGCTCGACGGCCGGCCGCTGCGGACCGGCGGGGCCCGCGCGGTGGACCTGCGCGGCCTGGACCTGGCCCCCGGGCGTACGTACGCGCTGACCGCGACGGTCACCGATCCGACCCCGTTCGTCCGGGATCCCGCGGTGCGCGCCTCGGCCGCGCTGACCCGGACGGTGAGCTGGACCGTGGACCCGGCGCTGAGCACGCCGAAGGACGGCACGCGGGCGGCCTTCACCGGGCACACGGCGACCGGCACCCCGGTGGGCGCGCGGTCCGTCGTGTACGCGGACACCACCCACCCGGCGCGCCGGATCCCCGCCGTGCGCTGGACCGTCGACGGCCGGACGGTCCCGAACCCGGGCAACGACCGTGATCTGGACCTGGGCGCGCTGCGCCTGTCCCCCGGTACGCACACGGTGACGGCCCGGATCCCGGGCACGGCCGAGGAGCTGACCTGGACGGTCGACGCGGTCGCCGCCTCCGCCGCGTACGAGCTGTCGGCGCCGCTGCGTACCGTGGAGCGGCCGGGCCGGCCCGTCGAGTACGTCTACGACGACGCGTTCACCATGCGGCTGACCGCGCGGGACGACCGGGACGGGGCCGTGGTGAGCCAGTTCCGGGTGGACGGCGACGGGTGGTACACGTACTACGGCTGGCCGACGGACGCCTCGGCGCCGTTCCGCTTCTCGCCCTCGGGCACGGTGATCGACGACCTCGTCTACGGCAAGCTGGGCCGCAGCCGCGCGGTGCCGTGGGACGACGCCACGCCGGACTACGGCACGCACACGGTGGAGTACCGCACGATCGACGCGGCGGGGAACGTCGGCCCGGCGCGCAGCTTCCTGGTGACGCTGGTGAAGCGGTAGGGCGCACGGGGCGCACGCCGAGGGCCCGCCGGTGCTTCCGCGCCGGCGGGCCTTCGTACGTCGTACGGGTTACGGGTCCCCTTACGGGTCCCCGGTCAGCGCTTGCGGCCGACGGCGGCCCAGCCCGGGATGGGGTCGTCGCCCTGGACCTGGACGGGCTCGCCCAGCTCCGGGTGCCACTCGGCGGTGAGCGAGACGCCCGGCTCGACCAGGTCGAGGCCGTCGAAGAAGGCGGCCAGCTCGTCGCGGGAGCGCGGCCGCAGGGTCAGTCCGCGCGCCTTGTACATGGCGGCGGCCTTCGCGGCGCCCTCGGGGTCGAAGTCCCCGGTGACGTGCGAGAGGACGAGGTAGCTGCCCGGGGCCAGCTTCTCGACGATCTTGCCGACCAGCTCGTACGCGCCGTCCTCGTCGCCGACGAAGTGCAGCAGGGCGAGCATCGACAGGGCGATGGGCTGGTCGAAGTCAAGGACCTTTCCGGCCCTTTCGAGGATCAGCTCGGGGTCGCGGGCGTCCGCCTGGATGTACTCGGTGGCCCCTTCGGGGGTCGAGCGCAGCAGCGCGGCCGCGTGGGCGAGCACGATGGGGTCGTTGTCGCAGTAGACGATCCGGGACTCCGGCGCGGCCCCCTGCGCGATCTGGTGCAGGTTGGGCTCGGTCGGGATCCCGGTGCCGACGTCCAGGTACTGGCGTACGCCATGGGCGCTGAGCCAGCGGATGGCGCGGTGCATGAAGGCCCGGTTGACGCGGGCCATGTCCCGGCCCCGGGCGTCGACGGTGAGGAGCTGGCGGGCCATCTCCTCGTCGACCGGGTAGTTGTCCTTGCCGCCCAGGAACCAGTCGTACATCCGCGCGGGGTGCGGCTTGCTGGTGTCGATCCTGACGGATCCGGGGTCCTGGGTCATCGGGTCTCCTCGGCGGGTCCAACGGTGGTGCTCACTGCAAGAGTTACGCGACGTGCGGGGTGGGACGGAAGGGGTCAGGTGAGCAGAAAGTCAGCCTGACCGGATTTGGCCCCCTGGATGAAGGCCTCGATCTCTCCGTGGGTGTAGATGAGCGCGGGTCCCTCAGGGTCTGCGGACTGTCGCACGGCGACCCTGCCGTCGGCCAGCTTCATGGCCTCGACACAGTTGCCCCCGTTCCCGCCGCTCCACGGCTTGTGCCATCCCTCGGCACCGAGCTCAGCGGCGGGCATGCCGTTGTATATGCGATCCATTCACAGCTCCTTGCGGAGGTTCCGCAGAACCTCCTTCGTGCGTTGTGCAGTCGCGGCCTGAGCCGCCATGCGGTCCATGACCTCGAGGTGGGAGGCCACCTCGGGGCGCGCGTCGAGATAGACGGCGCCGGTCAGGTACTCGCTGTAGACCATGTCCGGGAGTTCGGGCATGGCGAAGCGGAAGAGGACGAACGGCCCGTAGGTGCCGGGGTGATGGCCGGAGCCGAACTCCGCGATCTGCAGGGTGACGTTCGGCAGCTCGGACGCTTCGAGCAGCCGGTCGAGCTGGGCGCGCATCACTTCGGGCCCGTCACCGACCGGTCGGCGGAAGACCGTCTCGTCCATGATCACCCAGAACTTGGGCGCGTCCTCCCTGGTCAGCAGGGACTGGCGCTCCATGCGGAGGGCTACATGGCGGTCGATCTCCTCGGCGTTGCCGCCGCCGACCGCCCCGCTGCGCAGGATGGCACGGGCGTAGTCCGCGGTCTGGAGCAGGCCGGGGACGAACTGGGGCTCGTAGGCGCGGATGAGGCTCGCCGCGCCCTCCAGGCTGACGTACATGGAGAACCAGCCGGGCAGCACGTCGTGGAACCGCTGCCACCAGCCGGGGAGGTTGGCCTCCTCCGCGAGGGCGATGAAGCCCTCGGCCTCGGAGTCCGTGATGCCGTACGCCTTCAGCAGGAGCTGGACGTACGGGATCTTCAGCGCGACCTCGGCCGTCTCCATGCGCCGGATCGTGGCCGGGGCCACCCGGAGGATCTTCGCGGCCTCTTCCCGCTTGAGGCCGGCCCGCTCCCGCAGATCCTGCAGACGCCTGCCGAGTACGACCTGTCCCACCGTGGGGGCGGACCGCGGCTCGCTCACTCTCAAGACCTCCCCGACGCGCTGTTTCGACGAGTGTGCCACGAACACCGCCAGAGAGAACACAGCACTCTGCATTTTTCAGAGTGCCTCTTGCCAAGTGTCGGAGTCAGGAGCACAGTATTCCGGTGAACCAGTACGCACTGCCGCCGTGCGCCGCCGCGGAGGAGTGTGTACGGCACCCTGCCCACAGTTGTGAGGACCCGGTCGTGGCTTCTGGTAACGCGCACTCCTCAGGTCTCATGAGCCCTCGCGTCATGGACCAGCGTCCACGCCCCCACTCCGACGTCCGCAGGTTCGCCTTCGAACTGCCCGCGCGCACCGAGTCCGTGGCCCGCGCCCGGCGCCTCGCCGAGGAGCGGCTCGTCCTGTGGGGCTGCGACCCGGAGATCCGCGACACCGTCGCCCTGGTCGTCTCCGAGCTCGTCACCAACGCCGTCGTCCACACCGCGAGCGCCCGGGTCGTCTGCGAGCTGCGCGAGGGCGAGGAGCGGCTGCGGATAGCCGTCCGCGACGAGGGCGGTCCCGCCGGTCCGTGCATACGCGAGTGCGGGGAGGACGAACGGGGCCGCGGCCTGATACTCGTCGACGCGCTCTGCGCGGCCTGGGGCGCCGACCGCACCGGACACGGCACCGCGCAGGTCGTCTGGGCGGAGCTCGCGCACGGCATGGCGGAGCCGTGCTGAGGTCCATGGCGACGCTGCTCGTCCCCCGCGCCCGCAGGAGCCCCGAGAACGCCCCCACCCGAGCCCCCGTCGGCGTGACCCGCCTCGCGGTCCCCGCCGACCTCCCCGTCGCCCTCGGCTGCGACGCGGTCGGCGTCCCCGCCCGCTACGGCTTCCGCATCCTGTCCCGGCTCCCCGCCAAGGGCTGCGTGTACGCGGACGGCGCCTGGTGGTGGTGGCTGGTCCCGGCCGGCTCCGACCTCGACCTGACCTGGCCGCTGCCCTCCTGCTACGCCCCCGGCGGCGTGGTCCCGGACCGCCGCCCCCGCCTGATCCATCACCCGGACGACGGATCCCCGTACACCCCGCCCATCCCGCTCTACCTGCTGATCTGCCAGCTGACCGGGATCGCCCCGGCCTGGAGCGTCCCGCCGCAGGTGCGCAGCACCCTGTGACCGGCGGGCGGCAGCTCGTAGGCTCGGACCATGTTCTCCCCCGAGGGCCCCACCCTCCGTGAGCTGACCGTGCAGGCACTCTCGTCGGTCGAGCACGGCTACGACCTGCTCGCGGACCGGTTCGACGCCACCCCCTTCCGCACCCCGGACCGTCTCCTCGGCGCGGTCGCCGACGCCCTGGAGCCGCTCGGCCCCTTCGGCTCCGGCCTCGACGTCTGCTGCGGTACGGGCGCGGGGCTCGCCGTCCTGCGCTCGGTGTGCGCCGGGCCCGTCACCGGCGTCGACTTCAGCACCGGCATGCTCGCCCGGGCCCGCGCGGCCCACCCCGGGGCGACCCTGGTCCGCGCCGACGCGCGCACCCTCCCCTTCGCCCCGGCCTTCGACCTCGCGGTCAGCTTCGGCGCCTTCGGCCACTTCCTCCCCGCCGAACAGCAGACCCTCTTCCGCGCCGTCCACGCCTCCCTGCGCCCCGGCGGCACCCTCGCCTTCCCCCTGCCCGCCCCACCCCGCGTAGGCTCCGCCCCCTACTGGACCCTCTGGGCCTTCGACACGACCATGCGCGTCCGCAACGCCCTGTGGCACCCCCCGTTCGTCATGTACTACCGCACCTTCCGCCTGGCGGACGTCCACCACCGCCTGGAAACGGCGGGCTTCCACGTGGAGCTGCTCCCCCTGCCCTCCCTGGGTACCCGCGAGGACGGCAGCCCGCGCTGCCGGCTGGTGGTGGCGCGGAAGGCGTGAGGTCTCCGCTCAACGGGAAGGGCAGGAGGCCGGACGCTCCTCGTACGGCGCGATGCGCAACCGTCCGAGCGGCGCTTTGAGTGCCGAGCCGGACTTCGGATCCCACAGCACAACCGTCCCGCCGGCGTCTCCGATCTTGAGATAGGCACTGCTCACGGAGAGCACACCACCGTCTACCGGCACGCCGTCGACCCTGCCGACAGGCAGGACGCAGCCCCACTCCGGCTCGATGCCGTAGTAGGCGGCCGGGGTACTCCCCTTGGCCGCGTCCGCCACCGCGTCGAGCCCGGCCTGACCAGCGCCGAGCAGACCGACTCCGAGCACCCCTTGAATCAGCAACATCGCGCTGACGATCAGCAGCACCACGTTGCCGAACCAGCGGTCTTTCACATAGAGGTGGAAGTGCTTCATGTAACCGAGGAGGCTCGGCGCCATGAGCCAGAGACTTGTGCACGCTGCCAGCTTGAGCATCGCGAGGAGCTGGTGCGTCCGGGGGATCTCGACGTCCTCCAGGTCGAGGCCGAAGGCGTCCAGATACACGGCGTGAATACCGAGCCCCAGCCCAGGCAGGAAGCCGAAGCACAGCGGCACGAGAACGGGGATGAGCCACGGCGCCGTGCGCTGCCAACTCCACTGCCGAACGAGGAGTCTGACCCCGTTGACGACCATGGCGCCGATCAGGCAGATGAGGATGACGGACGAGCCGTACCCGACATGCGGCGCCCTGTCGGCCGCGACGGCACCGAGCGTGGCCACGGTCGAAGTGAACAGGCCGCCGAAGACCAACGATCCGGTACGCGTCGCACCTGGAGCCACCCCTCTCCAGACCACGCCCGCGCCCCCCACCACCACACAGAGAACGGCGAGGACCCACCACCACGAGCCGACGCCATTGGCACGGCCGTCCGCGAGTCGTGCCCCGGCCCAGGCACCGATGCACAACAGCACGGCCAGCCGGACCATCCGAGAGGCGGACGCCCGGCGCCCGACGCGCGCGGGGACCGGCCGGGTGCCGGCCCCTGACGGGCGACGTACCGCGACACGGTCACCACGCAGCGGAGTGCCGGGCAGGGCGCGGGCGGCGAGGAACCGCGCTTCTTGTGGGTGCCGCGCTAGGATCAGCCTGCCCGTGTCCCGCGTACCGACGTGCTCCGCCAGCCACGAGTCCATCCGCTCCCGCCACCGACGACCCGGCGGAAGGCCTGAGGTGCGGGGCTGGACGCCGATACGCTCGTAGGCGTACCAATGCGGCAGATCCACAGGGTCGCGCACGACGAGCTCAACCGCCTGGACCTGAAGATCGAGCAGCAACTCGTCACCGAGCAGCTCAATGCGCTCTCTGGCCCCACGGGCCGCATTGCGGCTACTGCCGGGAAACCTCGCCTCCACGACGTACCAGATGGGTCGCTCCGCGACCACGGACACCTGCCCCCGGCGCTCGAGTACCGGCCACCCATGCTCGTCGAACGCTCGCTCCAGCAGCTCGCAGTCGGTGGCCGTACCCCTCAGCTCGACCAATGCCGCGGCTCTCTGGTCAAACCTTGGACCGCCCCGCATGACGCCCTCCCCCGAACGCGCAAAGGCCCCAGCCTAGCTGGATCCCTTCGATCGGCGAAAACGGAGCAGCCGGAATCGGCTTGACGTTGTTTTACGCAGACCGCCGGCCGTCGGCTGGGCTAGCGCCGATTCGATGTCGAGCAGTTCCTGCGGGCCTCCACACTGGTGTTCGCCGTCGGTGGCTTGGGCGCGCTGCCGATAATCTGCGGCAAGCGCGTCGTGTACCAGCCTGCTGCGCTCGTCAGCGAGGCGAAGCAGGAGCGCTTCTAGGTCTTTGGGAAGTGTGGAGTCGTGATGCGCCGTAAACCATCCGCCGAGGTCGCCACTATCGGCGTGACCCACACCAAGCTCGCCGTCGAAGGCGAGCTGGGGTGGCTGTTCCGCGAGCAGACCGAGGACTACGGCATCGACGCGCAGGCCGAGGTAGTGGACAACGACGACGTGCGCGGGCGGCTGCTGGCCCTGCAGATCAAGAGTGGGATGAGCTGGTTCCGGGAGACAGCGCCAGGAGGTTGGTGGTTCCGGCCGGATGCGGAGCATGTGGCCTACTGGCTCAACCACTCCCTGCCCGTGGTCGTAGTGCTGTACCACCCGGAGCGCCGACGCTGCTACTGGCAGCTGGTCAACCGGAGGACGCTCCAGGAGACGTCCACCGGCGGCTGGAAACTCCTGGTGCAGGAAGCCCAGTTACTGGATGCGAGCGCCCGAAAGACTCTCCGGGAGGCTGCCGAAGGCGACCCGTACGAGCTGCGTATCCGTGAACTGCAGCTGGCCAAGCCCTGGATGGAGCTACTGGCCGGCGGCAAGCGGCTGGTTGTCGAGATGGAGGAGTGGGTCAACAAGAGCTCAGGGAGAGGTGAAATCTCACTGGGCGTGGACAACGAGAACGGCGAGAAGCCAGAGGAGCTGGCGAGCTGGAGCGTTTTCCTTGGTCTCGCCAGTTACGCCGAGGTGGTGCCGAAGCTGTTCGCGTGGGCTGACGCTCACGTGCACCCGGAGACGTACAACGAGAGTGAGTATGACCAGTACACAGCAGATTGCTGTATCTGGGCCGACGAATACGAGCCCTCCGCGCCGGTGTCATTCGAGGAGTGGAAACAGCGTCTGATTCCAGAGCGTATCCGGCCGTACCGCAACGGCGGTGGTGAGGTCGATTTCTACCGACTGGAGCTGACGCTCAACGAGCTGGGCAAGGCGTTCATGGTGGTGGACAGGTTCGCTACGGAAGGCGGCAGGTTGCTGGCTGGTGGTGGCGTGCAAGGCTGAGGGGAGAAACGCGGAAGGGCCCCAGCTCTTGCCGGGGTCCTTCCGTGCTGGTGTCCGAGGGGGGACTTGAACTCTCCACTCGGGCACCAGCCCCTAGGCGTTCTGACCTGCGGGAATGCCTGCCGTGGCAGGGGTTCGGCAGTCCTGCTCTTCCTGTCTCTTCCTGCTGTTTCAGGCTGTCTCGGGTCGCTGTTGGTCACCCGTTGGTCACGTGCCCAACCTGGCCAGGACGGGCGATCTCGCCCGCTGGGTCAGGGCTTTTTCGATGGCCTCGACGATGTCGGCGTCGGTCTCCTGCTGCCAGGTCGGGAGGTCGGGCCAGTCGGCCACGTAGCTCGGCTTCGGGTCCTCGAAGCGCTTGAACATCTGGGCCGTCCAGCACGTCGCCACGAACCGGCTCTTCTGTTCGCACGACAGCCTCGATGCGTGCCCGCCGCTGATCTCGATGAACTGCCGGACCTGCTCGTAGACCGAACCCGCGGCCTCGCGCTCCCACTGCGGGGTGTCGTCCCAAGGCGTCACGTACCCGGCCTTCGGTTCCCCTGGGAAGTGCTCGTGCACTCCGGCGATCCAGGCTTCCCGGAACACTCGTGCACCTTCGGTCTGCGACATGCCAACCGCTCTCGTCATGGCGTGCTGAGCGCGGCGATCTCCGCCCCCAGCTCCGCTACGCGGTGGTCCCTGCTCAGGGGGCCGAACTCGTCGCACAGGGTCTGGAGTCTACGGGCGACGTATCCGGAGAAAGAGACTCGGGCGAGGAGCAGGGCTTCCCGGCCGTACGCGACGACGTGTTCGGGGTCGCGCCGCTTGGCCCCGATGGCGGCGAGATCGGTCAGGACCGCGCCGCGCCGCCGGTAGGACTGCCTGGATGCAAGGGCGGTCTGCTCCAGTGCCCGCCGCAACGCCTCCTCCGCCAGGTCGAGCCGTCCGAGCTGGACGTAGCGGGCTCCCCGTTCCTCGGCCAGCCGCGTTCCGTCGAACCGCAGCCACCCGCCGTTGGTACTGCCCGCGCTCAGGTCCATGACGTGCTCCGCCTGGTCCAAAGCGCGCTCGCATACGGCGAGGTCACCCAGGCCGGCGTACGCCTCCGCCTGGACGGCGGCGACCCAGTGCCGCGTGGCGAGGTTGCTGTCACCTCGCCCGGCCAGCCGCTCAGCGGCTCCCAGGACCTGGGCCGCCTGCCGGTAGCGCTGCTCCGACATGTCCACGTAGGCGTGCCGGACGAGTGCACACGCCCCCAGGTCGTAGGCTCCGGCATCCCTGCTGAGAGATGCTGCGAGGGCGTAGGAGGCTGCCGCGTCGGTGTACCGGTTCGCGTCGAAGGCAACTTCCCCGGCCAACTGGAAGAGGTCGGCTGCCGCGCTCAGGAGCGGGCGGGAGTTGCCTCGGGTGTCAGCCGCGAGGGCCTCGTTCAGGATGCTCAGTTGGTCGCGGACGACGGGGTAGACAGACCCCTTGGACCGGGCCAGTTGGTAGACCTGCCAGAGGTGACTGTTCATCCGCGCGAAGTCGCTGGGTGCGCCCCTGAGGACACCATCGGAGAGGGCTTCCGCCTCGTCCAACGGCACGGCGGTCAGCGCCCCGCTGACGGTGAGGATGCGGAGGAATTCGCGGCGGATCACTTCGTCTGGTCTCCCGCACTCGGGTGGTCACTGGGCTGGTGGCATCTGGTCGTCCGGGCTGCGGCTTACGGCTGTGCCAGAAGGGCGTCCAGCTCTTGAAGGCTCACTTCGAGGGCGGCTGCCAAGCCTGGCCGCTGACGCGGCTGCGGTGCGATCTTGCCGCTCTCCCAGCGTCCGACCGTTGTGCGGTCCACGCCAAGTAACTCGGCCAATTTCTCCTGACTGTAACCCAGGGTCTTGCGCCGTTCCGCCAGTCCCATGACGCCCCTCTTCCCGTGACCTGAACCCACGGCGTTCCCGTGCACGGATGTGCATCAAGAGTGCGGCATTGATGCCGTGGAGGGATCGGACTCCCCGCGCTTTCCTTGGTGTTGTCGCAAACGGGCACGGGGGCAAACCTGCGGAGGGTGCGGACATCGCAACGGAGAACGGCATGGCGCGTGATGGTCTCAGTTCTTCTCAGGCCCTGGACCTCGGAGCTGGCCCCCGCGTCCTCATGACGCTTCGCGTGTCCCGTGATTCGGGTCGTACCTGGCAGCAGAGCACGAGCGTCCGGGAGGGCGACCCGTTCGTCATTCTTTCCGATCCGGGCCGATACCCCCCGTGCGGGTGCGCCCGCTGTACGGGCCGCCAGTCGCTGTCCGCCACGTCGCTCCGCCCGGCTGACATCGAGCCGAGGACGGCGTGATGTCCGGCTTAGCGGCCTGGCTGCTCCGCCGCTTCGGCCGGTACGCCGGTCCCCTCTACGTGGCGATGGTCCTCGGCGGTACGGCCCTGTTCCCTGCCGGAACGTTTGCGACTCGGTAGCAGCCTCAGGCTGCTGCCCTCCCTTCTTCCCGCCAGATTCCTGGCGGGAGTTCCCGAGTAGAGAGGTAAGTCCGATGGTGGAAGAGAACACCGGTTCGGCGGCCCCCGAGGGGGGGTGGCCTGCTCGTCGCGAAGCGCAAGATCGCGGCTGCGCGGACGCGTGCCGAGCAGGAGTCCGCAGTCAGTAGCGGCCGTTCCGACGGCAACGACTAGCGGGGCTGCCCACGATGCTTGATGCAGCCTCGTGGGCGGGGCGTCTGGGCGGGAACACGTTCCTCGCCCAGACGTACCACCCGCTCCTACGCGCACTTCCCCGGCACTGCCGACACGGCGGGCCTGTTCTCCTGGGACGACCTCAACCGGATCATCGGCACGCAGCGACTGGAACCGCCCCGGCTGCGCCTGTCGGCCGACGGGGAGATGGTCCCCCCTTCACCGCTACGCGATCCCGACCACGAATCGCCGCGCGGTCACCTGGTCCCGCATCCAGCCGGCCGACTTCCACGCCCAGCTCAAGGACGGGGCGCCGCTGGTCCTCGACGCGGTCGAGAAGATCCACCCGACGGTGGGTGCGGCTGCCGAAGGTCTCGAACGGTTCCTCGGCACGTCCGTGCAGGCCAACGCGTACGCGTCCTGGACCGACCGGGAGGGCTTCGGCCTGCACTGGGACGACCACGATGTCGTGGTGGTGCAGGTGCACGGCTCGAAGCGGTGGCGCTTGTACGGCTCCACACGCGAGGCCCCGACCTTCCGGGACGTGGAATCGCCGGAGAGGCCCGAGGGTGACCCGGTGGCGGACATCGTTCTGGTCCCCGGTGACGTGCTCTACCTGCCGCGAGGCTGGTGGCACGCGGTCACGGCTGACCAGGGGACGGAGTCCCTTCACCTCACGTTCGACATGGTCCCGCACACAGGCGCGGACCTCATGCTCTGGGTCGTGGATCAGCTCCGTTCGTCCCTCGCACTGCGCAGGGACGTCCCGCGGTTCGCCTCACTGA
The DNA here is from genome assembly GCF_040303965.1 of Streptomyces sp. NPDC094032. Taxonomy (NCBI): domain Bacteria; kingdom Bacillati; phylum Actinomycetota; class Actinomycetes; order Kitasatosporales; family Streptomycetaceae; genus Streptomyces; species Streptomyces sp. NPDC094032. The sequence goes on along the minus strand of NZ_JBEOUE010000006.1, from coordinate 96,141 downwards.
GCGAGCACTCCGACTTCATCGCCGCGCTACGTGGTGAGGTGCTGAACGAACTGGCCGATCCCCGGTTGGTGGAGCGGTGAGCTGAGTCCATCGACACGATCGACCTGGGGCACGCGATTCCCTCGCTGCCCTACGTGGACGGGCTGCCCGCACGGCCGGAGATCACGGTCAAGCTGACCGCCCCTCGGGGCCGTCTGACGGCGAACCCCGCCCACAGCACGGTCACGTTCTCGGCGGCCGGTACCGCCTGGGACTTCACCGAGTCGGCCGCGCCCGTCCTCGGCGCGCTGCTGACCGGTCAGCCGACCACTCTCGGCGAGATGGCCGACGCCGTGGTGTACGGCTTGATGAGCTTGCCCATCATGTCCTTGAAGCCTTGAGTCCAAGGGTCGCGGATGAGTTGCTCCCCCTGCTCCCTCGCCGTGATGATCTTGGTGAGCGCGAGAGTGTTGACCAACGTGTGTTCAAGGCATTGGCCTTATAGATGGCCAGCCCGAAGAGTGCGCACACGGTCTTGTGGTCCGTGTCGTTGTCGTATTCGTCGTCCGGCTCAGGATCCGAATCCTCGCGCCAGGTCGGCTCATGCCTGACTACATACAGTCCATCCATGCACCCCAGTGTGCTGGCACGGCGAACCGACTCGTAGCGAATTTTGGGCACTTGATTGCCGGCCCCCTGAGCGAGTCGACCTTCGGGGGTGGCGGATGACCCCTTGCGCTCCTCAATGGCGACCGCCACGTCTCAGCAGCTCGGATTCCGCCACGGTTCCAGGGCCGTTGGCCGGCGGCCCGTGGCGGCCGTCACGTGGAGTTTGGCCAGGTCATCGGCGTGCCGCGGCCACACCCCAGTGGTGTCAGCATGAGCCACTTTGCCCCTCCCGAACTACCCTCCGCCGCCGGAAGATTGAACTACGCTGCCGCCATGGCAGACCCGATGCGTCCGGACCAGCTCGCTCTACAGCCCTCAGACCTGTTCCTTCCGGTGTACGCAGACCAGTTCCTGCTGCACGTCCTTGAGGCGGGCGGGGGCGACCTCGAAGAGATCCTCTCCACTAACCCGATAGCGGAGGCGACAGGTTCAGAGGCACAGGGCGCTGCCGTGGTCTCCCTGCTCCGCTCGAAACGCTGGATAGCCCCAGTGGTGACCTATGCCAACGGCTTCGTTGCTCTCGTCCGCTTGACGCCCAACGGGCTCACGGAGGCGCGCAGGCTCAAGGTCGAGTCGACCCGACGCGCTGCTCGAAGGTCGTACACCCGGATCTCCGTGTTGCGCTGGGTCGATGAGACTGCCCCAGCCTCCGGATCGGCCGAGATCCAGCTCTTCGCGTTCTCGCCATCCAGTTGGTTCTGTGGGCGGCAACTTACCTGGGAGGAGATCCACGAAGCAGTGCAGTATTTGCGGGAGAAGGGGCTCCTGGAACGCTACGGCGGACGAGAGCTGGCCCTGACACCGATGGGTCAAGACTGTGTTGAGGCAAGTACGACTGTGGAGGCGTTCATGCAAGGTCAGCAGAACACGGGTCCCACCCAGAACTTCTTCGGCGCCGTTGGGGCGGTGAATAGCACCGTGCACGGAGGGCAGGTCATTGCCGGCAACAACGCCACGGTGAACAGCGGCATAGACGGGGCGGCACTGGTCCAACTCATTGCCCAGCTTCGCGCCGCCGCCCCCACGCTTGACCTCTCGGCCGAGGAGGCCTCGGAGTACGAAGCGGACATCGTGCGGCTTGAGAATGCCGAGGACGAAGAGGAGAGGCGGAACGTCTGGCAGCGCCTCGCCCCGCGACTCAATTCGGGAGCGCAGGCAGGAAGTGCCCTGGCGACGATCGTCCAGTTCGGCATGGCCCTGCTCGGAGGATGATGCTGGCGGGGGTGGCTAGCGAAACCCACCCCCGCCGTTGGCTAGCTGCGCCGCTTAGGCTTCACCGAAGTACCGGCATCCGGAACGCTCCGAGTGGCCGAGCCGTTCCGCCAACGTCAGGCCGGTGACCTTCTCGCCTTGGAACTTCATCGCGGCGATGGTGTCCTTCGCGATGGCGAGCGGAACTGCCTCGCGCTGGAACCGCTGGCGGCGCGGGTTCGGCTCCGCTCCGAGTGGGCAGCCTCACCCAGCGCCTCCGCGACCTCGTCGATCAACTCGGCGGCGTTGGGGGGGCTTGTCCCTCACCGAAGCATGCACAACTACGCCGCGCCGTCATCTCGATCACGCCCCTTGCCGGCGAGATAATCCCTGATGAGTCGTCCCAGAACATCGCCTTCGTGAGCACGTTCATTGAAGACGGATCGCCGGAAGGATTCGTACTCCTCACCCTCCAGAAACGCTGTCATCCACTTCGCCTTCGGGTGGTGATAGCCACAGCACATCAGACGGGTACAGACTCTTCGAGAAGTCCCGAGCTTCGGCGTTCGCCAGGGATGGTGCGGATACCCCCGCAACTCCTCCTTGCAGCGTGTGAGGATCTCGGACAGCTCGGCCTTGTTCCGATGCCGCTCGCTCCCGTAGTGCAGCCGGAACCACTCACGGCGATCCGTATCTGCTATCTCCCGCTGCACGCGCTCTACGCGCCTCGTGATGCCGGCGTAGACTTCGGGCCGCATAGCCCGTGTTGCGAAGCCTGCCTTTGGATACCTGTGGTGGAGATCCAGGTTCGCCACCCAGTGCTTCGCAGTACGGCCCTTCTTCCAGCGATTGCAGTCATCGCAGGCCGGAACGAAGTTCCACCAGATGTCCGCTCCTCCGTCTGCGATGGGCTCCTCATGGTCGAGTGTCGAAGCAGCCGACCGGCCACAGTAGGTACACAGTCCACGCTGCGCTGTCAGGACCATGAGCCATTGCCAGGTCCTCTGCTTGCCTCGCTCGCCACGACGGATCTTGTCCACCACGCACCCACTCTCTGACTGAGTCGCGAGGATCATAAGAGGAGGCACTGACATTCGATGCGCGTGCCATCGAGCTGGCGTGGGAGCGGGAGCACAACCGAAACCACCGAGGGACAAAGGCCTTGCGAGGCTTGCCGTAAGCGGCCTCGCTCTATGGGGGCGCGGTAGCGCCCTACGTGGCTAGACCTCTTGGACTCAGCGACAGCGGCCCCTGGCGGGGCCGCCCCTATCGAAACGGTTTCCGGCTTCCCCTTGCCACTGACCTCCTCACCGCTGCCCCTTCCTAGGTTGGGGTGCTTCCGCGCCCCCGCTTCCGTTCGCCGCCGAGAGAAGTACGTAAGTCTTTTCGGGCTGCCGGCCCCGGCAGGGGCCCCTCGAAGACGCGCAAGGCTAGGAACCTACTGAGATAGATAAAGAGATGCCGAACGTTTCCGCAGGTCAAGCCATGTACCACGACATGCGGTGCGTGTCCCTTTGCCACGTCCGAGGTGTACGTATCAGGCGTTCCTACACCTGCCGCATGTACGCCCATGGGGGCAGCGCTCAGCCGTAATGCGCCCACGGGATGGCGTCGCCGTGCACACTGCACCTGCGACCTCCTCGGCCGCCCTTCTGGAAAGGGTAGTGCGGCAGGGTGAGGCATCGGGCGGTTGAGCCCTGACTGATGAGGTCAAGGGCCTTCGCTCGCTTGATCGCGTTGGTCACACTCTGCCAGGACGGGACGATCCCACCATCACCGACAAGGGTCTTGGCGAGCTCACCCATGCGGAACTCTGCGTGACCGATCTGGTTCGCCTTCCACAGGGCGGCGAAGTAGACGCGGTAGGTCAGTTGGTGCCGGTGGTCCCTGGCCATGCGTTCGCACTGCGCCTGCGAGAGGCCGCCCCACTCGACGCCGGGCCCGAAATCGATGCGCATTGAGCCGTCTCCTTCCTGTGCGGCGCAGCGTGCGCCGGATGTCCCCGTCGAAGCGGGGTTCATGCGCTCCCTTCTGGGGGCGTAGGAGGTAAGGGCTTGGAGAGTCCTGGTCAGGCGACCACCGGGCACTCTCGCTCGATCCAGCAGTCCACGTCGGACGGCCGGAAGCGAAGGTGCCCGCCGATCTTGCAGGCGGGGATGTTGAGCGCTCGGTGATTGTTGTAGACCCGCGCGGGCGTCACGCCCAGGTACTCGGCCAGGTCGGTGACGCTCATCAGGCGGGCGTTCGGCAATGGACAGCTCCTCTGCTGTAGCAGAGGAGCTGTCCCCCTCGGGTCACCCATCCTGCGCCATCAGTCTGGTTCAGTCAAAGCCGGTTATGTCATGTCTGGACTTGCCTGGCCTGGTGCGCTCCCGTAGTTTCTCCCTCATGACCAGTGAAAAGACCCGACCTGAAGGCGATCCGTTCCGCCTGGGCCTAGCTGTTGTTCAGCGGATCGGATCATGGGACGTGACCATGTACCGGCCTGCTGGCCACATCGATACCGGCGGCCCTCTTGAAATCGAAATCACGCCAGCGCCTGACGGTGATCCGCAGGAGATTGCGCGTGGAATCACCAGCACGGTGCTCCGGCAGATCAACACGGCTGCGCCCACTTCCGAGAAGGCGAAGAAGAGCAATCGGGATAAGATCGCGGCAGCCGAGATCTACGCACTCGCGAGAGTTCTGCAAGATCTGCCCGGCCGACTCACGGATGAATACCTGGCCGTTCTCTCGTCGCTCTATGTGAGAGCGGTCGACCTCGGTCACCGGGCTCCGGTCCCACTGCTGGAAGAGCTGACCGACACCAAGCAGGCGACGCTGAAGGGCCACCTGCGAGCAGCGCGTCAGCGCGGCTTCTTGACCAAGGTCGAAGGCAAGGCCGGCGGACAGCTCACGGACAAGGCAATCGAAATGCTGAAGGGGATCGATACCGAAGAGGTGCGACAGCCGTCGCGGCTGGGGCAGAGCGAGGGGGAGATAGCTGAGTGACCAAGCGCGGCAACGGGCTCGGCGGGACTCCGGTGGAGATCCCGCGCAAGGACTGACCGAACACCTGGGGCGTGCGGACGCCCGAGCACTTCAACAAGGCAACCGGGAACCGGGAACCGGGACCGCTACTGGATAGGCCGGGAGTTCAAGAACAAGACCGCAGCGGAGAAGGCCCTACGGCAGTAGCACAACGACCACGAGGCGGGCAAGGTCGCTTCTCGCTCGGACATGAAGTTGGGTGACTGGCTGGACAAGTGGCTGGCGAACCACAGGAAGGAGGGGACGACCGTGGCCGGATACGAGACGAAGATCCGTCTGCACATCAAGCCGCACATCGGCGGCGTGAAGCTGTGCGAAGTCACGGATGACACCCTGGACGATCTGTACCGGCTGCTAGAGACAGCCCCGTGTCCCACGAACAAGGGCAAGCCCCTGGGGGCCAAGTCGGTCCGGCACGTCCACAACATCCTGTCCGGCGCTCTCGGTGCGGCGGTGCCCAAGTTGATACCCGCCAACCCGGCCGCGACGGCGCACCCGCCGACGGCCCGCCAGATCCGCGCTCAGGAGCAGAAGTACCCGACCCTGGACGACGGGCAGACGGGCCGGTTCCTGGGGGCGGTGTGGGAGCCGTGCGACAACCGGGCCTGTGACGGGGGCCTGACGCATCACTGCCTCCGGGACGCTCCCCTGTGGACCGTGTACGCGGCCACCGGCGTCCGGCGCAGTGAGGCCCTGGGCATGAAGTGGTCCCTTATCCGCTGGGACGAGGGGGCCATCGAACTGGGCTGGGTCGTGGTCGAGGAGGGCAACACCTACCGGCTGCGGAAGCTGACCAAGGACGGCGACGACAACGCCGTCATCTATGTGGATCAGTCCGTGATGAACGTCCTCAAGTGGCAGAAGCAGCGCCAGGACGCCGAGCGGCAACGACTCGGCTCCGCGTGGGTCGATCACGACCTGGTGTTCGCACGGGACGGCTTCAAGCTGTACCGGGGTGAGGCCGGGGGCCCACAGGACCCCGAGAAGGTCTCGGCACGGTGGCGCACTCTGCGGAACCGGCTGCACCTGCCCGAGGACTTCCGGATTCACGACTGGCGGCACAGCAAGGTCACGAACGACCTGGAGGCAGGGGAGAACCCCGTCGAGGTCTCCGCCAACGTCCGGCACCACTCGCCGGGCTACACCATGGCCCGGTACGGGCACTCACGTAAGGACGGAGCGCGCCGACTGGCCGCCTCCGGTGCGGGCCGACTCGGCCTGTCGTCGCTGGTCTGACCTGGGGATTCGCTGGGCCGTTGGTCGCGTGGTTGGTCACGCCACAGCCCAGAAATGCAAAAAACCCCAGATGGACTGGGGTCTCTGCTGGTGTCCGAGGGGGGACTTGAACCCCCACGCCCGATAAAGGGCACTAGCACCTCAAGCTAGCGCGTCTGCCATTCCGCCACCCGGACCGGGTGTTTGTCGCTCGGTGGTGTTCCCCGCGGCGACATGGACAACTCTACCAGGGGTTCGGGGTGGCTTTCACCAGTGTTTTCCGTGGTCAGTGGGGTGCGGGGGCCTTGTTGTCCTTGATCCAGTCCTGGTCGTCCTGCCAGGCGTACAGGGTGTGGCCGTCCATGTACGCGTAGTAGAGGCCGCAGCGGGTGGTGGCCTTCTCGGGGGCGTTCTCCGGGAACCAGTCGGGGGTCAGGGCGGGGGCGGGGAGGGTGGTGTCTGCGGGGAGGGGCGTGCAGGGGGCGGGGGGCGTGGGGGACGGGAGGGCGGCCTTCAGGGCTCGGGCGCCGCCGGTGGTCTTCATCGCGTACTCCACCGAGCCCGCGTCGTCCGGTAGCCAGCGCGGGACCGAGGCCCGGTCGGCCTTGGCTGCGGCGCCGGTCGGGTACGCGTCGTACGCCTCGTGGCGGCCGTCCCACCAGTCGGCGACGGCGGGGACGGCGACGGCTCCGGTGAAGGCGAGGGCGGCGAGGGTGCCGGCGGTGGCGAGGGCGAGGGCGAGGGGGGTGCGGTTCATGTGTTCCATCGTCGGGGCGGCCGCGGCCGGGTCTCGTACGTCCGGAGGACCGTTCCGGGTACGACCGGGGGCGCACGGGGCGTCGCCGCTCCCTAGGGGATCCGGGCGCCTACCCTGCCCCGGATGAGCCGACCTACTGTCTCCGTCCCCTACCGCAGACCCCGGATGCTCTCGCCGCTGCGCGAGCATCTGCGGGACACCTTCTGGTTCGCGCCCGTCGCGTCGATGGTCCTGATCTCCCTGCTGTGGTGGGGCTGCGCCTCGCTCGACACGACGATCGTCCGGACGCTCCAGGAGGCCGGCGAGTACGACGTGGTCGCGGACCTCGCCGGGGTCGCCGACGACGCGAAGACGATCGTGACGACGATCAGCTCGGCGATGATGACCTTCATCGGTGTCGTCTTCTCGATCTCCCTGGTCGCGGTGCAGATGGCGAGCGGCCAGTTCAGCCCCCGGATCGTGCGGATCTTCATCAGGAGCCGCATCACCAAGGCGACCTTCTCCGTCTTCCTCTCCACCTTCCTGCTGTCGCTGCTGGTGCTGACCTCGTACGAGAGCGAGACCGACCCCCGGCTGATGACGACGGTGCCCCTGGTGCAGTCGATCCTGACGCTGGTGATGGTGGGCCTGAGCCTGCTGCTCTTCGTGGCGTACGTGAACTCGACGCTGCGGCTGATGCGAGTGGGGCACGTGGTCGACCGGATCACCTGGGAGGCGTTCCGGGTGATCGAGAAGACCCCGGCGTACGCGGCGGAGGCCCTGGAGCTCGGGGAGCCGACCGGCGAACTGCTGCACCGGGGCCGCGCCGGTGTGCTGCGGGACGTGAACGTGGTGCTCCTGGTGGCGGCGGCGCGGCGGCACGGGGTGGTGCTGAAGCTGCTGCCGCGCATCGGGGACTTCGTGGTGCCGGGCACGCCGATCCTGGCCGTGTACGGCGGGACGGTGCCGCGCCGGGTGGCGGGCGCCGTGTCGGTGGGCATCGAGCGGACCTTCCACCAGGACCTCGGCTTCGGCCTGCGGCAGCTCTCGGACATCGCGCTGCGAGCCCTGTCCCCCGCCGTCAACGACCCGACGACGGCCGTGCAGTGCCTGGACCGGATCGTCCAGTTCCTGTCCGCGCTGGCCGCCCGGCCGCTGGGCGCGGTGGAGTTCCGGGAGGGGCGGCAGGGCAGCGGGGCGGTCCGGCTCGTGCAGGACGGGCCCGAGTGGACCGACCTGGTGGACCTGGGCTTCGCCGAGATCCGTGGCTGCTCGGCGGACAGCCCGCAGGTCTCCCGGCGGATGCTCGCGGGCATCGACGACCTGCTGGCGAGGGTGCCTCCCGAGCGCGCGGAGCCCCTGCTGCGCCACCGCACGCTGCTGGTCCAGCTGGTGGAGCGCACCGTGCCGGAGGCGGCGGACCGGGCCTTCGCCCTGGAGCCGGACCGGCAGGGCATCGGCTGAGCGGTCCCGCGCCCGCACGGGTGCCAGGGGGAGCCAAGGGGGGAGCCCGACGCCCCCCGACGCCGGCTCCGTGGAGCCAACATCGACGACCGCCCGGCGCGGGTCCAGCCCGTTCCGGAAGTCCGTCAGGTCGGCCGGGCGGGGTCGGCCTCAGCGGGCGGCGGCGCGGATCTCGGTCAGCCGGGCCGAGACGACCACGTTGGCCGTGTAGCCGCCGTCCCGCTCGTACGGCCCGCCGCAGGTGATCAGACGCAGCTCCGGCCGGCCCGTGGAGCCGTAGACGCGGGCGGCGGGGAAGCCGTCCCTGGGGACGGCCTCGGTCCCGTACACCGTGAAGACGGCGGTACGCCCGTCCGCGCGGGCGATCTCGACGCTCCGGCCCTTGGCGACGGCGCCGAGGTCGTAGAAGACACCTCGGCCCTCCGGGGTGTCGACGTGCCCGACGACGACGGCCGTGCCGCGTTCGCCGGGGGTGACGGCGCCGGTGAACCAGCCGGTCAGCGCGGGCCGGTCCGGGGCCGGGGCCTCGATCCAGCCGTCGGCGTCCAGGCCCACCCGCGCGACCGGCGCGTCGATACGGACGGACGGCACCCGGACCCGTACCGGCGCCGAGGCGGGCAGCGGGCCGGGGGCGGCCACGGGGACGGTCCCGGCGGCTTCGGGGGCGGCGGCCGCCCGTGGCTGCGGGGGCCCCTCGGCGCGCAGCTCGTCCGCGCCGCCGCGCAGGAGGTGCACGCCCACCAGGAGGACGACGGCGACGACGCCCCAGGCGCCGCGCCGTCCCGGCCCGTTCGACCCCTGCACCGGCCCGTCCTCGCCCTCTCCTCGTACCTGGCGCCCCTCCGCCCCGGACCTCGTCACACCGGGGCGGAGGGGCTGTTTCGGGTGCCCCTCAGGCCCGGCTCACGTGCCGGAGGCGTCGCGGCGGCGCATCAGCACGACGGCGGCGCCGAGCGCGCCCACGACGAGCACCCCGCCGGTGACCGCCTCGGCGGCGCCGATGCCGCCGGAGCCGCCCGCGGCGGTGCCGAAGCCCGCCTTGACGCCCTTGTGGGCGCCGGTCGGGGACCCGGTGGTGCCGCCGCTGTCGTGACCGGCGTTCTCGCGACCGCCGCTCTCGTATCCGCCGCTCTCATGGCCCCCGGCGCCGGAGACGGTGAGCTTGACGGTGCCGCGTTCGCCCTTGCAGACGAAGGTGACCTCGTACTCGGTGCCCGCCTTGGCGTCGAAGTCGACGGTGGCGGTGCCCTGGCGCCCCTCGGTGAGGGTGACCGTGTCGAAGATCCCGGACTCGACGGTCACCGAGGGCACCTCGCAGCCGTCGGCCTTGAGGGTGACGGTGCCGCCGGGCGCGACCGTCCGGGGCGTGACGGAGAAGCCGAAGGACGTGATGCCGTGCCCGGTGCCGTCGTGGGGAACGCCGCCGTCCTCCGCCAGGGCCGCGGGCGCGGCCAGAGCGAGGGCCGGGGCGGCGCACAGGGCTGCGGAAGCGACGCGTATCGCACGCATGGCGGTCCTCCAGATCACGCGAGGGGCGGACCGCGGAGGGTTCCGCGGACGGGCCGTCGAAAGACCCCCGCCGCGATCGAAGCTAGGCGCGCCCCCGGTGCCCCGCCACCGGTCTCCGCCGAACGGAGCACCGGGGCGGGCACCGCCGCGTCACGGGATGCGGACGACCTGCCCGGCGTACGAGAGATTGCCGCCGAAGCCGAAGAGCAGGACCGGCGCGCCGGACTCCAGCGCGCCGCGCTCGACCAGCTTGGACAGGGCCAGCGGTACGGAGGCGGCGGAGGTGTTGCCCGAGTCGACGACATCGCGGGCGACGACGGCGTTGACGGCGCCGATCTTCGCGGCGAGCGGCTCGACGATCCGCAGGTTGGCCTGGTGCAGCACCACGCCGGCGAGCTCCTCGGGGGTGACGCCGGAGCGCTCGCAGGCCTGGCGGGCGAGGGCGGGGAGCTGCTGGGTGGCCCAGCGGTAGACGGACTGGCCCTCCTGCGCGAAGCGCGGCGGGGTGCCCTCGATGCGGACGGCGTGGCCCATCTCGGGGACCGAGCCCCACAGGACGGGGCCGATGGCGCCGGTGTCCGTCTCGGTGGCCTCGACGACCGCCGCGCCCGCGCCGTCGCCGACCAGCACGCAGGTGGTGCGGTCGGTCCAGTCGGTGACGTCGGTCATCTTGTCCGCGCCGATGACCAGGGCGCGGCGGGCGGCCCCGGCCCGTACGGCGTGGTCGGCGGTGGCCAGCGCGTGGGTGAAGCCGGCACAGACCACGTTGAGGTCCATGGTGGCGGGCGAGGCCATGCCGAGCCGGGCGGCCACGCGGGCCGCGGTGTTCGGCGAGCGGTCGATGGCGGTGGAGGTGGCGACCAGGACCAGGTCGATGTCGCCGGCGGTGAGGCCGGCGGCGGCGAGCGCCTTGCCGCCGGCGTGCGCGGCGAGCTCGTCGACCGGCTCCTCCGGTCCGGCGACGTGCCGGGTACGGATACCGACCCGGCTCGTGATCCAGTCGTCGCTGGTGTCGACGAGAGCGGCCAGGTCGTCGTTGGTGAGCACCTTGGCGGGCTGGTAGTGCCCGAGCGCGGCGATTCGAGTGCCCGTCATACCCGGGACCCCCTCGGTGGTTCGTTCGTCCGGCAGGACCACCCAGTCTCGTGAGCGACTGATGGGTAACAGGTCACGTAAACCACCAAGATTCACCCGAAGTGCCTGTCCGACCATGACAAGAGGAGAATGGGCCGGTCAGGCCCCACGGGGCTCACCGCACGGACGGAATCGGGTGCAGGCGATGGGACGGGTCACCGAGCGACGGCGTGTCGTGCGCATACGGGGCGGGGCGGTGAACGAGCGGCCGGACACCCTGGTGGCGGAGGAGCCGCTGGAGATCCGGCTGAACGGCCGGCCGCTGGCCATCACCATGCGCACGCCGGGCGACGACTTCGCGCTCGCGGCGGGCTTCCTGGTCAGCGAGGGGGTGCTGGCCGCCGCGTCGGACGTGCGGAACATCGTGTACTGCGCCGGGGCGAAGGACGACGGCTCCAACACGTACAACGTGGTGGACGTGCAGCTCGCGCCCGGCGTGCCGGTCCCGGACATCACCCTGGAGCGGAACGTCTACACGACCTCGTCGTGCGGCCTGTGCGGCAAGGCCAGCCTGGACGCGGTGCGCACCACGGCCCGCTTCCCCCTCGCCGACACTCCCCCGCTGCGCCTGACCCCGGCCCTCCTGGCCGCCCTCCCCGACCGGCTGCGCGCGGCCCAGCGCGTCTTCGACCGGACCGGCGGCCTGCACGCGGCGGCGCTGTTCTCGGAGGACGGCGAGCTGCTGGACGTACGGGAGGACGTGGGCCGGCACAACGCGGTGGACAAGCTGGTCGGCCGCGCCCTCCGCGAGGGCCTGCTGCCGCTGGAGCGCGCGGTCCTGCTGGTGTCGGGGCGGGCGTCGTTCGAGCTGGCGCAGAAGGCGGTGATGGCGGGCATCCCGTTCCTCGCGGCGGTCTCGGCGCCGTCCTCCCTCGCGGTGGACCTGGCGACGGAGACGGGTCTGACGCTGGTGGGCTTCCTGCGCGGGGAGAACATGAACGTGTACGCGGGTGAGCACCGGATCGCGCTGGACGCGCCCGCGCCCTCGGGCGGGGTCTGAGGCGGGGCACGCTCAGGGGGTCCCGGTGGCCCTTCGCGTCGTGTTGCGGAGGGAGCCTGACCGATCACTCTGGGTCAGTTCTTGGGCGGGTCGATCATCTGGAGTCGCAGGGTGTCCGGGGGCGGTACGACGCCGGGGCCGCCGGCCTCGGTCCAGGCGAGTATCTCGTCGAGGCAGTCCTGGTCGGCGCTCCAGCCGATCCACGCGGCCCGGCCGCCGCGGCGGCGGCCCTCGGTGGAGGGCTGGACGACGAGGACGTTGGCCTGGGCGCAGGGGCCGAGGCAGTCGCTGGTGCGGACGACCAGCCGGCCGCCGGAGGCCGCGGCGGCCTCGCGGAGGCGGGTGAGCTGGCCGGCGTGGTCCATGCCGGGGTTCTTGCGGGCGTCGCCGCAGCAGCAGCCGCGGCAGACGACGAGCGAGCAGGGGCGGGCTCCGTACCGTATCGGCACCCGGCTCACGCGGGGCCGTCCAGGGTGATCGCGGCGGTGGGGGCGACCGTGCCGAGGCGGGGGAAGTCGAGCTGGACGGAGGCGCGGTGCTCGTCGGCGGTGAGGGCGGTCATGGCGTCCTCGGCGAAGACGAGGTCGTAGCCGAGGTCGGCGGCGGCGCGGGCGGTGGACTCGACGCCGAGGTTGGTGGCGATGCCGCCGAACACGAGGGTGGAGACGCCGTGTCCGGCGAGCAGCTCGTGCAGGCCGGTGTCGTGGAACCCGCCGATGGTGCGCTTGACGACCACGGGGTCGCCCGCGTGGACGAGTTCGGCGACGAGGCCGCTGCCGGGCGGCTGGTTCTCGACGCCCGGCCGTTCGACGCGGATGTGGACGACGGGCGCGCCCGCGGCACGGAAGCCGTGGGCGAGGCGGTCGGCCGCGGCCAGGACGTCGGTGCCGGTGTGGGGGGCGAGGGGCAGCGCGACGATGCGTTCCATCAGGTCGACGAGAACGAGCGCGGTGCGGCCGGGATCGAGTGCGGGCATGGGAGCACCGTAGCGGCCCCGATGATCATCGCGGGGCGGCCGGGGATGTGATCCCGCCAACGGGGTCGGCGGGGGTGGCGGTGGTGGCGTGGTCCGGGCCGGTCGCCGCGTGGTCGGTGACGGTTGCCGCGTGGCCCGTGGCGGCCGCTCCGTGGCCCGGGCTGGTCGCCGCGCGGTCGGTGGCCGCCGCCCCGTGACCCGTGCCGCCGACCACCCCGTGCCCCGTGGCCCTCTCCTCCGTATCCCGATCCCGCGAGCGTCGCTTCGCGATCACCGCGCAGACCATCAGCTGCATCTGGTGGAAGAGCATCAGCGGCAGCACCGCGAGCGAGGCCTGGGCGCCGAACAGCACGCTCGCCATCGGGAGGCCCGCCGCCAGGCTCTTCTTGGAGCCCGCGAACTGGATCGCGATCCGGTCCTCCCGCCCGAAGCCGAGCCGCTTCGCCCCGTACCAGGTCGCCGCGAGCATCACGGCGAGCAGCACCGCCTCCACCGCCACCAGCGCCCCGAGCCGGGCCGGGGTGACCAGGCGCCAGACGCCCTGGGTCATGCCCGCGCTGAAGGCCGTATAGACGACGAGCAGGATCGAGCCCCGGTCGACGTATCCGAGCACCTTCTTGTTCCGGACCAGGAAGCCGCCCACCCAGCGGCGCAGCAGCTGTCCCGCCAGGAAGGGCACGAGCAGCTGGAGCACGATCTTCACCAGCCCGTCCGCGGAGAAGCCGCCCGCGCCGTTGCCGAGCAGGGCCGCGGCGAGGAGGGGGGTGAGGACGATGCCGGCGAGGGACGAGAAGGAGCCCGCGCAGATCGCGGCGGGCACGTTGCCGCGCGCGATCGACGTGAACGCGATGGAGGACTGGATGGTGGACGGCACCAGGCAGAGGAAGAGGAGGCCGCCGTACAGCGACGGCGTCAGCAGCGTCGGCACGAGCCCGCGCGCCGCGAGCCCGAGCAGCGGGAAGAGGACGAAGGTGCAGGCCAGAACGGTGACATGGAGCCGCCAGTGCTTCAGCCCCTCCAGCGCCTCGCGGGTCGACAGGCGCGCCCCGTAGAGGAAGAACAGCAGCGCCACCGCCGCCTTCGAGGCGCCCTCCGCCACCGTCGCCGCCGTCCCGGAGGCGGGCAGCAGCGCGGCCAGGCCGACGGTGCCGAGCAGCGCCAGTATGTACGGGTCGACCGGCAGCCAGGAGGGCAGCAGGGGCCTGCGGGACGTACGGGGCGGGTGGGAACTCATGCGTCCATCCTGGTGGACCGCCGCGCGATCGGGAATCCCGTACAGCACACTGACTGTCATCACGAAACGTGATGACCGACGGCTCGCGCGGTACGGTCGGCGGGTGACCGTGACCGTGTACGAGCCCACGCAGCTGCGCACCTTCCTCGCGGTCGCGCAGACCCTGAGCTTCACGCAGGCCGCCCGGCGGCTCGGGCTGCGTCAGTCGACCGTGAGCCAGCACGTGCGGCGCCTGGAGGAGGCGACCGGCCGCCCGCTCTTCGTCCGGGACACCCACGGCGTGGAGCTGACCGAGGACGGCGAGGCCATGCTCGGTTTCGCCCGCGCGATCCTGGAGGCGCACGAGCGGGCGGCGGCCTTCTTCACCGGGACCCGGCTGCGCGGGCGGCTGCGCTTCGGGGCCTCGGAGGACTTCGTGACGACCCGCCTGCCGGAGATCCTGGAGGCCTTCCGCCGCGAGCACCCCGAGGTCGACCTGGAGCTCACCGTGGAGCTCTCCGGCACGCTCCAGGCACGGCTGGCGGCCGGGCGGCTCGATCTGATCCTGGCCAAGCGGCGGGGCGACGAGACCGGCGGGGAGCTGGTCTGGCAGGACGTGCTGGTGTGGATCGGTTCGCCGCGGCTGCGGCTCGATCCGGAGCGGCCGGTGCCGCTGATCGTCTTCCCGCCGCCCGGGATCACCCGGGCCCGCGCCCTGGAGGCCCTGCGGGAGCAGGGGCGGCCGTGGCGGATCGCGTGCACGAGTACGAGCCTGAGCGCGAACGTGGCAGCGGCCCGCGCCGGGCTCGGAGTGATGGCGCACACCCGCGGCCTGCTCCCGCCGGGCCTGGTCGAGGTCCCGGCCCGGGCCGGACTTCCCGAGCTCGGCGCGGTCGACTTCGTGCTGCGCAAGGGCCGCCGGGGCGGCGCGACCCAGGACGCGGCGGACGCCCTGGCCACCGCGATCCTGGCGGGCGGCGACCGGCTCCACCGGCCGCGCTGAGGACGGACCGGGGGCACGGCGTACGGGGCGGCTCGCGGCCGAGCCTGTCCGAAAAACGTGGCAAGGAACCCGGGAAAGGAACCCGGGAGCGGTCCGAGGCCGCCCCCTCGAAGCCCCGCCGGCACCCCGCCCGCGCCCCCTCCCAGAACGGCCGACACCCCCCTTGCGCTCCCCCCGCCCCGTCCACACCGGGTGGCCCGGTGAGCGCTCCGTACAGATTCCGTGGAGATTCCGCCCCGCGCGGCTTACCGGCGGTCACCCAACGGGGCCCCGGTCGCTTCCACTTGCCCGGTTTCCCGGGCCTGACCTGTGGATACGGTCAAGGTCGCGGCTTGGTGAAGGCCCTCCCGCCCGTGAGCGCCGTGGGGTACCGTCACCGGCGCCGTACGGATCGCGACATCGAGCGGGCGAGGAGCAGGTCAGTGCGCGAGTTCACCGTGCCGCCCGTCGAGGCGGCGCCTCAGGTCGGCGGTCTGGCGGACGCCGTGTTCGAACATGCCGCGCGGGACCCGGACAGGGTCGCGCTCGGCCGCAAGGACGTCGAGGGGCTGTGGCGGGATGTCACCGCCACCGCCTTCCGCGACGAGGTGCTGGCCCTCGCCAAGGGGCTCATCGCGCACGGGGTGCGCTTCGGCGACCGGGTCGCGATCATGTCGCGGACCCGGTACGAGTGGACGCTCTTCGACTTCGCGCTGTGGACGCTGGGCGCGCAGCCCGTGCCGGTCTATCCGACCTCCTCCGCCGAGCAGGTCTTCTGGATGCTGCACGACGCCGAGGTCACGGCGTGCGTGGTGGAGCACGAGGACCACGCGATGACGATCGGTTCGGTGATCGACCGGCTGCCCCGGCTCCAGCGCCTGTGGCAGCTCGACGCGGGCCGCGGCGCGGTCGCCGAGCTGGTCGAGGCGGGCGCCGAGATCGACGAGGACGTGGTGCACCGGCACCGGCGGGCGGTGACTCCGGACTCGGTGGCGACGGTCATCTACACCTCGGGGACGACCGGCCGCCCCAAGGGCTGCGTGATCACCCACGCGAACTTCATGTTCGAGACGGACATGCTGATCGGCCGCTGGGAGCCGGTCTTCGGCTCCCGCCCGGGGGACGCCGCGTCCACGCTGCTCTTCCTGCCGCTCGCGCACGTCTTCGGGCGGATGGTGGAGGTGGCGGCGGTCCGGGGCGCGGTGAAGCTGGGCCACCAGCCGGTGATGGCCGCCGCCGAGCTCCTGCCCGACCTGGCCGCCTTCCGGCCCAGCTTCGTCCTGGCCGTGCCGTACGTCTTCGAGAAGGTCTTCAACGCCGCGCGGCGCCGGGCGGACGCGGAGGGGAAGCGGGGCCCGTTCGACAAGGCCGTGGAGGTGGCGGTCCGCTACGCGGAGGCGCTGGAGCACAAGGCCTTCGGGATCGGCCCGGGTCCTTCGGCGGCGCTGCGGATGCAGCACCAGTTCTTCGAGAAGACGGTGTACGGGAAGGTCCGCGACGCGCTCGGCGGCCGGCTGCGGCACGCGATGTCGGGCGGCTCGGGCATGGACCGGCGGCTCGGCCTCTTCTTCGAGGGCGCGGGGGTCTCGGTCTTCGAGGGGTACGGCCTGACGGAGTCCTCGGCGGCGGCGACGGCGAACCCCCCGGAGCGCACCAAGTACGGGACCGTGGGGCAGCCGGTGCCGGGGACGACGGTGCACATCGCGGAGGACGGCGAGGTGTGGCTGCACGGCGGGCAGGTGTTCTCCGGCTATCTCAACGACCCCCGGGCGACGGCCGCCGTGCTGAACGACGGCTGGCTGGCCACCGGGGACCTGGGCGTGCTCGACGCGGACGGCTATCTGACGATCACCGGGCGGAAGAAGGAGATCCTGGTGACCTCCGGCGGCAAGAGCGTCGCCCCGGCCGGTCTGGAGGAGCGGGTGCGGAACCATCCGCTGGTGGCCCAGTGCATCGTCGTCGGCAACGACCGGCCGTACGTCGCCGCCCTGGTGACGCTGGACCAGGAGGCGGTGGACCACTGGCTCTCGATGCAGAACCGGGCTCCGCTGCCGCCCGCGGAGCTGGTGCGGGACCCGGCCCTGGAGGCGGAGATACGGCGGGCGGTGGTGACGGCGAACACCGCGGTGTCGCAGGCGGAGTCGATCCGCACCTTCCGCATCCTGGCCCATCCGTTCAGCGAGGAGCACGGGCTGCTCACGCCGTCCCTGAAGCTGAAGCGGAAGGCGATCGAGAACGCGTACGCGAGGGAGGTCGACGCGCTGTACGGCTGAGGCGCCACTTTCCCCAGGAACCCGTCGCTCGCACCCCCCGAAAGCCGTCACCCCTTCACCAATTGACGCTGCATCAGTTATTGACGGTTCATCAGGTCGCTCACAGAATGCGGTCACCCGACGGAGGGACGACCGACCGTGTCCAGACCGATCCGCACCCTCGCCCTCGCGGCGGCGGCCCTGCTCCTCGCCACCGCCTGCAACTCCGCCTCCACCGGCGGCGGCCCGACGACGTCCGGCGGTCCCCAGGGCACGGTACGCGGAGTGACCGCCGACGCGGTCAAGGTCGGCGGCATCGTCTCCATGACCAGCGCCAGCGGCTACTCCAAGAAGGACACCGACCTCGGCGCCCGGGCCCGCTACGCCCGCGCCAACGCCGAGGGCGGCGTCAACGGGCGCCGGATCGAGTACCTGGGCGCCGAGGACGACGGCCAGGACCCCGCGCGCAACCTCGCCGCCGCGCGCAAGCTGGTCCAGCAGGAGCAGGTCTTCGCCGTCGCGCCGATGAGCTCGGTGACCTTCACCGGCGCCGACTTCCTCGATTCCCAGGCCGTCCCGACCGTCGGCTGGGGCACCCTGCCCTCCTTCTGCGGCCCGAAGCACATCTACGGCTTCAACGGCTGCCTCGTCCCCACCCCCGGCGGCACCCTCAACCAGACCTGGCCCGAGGGCCTCGCCACCGTCCTCGGCGGCGCGAAGGGCCGCTCGGTCGCGCTGATCGCCGGTGACAGCGACGCCGGCCGCTTCGGCATCCGCACCTTCACCCAGGGCTTCAAGGCCGCCGGATTCGAGCTCGCCTACGCCAAGGCCGCCGTGCCCGCCACCTCGCTGCCGAGCGACTGGTCCGCGTACACCAAGGAGATCCTGCGGTCCGGGCCCGGCGGCAAGGCCCCGGACGCCGTGGTGTCGGTCATGCAGACCCCGTACAACATCGGTCTGTTCACCGCGCTCAAGCGGGCCGGGTACAAGGGCGTGCTCTCCGACCCGACCGACTACGACCCCGGGCTGCTCGCCAAGGACGCCACCCGGCAGGCCCTCGACGGGGTGGTCGTGCTGCTCCAGTTCCAGCCCTTCGAGTCCGACAGCCCGGCGATGCGCCAGTTCAAGGCGGACATCAGGAAGGCGGCCGGGGGCAAGGACGTGCCCCTCAACATGCACATGCTCACCGGGTACATGAGCGCCGACCTCTTCCTCGCCATCGCCGCCAAGGCCGGCCGGGACCTCGGCGTCGAGTCCTTCCAGAAGGCCGCGGCCGGTTTCTCCGACACCGGCACGCTGGTCGGCGACCGGGCCGAGCCCAAGGGCCAGAAGGAGAGCTTCGGCTGCGGCGCCCTTGTGCGGCTGACGAACGGACGGTACGAGGTGGCCGTGCCGTTCCGCTGCTACCCGCCGATCCCCTTCCGGTAGGGGCGCGGTCACGTGGGCGACCTCCTTGGCTTCGTGCTGAGCGGTCTGGTCTCCGGGGCGCTGTACGCCCTTCTCGCGACCGGTCTCGTGCTCTCCTCCGCCGCCTCCGGTCTCTTCAACTTCGCGCACGGCGCGACGGCGTACCTGTGCGCGCTCGCCTTCTACGAGCTCCACTCCGGCCTCGGCTGGCCCGCCGTGCCGACGGCCCTGCTGCTGGTCCTCGGTGTGGCGCCCGGTCTCGGCTGGGCGCTGGACCGGCTGATGTTCCGCAAGCTGGCCCGGGTCGGCGAGACCGCGCAGATCACGGCGACGATCGGCCTGCTGGTCGCGCTCCCGGCGGCCGGGCTGTGGGCGGTGGAGCTCCTGGAGCGGGCCGGGGCGCCGGTCCGGCCCGCCGAGAACCAGTTCGGGCTTCCGGGCGTCGGCCCCAGCCCGGCCGGCTCCTGGCAGCCCTTCGAGGGGCTCGGGATCGACGGGGTCGGCGTGGACTCCGACCAGCTGATCACCTGGGTGGTGACGGCGGCGGTGGCGGCCGGGCTGTGGGTGCTGCTGCGGCACACCCGGCTCGGGCTGCGGCTGCGGGCCGCCGTCGACAACCGCTCCCTGGCCGAGCTGCGCGGCGTCGACGCCGACCGGCTCTCCTCCGTCGCCTGGATGCTGTCGTCGGGGCTCGCCGGTCTCGCCGGGGTGCTCGCGACGCCGCTGCTCGGGCTCTCCGCGCACGACTACACCCTCTTCCTGTTCGTCTCGGCGACGGCGGCGGTCCTCGGCCGCTTCGCCTCCGTGCCGCTCGCCTTCGCGGGCGGACTCGCGCTGGGCGTGGTGCAGAACCTGGTCGCCGGGTACGCGAGTTTCGCCGAGGGCCTGACCGGCTTCCGTACGGCGGTGCCGTTCCTCATCCTGTTCGCCGGGCTCGTACTCCTTGCCCGGCGGGAGCGGGCCGCGGGCACCGCCGCCGCCGATCCGCCGCCCGACGACCGGCTCGCGGAGCTCGGGCCGCTGCGCCGCTGGGGGCCGTGGGCGCTGGCCGGGGCGCTGCTGTGCGCCGCCTTCTACACCGTCACCACCCCGTTCTGGAGCGGGATCCTCGCGCAGGGCCTGGCCATCGGTCTGGTCTTCCTGTCCTTCGCGGTGGTGACCGGGCTCGGCGCGATGGTGTCGCTCGCCCAGGCCACCTTCGTGACGAGCGCGGCGCTCGTGGCCGGGCTGCTGATGAGCCACGGCTGGCCGTTCGCCGCCGCGGCGCTCGCGGGCACGGCGGTGGCCGCGCTGCTCGGCGCGGTCGTGGCGCTGCCCGCGCTGCGCCTCGGCGGGCGTTCGCTGGCGCTCGCGACGCTGGCCCTGGCCTTCCTCGCCGACCAGGTCCTCTTCCAGTTCGGGTGGCTGCGCAACGGCGACACCGGCTGGGAGATCCCCCGCCCCGTCCTCGGGCCGCTCGACCTGTCCGACGACCGGGCGATGGGCGTCGTCCTCGTCCTGCTGAGCGCGGCGGGCGTGGCCGGGCTGACCCGGCTGCGGAACTCGCGGCGGGGCCGGGCGATGCTCGCGGTCCGCTCGGCGCCCGCCGCGGCGGCGGCCTCGGGGGTGTCGGTGGTGCGCACCAAGCTGCTGGTGTTCACCGTGTCGGCGGGCCTCGCCGGTTTCGGCGGGGTGCTCTACGCCTCGTACAACACGCGTGTCACGGCGACCGACTTCCCGGCGATGACGGGTCTGGTGTGGCTCGCGGTGGTGGTCGCCGCGGGCGTGCGGCGACCGCAGTACGCGGTGCTCGCGGGCCTGGTCTACGCGGTGGCCCCGCAGCTCCTCGCCCAGTACGTGACCGACTCCGCCCACCTGCCCGTCGTGCTCTTCGGCCTCGCGGGCCTGGCGCTCGCCAACGACCCGGACGGCTACGCGGCGGCCGTCCCGGCCCGCTGGGCGGCCCGCCGGGCGAAGGCCGCCGCGCGGGCGGACACGGGGGCGGGGCCCGCCGTCCTCGCGCCGCCCCGTCCCGCGGCCCTGGAGCTCACCTCGGTACGGGCCGGGTACGGCGGCGGCGCGGACGTGCTGCACGGGGTCGACCTCCTCGTACGCCCCGGGGAGATCGTCGCCGTCCTCGGGGCCAACGGCGCCGGCAAGTCCACCCTGTGCCGGGTCGCGGGCGGGCTCCTGACGGCCCGGGACGGCGCGGTGCGGGTCGACGGGGCCGAGGCGCGCGGCGACTCGGCGGTCGCGCGGGCCCGGCGCGGGGTGCGGCTCGCGCCCGAGGGGCGGGGCATCTTCGCGGGGCTCTCCATCGAGGAGAACCTGGCGCTCCAGCTGCCCGACGCCCGGGACCGGGAGGCCGTCTACGCCCGCTTCCCCGCGCTCGCCGCACGCCGCAGCGTACCGGCGGGCTCCCTCTCCGGCGGCGAACAGCAACTGCTCGCCCTCGCCCCGCTGCTCCAGCGCCCGCCCGCCGTCCTCGTCGCCGACGAGCCGTCCCTCGGGCTGGCGCCCCGGGTCGTCGACGAGGTGTTCCAGCTGCTCGCCGAGCTCAGGGCGCGGGGCACCGCGCTGCTGCTGGTCGAGGAGAAGGCCGCCGAGGCGCTGGGCCTCGCGGACACCGTGGCCTACCTGGCGGAGGGCCGGATCGTGTGGTGCGGGCCGCGCGAAGAGGCCGACGCCGACCGGCTCGCCGACGCCTACCTGGGAACGGGGGTCAGGTCATGACCGGGGACACGACCCGGGACATGACCGGGGACGTCCTCCTCGAAGCCCGGGGCATCGGGGTCCGCTTCGGCGGGGTCCGGGCCCTCGACGACGTCGACGTCTCCGTACGGTCCGGTGAGATCTGCGGCCTCATCGGGCCCAACGGCGCGGGGAAGACGACCCTGTTCGACGTGGTGTCGGGCATCCGCAGGCCGGACCGCGGCCGGGTCCTCCTGGACGGTACGGACGTCTCGCGCCGCTCCCCCGTGTGGCGCGCCCGGCACGGGGTGCGGCGCACCTTCCAGCGCCAGCAGCTCTTCGGCCAGCTGACGGTGACGGACAACCTGGTCGTCGCCCAGGAGTGGCGGCGGGGCCCCGTCGCGGCCCGCCGGTCGCGGGCCGCCCAGGTGCTGCGCTCCTGCGGGCTCGACGCGCTCGCGGGCACGTACGCGGGCGCGCTGCCCGTCGGCCAGGCCCGGATGGTGGAGCTGGCCCGGGCGCTGGCCGACCCGCCGCGGCTGCTCCTGCTGGACGAGCCGGCCTCCGGCATGTCGGCCGAGGAACGCGGGCAGCTCGCCGCCGTGGTGCGGTACATGGCGGAGGAGGAGGGATGCGCGGTGCTGCTGGTCGAGCACCATGTCTCCTTCGTGATGGAGCTGTGCGCCCGGGTCGTGGTGCTCGACCTCGGCCGGGTCCTGGCCGAGGGCCCGGCGGAGCGGGTGCGGGCGGACCCGAGGGTGCGGGCGGCGTATCTGGGGACGGCGGAGGACCGGTCCCCCGGCACGGCGGAATGAGATCGGCACGCTGATCGTTGAAGCTGACACCAGCAATGGCTGAGACAAGCAATGGCCGACACCGGCAGTGGCCGGACGACGACGTAAGGATCGACCGCTCGTGAGCACGGACAGCAAGGTCCCCTTCCTCACCCTCAACAACGGCGTGCGGATGCCGCAGCTCGGCTTCGGCGTGTGGCAGGTGCCGGACGCGGAGGCCGAGCAGGCCGTCGGCACCGCCCTGGAGGCGGGCTACCGCTCCATCGACACCGCCGCCATCTACGGCAACGAGACCGGCACCGGCAAGGCCGTCGCCGCCTCGGGCCTCCCGCGCGAGGAGCTCTTCGTCACCACGAAGCTCTGGAACAGCGAGCAGGGCTACGACGCGACCCTGCGCGCCTTCGACGACTCCCTCGCCAAGCTGGGCCTGGACTTCGTCGACCTGTACCTCATCCACTGGCCGGTGCCGAACAAGGGCGCGTACGTCGACACGTACCGCGCCTTCGAGAAGATCCTGGCCGACGGGCGCGCCCGGGCCATCGGCGTGTCGAACTTCCACCCCGAGCACCTGGAGCGCCTGATCGGCGAGACCTCGGTGGTGCCCGCGGTCAACCAGATCGAGCTGCACCCGCAGCTCCAGCAGGCGGCCGCCCGCGAGGTGCACGAGCGGCACGGCATCGCGACCGAGGCCTGGTCGCCGCTCGGCTCGGGCCGGGGGCTGCTCGACGTCCCGGCGATCGTGGCCATCGCCCGCAAGCACGCGCGCACCCCGGCGCAGATCGTGCTGCGCTGGCACATCCAGATCGGCAACCTGGTCATCCCGAAGTCGGTGACCCCGTCCCGTATCCGCGAGAACATCGCCGTCTTCGACTTCGAGCTCGACGCCGAGGACCTGGCGGGTCTCGCCGCGCTCGACGAGGGCCGCCGCCTTGGCCCCGACCCGGCCGAGTTCCACGTCGGAGCCTGATCCATGCAGGTCACGGAGGGGGTCTACCGGGTACGGAACGTGGCCAGCGGGCTCCTTCTGGAGGTGTTCGAGGGGTCGACGCGCAGCGGGGCCCCGGTGCGGCAGGCCGTCGACCGGGGCACCCCCGGCCAGCAGTGGCACATCGCGCCGGTCCCGAACGGCGGCGGGCTCTACCACCTGGTGAACGTGGCGGGCGGCAAGCGCCTCGACGTGAAGGGCGCCTCGACCGAGAACGGCGCCGGGATCCAGCAG
Source organism: Streptomyces sp. NPDC094032 (assembly GCF_040303965.1). Lineage (NCBI taxonomy): Bacteria > Bacillati > Actinomycetota > Actinomycetes > Kitasatosporales > Streptomycetaceae > Streptomyces > Streptomyces sp. NPDC094032. The sequence goes on along the minus strand of NZ_JBEOUE010000006.1, from coordinate 72,701 downwards.
TGGAAGCCGAACAACTTCGGCGCCCAGGAGTGGACCATCGAGGAGGACCTCCAGTCGCCCGGCACGGTCGCGCTGGTCAGCTTCGTCAGCGGGCTGCTCCTGGAGGTCGCGGACGGCTCCACGGAGGACGGCGCGGACGTCCGGCAGTGGGAGGACACCGACTCCCCCGCGCAGTGGTGGCGCCTGGAGCCGGTGTCCTCCTGAGCCTCAGCCCGCCTTGCGTGCCGTGTGGACCGTACGGGCGGTGAGCAGGAACAGGTCCGGGCGGCGGTGCAGCGAGAGCGGGTCGGCCGGGTCGAGGAGCCGGTCGAGGGCCGCGCGGTCGTCGGCCGCGAGGCTCCCGGCCAGGCCGTCGCGCTGCCGCTCGTAATGGGCGACTATCTGTCCCCGTACCTCCGCCGACAGCGGCGCCGGTACGTCGGACAGGAAGCTGCGGGTGCCGCTCGGGGTGAGCCCGGCGCCGGTGAGCAGCCCGTTCCAGTCGTCGATCTCGTCCTTGGCGTCGGGCAGCGAGGCCCGCATCTCGCCGAACCACTCGGCGGCGGCCGCGTCGATCCGGGCCTCCAGACCCGGGCGCCCGACGCCGGCGTTCCACGGCAGGTGCCGGGCGGGCAGCCCGCCCTCGGCGAGGGCGATGATCCCGCCGGGGTTCAGCACCTTGGCGAACGAGGTGAGCGCGGCCTGCTGGTCGCCTATGTGGTGCAGGGAGTGGCTGGCCCAGATCAGGTCGGCGGTGCCCAGGGCGTCGAAGTCCTCGGGGAGTTCGGCGCGCAGGGTGGTGACCCGGTCGCCGAGCCCGCGGGCCTCGGCGCGCTCCCGGGCGAGGGCGAGGAGTTCGGGGGTCGCGTCGACGGCGACGACCTCCGCCTCCGGGAAGGCCTCGGCGAGCAGCGCGGTGACGACGCCGGGACCGCTGCCGAAGTCCAGCACCCTGCGGACCCGGGCGGCGGGGGCGAGGGCGGCCAGCCAGGCGGCGGCCTCGGTGTAGAGGGGGCTCGCGGTCTCGGCCTGCACGGTGAGGAGCGGGGCGAGCTCGGCCCAGTCGAGGTGGGTGTGGTCGTGGTGGTGGCCGTGGCCCTTGCCGTGGCCTTCGCCCTTGCCGTGGCCCGTGCCGTGACCGTGGCCGTGTCCGTCGTGGAGGTCGTTGTCGCTCATGGGGACAGCGTGCGCCGTCACTGCCGGAAGCGCGAGACAACTTGCTGTTTCGGCAAGGAGCGGGACCGTCGGGCCGGTCAGCTCCGTCCGCCGCGGTGCTCCTGCGGGCTCACCCCGCGCACCCGCTTGAAGGCGGCGCTCAGCGCGAAGGCGCTGCTGTAGCCGACCTGGCGGGCGACGGACTCGACGGTGGCGTCGCTCTGCCGCAGCAGGTCGGCGGCGCGCGCGATCCGCCAGCCGGTGAGGTACGCCATCGGCGGCTCCCCCACCAGTTCGGCGAAGCGCCGGGCGAGCGCGGCCCGCGACACCCCCGCCTTCTCGGCGAGCGCGGCGACGGTCCAGGGGTGCGCCGGGTCCCCCTGGAGCAGCCGCAGCGCGCGCCCGACGACGGGGTCGCCCATCGCCCGGTACCAGGCGGGCGCCTCGGCGCCGGGCCGGGAGAACCAGGCGCGGACGGCGGCGATCAGGAGCAGGTCGAGGACCCGGTCGAGGACGACGCTCTGGCCGGGCTCGTCGCGGGAGATCTCGTCCTCCAGGAAGGGCATGAGCGGGCAGTCCCACACCTCGGCCGGCAGGTGGAGCAGCGCGGGCAGCGCGTCCATGAGCCGTCGGCTGACCTCCCCGGCCAGTTGGTAGGTGCCCACGAGCACGCTGGTGCCGCCGTCGGGGGCGTTGCCCCAGGTGCGTACGCCCAGGCTCATCGCCTCGGCGAGCGGCTCGCCGCTCAGGGTGGCGCACTGGCCGCCGGGCCCGACGACGGCGGTCGGCGGCGCGTCGGGGGCGTGGGCGACGGTGTACGGATCGGGGCCGCGGACGACGGCGATGTCCCCGGGCCGCAGCAGGACGGGCGCGCCGTGCTCCGGCACGATCCAGGCCTCGCCGGCGGTGACGCACATCAGGCAGAGCGGGGCCCGGTCCTCGATCCGTACGGACCAGGGCGGGTCCATGACCATGCGCAGGATGAAGGCGCCCTGGGCCCGCGGCCCGTCGAGAAGGCCGGCGAGTGCGTCCATGACGGCCAGCGTAGACGGACGCGTATGCGCGTGAGCCGGTGGAGCATGGGATCGCGGCGGCCGGGCCGCGAGGGTGGAGCCATGACGAACACGACGCAGCAGACGACGAATGACACGAACAGCTCGACGGTCCTCGTGACGGGCGCGACCGGGAAGACCGGGCGCCGGGTGGCGCGGGTCCTCGCGGAGCACGGCGCGCGGGTGCGGGCGGGATCGCGGGCGGGCGCCACCCGTTTCGACTGGGAGGACCCGGCCACGTGGGGTCCGGCCCTGGACGGCGCGGACGCCGCGTACGTCAACTACTACCCCGATCTCGCCGCGCCCGGCGCGGTGGAGGCGGTACGGGGCTTCGGTGAGCTGGCGCTCGCGCACGGGGTGCGGCGGGTGACGCTGCTGTCCGGCCGGGGCGAGCCGGAGGCGGTGGCGGCCGAGGAGGCGCTGCGGGCGACGGGGGTCGAACTCACCGTGGTCCGGGCCGCGTTCTTCGCGCAGAACTTCGACGAGGGGCTGCTCGCGGAGGGCGTCGCGGCCGGGACTATCGCGTTCCCTGCGGGCGACACGGGCGAGCCGTTCATCGACGCGGACGACCTCGCGGAGGTGATCGTGGCGACCCTGCTCCAGGACGGGCACGCGGGTCTGGTGCACGAGGTGACGGGCCCCCGGGTGCTGACCTTCGCCGAGGTGGCCGGGGAGCTCTCCCGGGCGGCCGGGCACGAGGTCGTGTACGTGCCGATGAGCGAGGCCGAATTCGCGGGCCTGCTGGGCGGGTTCGGCCTTCCGGAGCCGGAGGCGGTCTGGCTGGCCGGTCTGTTCGCGACGCTGCTCGACGGGCACAACGCGTCGGTGACGGACGGGGTGAAGCGGGTCCTGGGCCGCGAGCCGAGGGACTTCACGGCGTACGCGGAGCGGGCGTTCGGCGCGGAGGCGTGACGCACGGGGGCGTGACGCACGGGCGGGCGGCGGCTCCGCGCCAGGCCCCGCCCTCGGCGCCCTTCACGAACCGGGCCAGCCGGTAGGCGGGTTCGGCGCGGGGGCGGTCCTGGTACGGCAGGGCGGCGAGGTCCTTCGTGAGCCGGTCCACGGTCGCGGGGGTGCCCCGGAACCAGGAGGCGTAGTAGCCGCGCCGCAGCTTCTCGGCGGTGCCGCGCGGGGTGGCGCCCTGGCCGCGGCCGGTGAAGGACGTGCCGGGCGCGGGGGTCAGCCCGTGGGCGGCGGCGTACGCGGTGACGAGGGCCGCGCGGTCGGAGCCCGCGTCGGGGGCGCGGTGCGGGCGCAGCAGCGCGTCGATGTCGCTGCCGACGTCGTGCGCGAGGTCCTTGTCGACGGTGACGAGGAGGACACCGCCGGGGCGCAGCACCCGGGCCGCCTCGGCGACGATCTCCGGGGCGAAGGGCACGAGGTGCAGCAGCCAGACGGCACTGACCGCGTCGACGGAGCCGTCCGGCAGCGGGAGGCGGCGGGCGTCGGCGCGCACCACGCGGCCCGGGAGGCGGTCGGCGGCGGCGCGCAGCATCGCGTGCGCGGCGTCGATCCCGTACACGGCGGGGCCGGCGGAGCCCGGCCGGGTGAGGCGTTCGGTGACGAGGCCGGTGCCGCAGGCGAGGTCGACGAGGGTGCGGGCGCCGGGCGGCAGCAGCCGCAGCACGGCGGCCGCGGCGGCCTCCGCCCGGGGCACCCCGCCGCGGGTCTCGTCGTAGCGCGCGGCCTCGGCCTCGTAGTCGAGCATCGTCTCCCCCATGCGGTGATCGTACGGGGAGGGGGACGCGGGGTCAGCGCGCGCCGTGTCCGGGTGCCACGGCCTCGACGCGGTCGGCGAGCGTGAAGTCCTTGTCGGTGACGCCGCCGACGGTGTGGGTGTTCACGGACAGGGCGACGCTGTTGTAACCGAGCGTCAGATCGCTGTGGTGGTCGAGCTCCTGCTGGATCGAGGCCACGTGGACGACGAGGGCGGTCGCGGCGAAGTGGTCGGCGAGCCGGTAGGTGCGGGTGATGCGGTCACCGTCGAGGGACCAGCCGGGGAGCTCCCGCAGGCGGTCCTCGATCTCCTTCTGCGACAACGGCTGTGTGGGCACGTGTGCTCCCTCCGGTCGGGTCCTGCGGTGGGCCGGGCGGCCACCGGGGAGAAGGTACCCGGGTCATCCTCTGGGATACCGTCTGAGCATGACGACTGTCGCGACCGACACGGGTGTGGGTCCGCTGCTGCGCGGCTGGCGCGAGCGGCGGCGGCTGAGCCAGCTGGAGCTGGCGCTGCGGGCCGACTCGTCCGCGCGGCACATCTCCTTCGTCGAGACGGGCCGTTCACGGCCGAGCGAGGAGATGGTGCTGCGGCTCGCCGAGCACCTGGAGGTGCCGGTGCGGGACCGCAACGCCCTCCTCCTGGCGGCCGGTTACGCGCCCCGGTTCACCGAGTCGACGCTGGACGCGCCGCTCCTGGAGACGCTGCGCGAGGGCATCGGGCAGCTGCTCCAGGGCTATGAGCCGTATCCGGCGCTCGTCGTGGACGGCTCGTACACGGTGGTGGCGGCCAACCAGGGCATCGGGATGCTCCTTGAGGGGCTGCCGGAGCATCTGCTGACCCCGCCGCTGAACGCCATGCGGATCACCCTGCATCCGGAGGGTCTCGCCCCGCGCATCCGCAATCTGCGGGAGTGGCGGGGGCATCTGCTCGCCCAGATGGAGCGTCAGATCGGCCTCGCCCGCTCGGAGTCGCTGCGCGCGCTGTACGAGGAGGTGGCGGCCTATCCGCTGCCGGAGGGGTCCGGGGATCCGGCGGACCGGGCGGACGGGGAGGACCTGGAGCCGTACCCGTACTTCGCGCTGCCGCTGCGGATCGAGCACGACGGGCGGGTGCTGTCGTTCGTGTCGTCGATCTCGACGTTCAACACGCCGCTGGACGTGACCGTCGCCGAGCTGGCCATCGAGACCTTCCTCCCGGCCGACCCGGAGACGGTCGCCTACCTCCAGTCCCTCAAGAAGTAGCGGCGGCCCGCAGCGCGCCCCACTGGAGGGCGGCGAAACCGGCCACGGTGCCCGCCTGGAGCAGGGTCCAGACGGCGCCCGCGGTGCTGGGCTCCAGCCAGCCGACGAGGGCGACGACGCTGAGCGCCGCCCACAGCAGGTTGGCGTCGACGACCGCCTTGACGCCGAGGACGGGCGGCTGCGGGCGGCTCGCCAGCAGGGCCACGCCGGCCGCGTACACGGTGAGGAAGGCCCCGAGCCCGAGCAGCAGGCCGCGGCTCACTCCGAGGAGTTCGCCCAGGGGCCCGGAGGCGGCGAGGTAGGCGAGCCCGTTGCCGCCGGTGACGACGGCGTCGAGGGCGAGGAACCGGCGCACCATGGACCGCGGCTTGGTGGTGCGGGAGAGACCGGCGAGCAGGGCCTGGGACATGGCGGATCACGCTCCTGGAGGGCAGTTTCTACGGGATCGGGGCCGGTGCCCGGGCGGAGTGCGCCGCCCGGGACCCGGTGCTCACGAGCATGCCGGGGCGGGCTGCGGGGGTCGATTACGTCCGGGGTAATGCGGGGCGTTGTAAGGTGCGCGCCTGGATGGCCGAAAGTGTGTGCTGCGCAAGGGGGATGCGGTGGCTGGCAGGGAACGGGCGCGGATGGTCGCGGCCGGGGGCGATCACAAGGTGACGCCCGCCGAGCTCTTCTTCGATCTGGTCTTCGTCTACGCGATCACGCAGGTGACCGCGTTGATGGCGGCCCATCCGACCCCGGTGCGGGTGCTCGGGGCGATGACGGTGCTCGCGCTGCTGTGGTGGTGCTGGTGCTGCTTCGCCTGGCTGGGCAATGTCGTACGGGCGGACTCCGGGGCCCTGTTCGCGGTCCTTGTCACCGTGATGACCGTGGTGTTCGTGGTGTCGCTCGCGGTGCCCGAGGTGTTCGCGGACGCGCCGGGCGGGCTGCCCGCGCCGGTGGTGTTCGTGGTCTCGTACGGCCTGGTGCGGGTGCTGCACCTCGTCTCGTACTGGGTCTCCAGCCCGGGCGACACGGCCCTGCGGGCCACTCTGCGGCGAACGGCCCTGCTGTCGGTGGCGCCGCCGTTCGTGCTGCTGCTCATGGGCTGCGCGTACGAAGGACCCGCGCGGCTGCTGCTGTGGCTGGGCGCGGTCGTCGTGGACTACGGCGGGATCTATGTCACCGGCTCGTCCGGCTGGCGGGTCAACTCCCCCGGGCACTTCTCCGAGCGGCACGGGCTCATCGTGATCATCGCGCTCGGCGAGTCCATCGTGGCGATGGGCGTGGGCGTGGCCGATTTCCCGCTGACGGTGGCGGTGATCGGGGCGTGCGCGGCGGGGCTGCTGCTCGCGTCGGGGCTGTGGGCGCTGTACTTCCGGCGCTTCGGGGAGCCGGCCGAGCACCGGCTCGCGGCGCTCGACGGCGACGAGCGCACCCGCTTCGCCCGGGACGTGTACACGTTCCTGCACCTGCCGCTGGTCGCGGGCGTGGTGCTGACGGCGCTCGGCATGAAGAAGGTGCTGACCCAGGTCGCCGACACCGGCCACTACGGCCTGGCCGAGCCCCTGCACGGCACCGTGGCCTGGTCCCTGACCGGCGGCGTCGGGCTCTTCCTGCTCGGCGCGGCCGCGATCGTCCTGCGCTCCTCGGGGCGGCGCCCGACCGTCCTCCTGGTGGGCGGCGTGTGCTGCCTGGCGGCGGGCCCGCTGGTGACCCTGGTCCCGGCACTGGCCGCGCTGGCGCTGCTCGCGGCGGGGGTCATGGGCCTGGTGGTGACGCACGACCGCCGGGCGCGGGCGGCGACCCCCGGGTAGAGGTGGCGGGGACGGCGGCCGGTCGGCGGCGGGGGCGTTTTTCGGCCGGGCGGCGCCCGCGTCCGGTCTTGGAGGAATCGCGGCGGTGCCCGGGGTGCGGAACGGGCGATCACCCAAGGAGCAGCGAGCCCACGGGTGCGATCGAGCGGGCATCGGCAAACTGACCCCATGTCACCCACAGTCCCCACCAGTCACACCGCTCCCACCACCCCCACTGGACCCACCGAACCCACTGAACCCACCGCTCCCACGCTCATAGGCTCGGTCCGCCGTGCGCTCTGCCTGCTCCAGGCGGTCGCCGAGCACGGCGAGCTGACCGCCAAACGCCTGTCCCGGATGACGGACCTGCCGCTCCCGACCACGTACCACCTGCTGCGGACCCTGGTCCACGACGGCTATCTGCACCACGAGCACGGCGCGTTCCGGCTGGGGCCTGCCGCACCCCGGCTGTCGGGGCAGCGGGACGGCCCCGGGCTGCGGCTGCCCGAGTGGCTGCGGCTGCTGCGCGACGAGCTGGACGCGCCGGTGTACTGCGGTGTCCTGGAGAAGGGCGAGATCGAGGTGGTGGCCGTCGCGGACACCCCGGAGCGGCCGTCCGCCGAGGAGTGGACCGAGTTCCGCACCAGCGCCCACGCGCACGCCCTCGGGCAGTGCCTGCTCGCCCAGCTCGACGTGACGGCCCTGCGGGAGTACCTGGCCCGGCGGCCGGTGACCCGGCTGACCCCGCGCACGGTGCGCGACGAGGACGCGCTGATCCGGCGGCTGGCGCGGGTGCGGCGCGGCGCGCCGGTGCACGAGGTGGAGGAGTACGTGCTGGGCACGGTGTGCGCGGCGGTGCCCGTCACGGTCGGCGGGGTGGTGGCGGCGGTGGGCTTCTCGCTGCCGCTGGCCGAACTCGACCGGCTGCGGCCCACGGCGGCCCGGCTCCGGGACCGTCTGGAGCGCGCCCTGGTCACGCAGGCCTTCACGATCGTCCCGTGAGCGCGGGCACGGGGGAGGCCCGGATCGGGGTCCGGGCCTCGCCGAAGGCGGGGTCAGTCCGCCTTCGGCTCCGGTTCGGCGGCCGCCCCGGGGGCGGCGCGGAGGGAGGGCCGTTCGGGTTCGCGTTCCGCTTCCGTGGGGCGGCCGGACCGTTCCTGGCGGGCCGCCTCGGCGCGCAGCAGCGCGTTGAGCACGGCGAAGGGGTCGATGGGCATGACGGAGCTCCTTGCGGTGGGGTGAGCGGGTGCTGGAGAGGCCGGGCCTCTCAGCACCGCATCACCGCCGACCGGGGCGCGTCGTCGCACGGGGGCGGTACGGGTACGGGCGCGGGAGCGGCGGTGGGCCGCGCCGCGCGGAGGTGGCGGGGCGGCGCCGGGCGGCGTGCTCCGCGTACGGGGGTGATCGCCTCGTGCTCGGCGAGGTCGTGGACCTCGGCCACGGGATCGGCCGCCGCGCCGGCGACGCGCGGTTCCGCGCCGGCCGTCCCGGTCAGGGCTCCCCCGGTGCCGAGCAGCGCGGCGAGCACGAGCAGCACCGCGACGGCGAGCCGCCGGGCCCGCACGGCGGTGACGCCGGGGCGCGCGGGGAGGGACCTCATGGGGATCCGTCCTGCCCCGTAGGGGCGGCCCCGAGCCGCCCGGGACGCCACAACCGCCCGGTCGGCCTACACGCGGGACCCGGAATTCACCGCACCGGCGGGCGCACGCGCCGGAGCGCACCGGGGCGCGCGCCGACGGACGGCCCGCGGTCGGCCGTACGTCACTCGCCGTCGCGCCCGGCCTCCGCCGTCGCGCCCGCCGCCCGCGTCCTGCGCGCCGCCATCGCCGCGTACACGAGGACACCGGCGAAGAGGAAGAGCACGCCCTGGTAGACCGCCGCGTAGCCGGCGCCCGCGACGAGCCAGAGGGAGAAGCCGAAGGCGGCGACGGCGAGGACGGCGTCGCGGGTGAGGCGGGCGGGCGAGACCTTCTCGCCCTGGCCGGAGAGCAGGAAGTAGATCTGGGCGGCCGTGGAGAGCAGGTAGGGGACGGTGGCGGTGAAGGTGGTGACGAGGACCAGGATCTCGAAGACGCCCTGGGTGCCGGCCGTGTAGTTGTAGACGGTCAGGAGCGAGGCGAGGACGACGGTGACCAGGACGCCGACCGTGGGGACGCCGCGCCGCTTGACGGTGAAGACCTTCGGGAAGAGGCCGTCGCGGGCGGCGGCGTACGGCGCCTGGGCGCTCAGCAGGGTCCAGCCGTTGAGCGCGCCGATCATGGAGACCAGGGCCATGCAGGCGACGGCGACACCGCCCCAGGAGCCGCCGAACATGGCGTTCACGGAGTCGGTGAAGGGCGCGGTGGAGGTGACCAGCTTGTCGTGGGCGACGGTGCCGAAGACGGCGAGAGTGCCGAGCAGGTAGAGCGCGGCGGCGCCGAGGGTGCCGAGGACGGTGGCGCGGCCGACGTTGCGGCGCGGGTCGCGGACCTCTCCGGCGCTGACGGCGGCGGACTCGACGCCCAGGTAGCTGAAGAGCAGGATCGCGGCGGAGGCGGAGACCGCGCCGAGCGCGCTCGCGTCGCCGGCCCGGAACGGGCCGAGGTTGGCGCTGTCGAAGAAGAACAGTCCGCCGACGGCGACAAGGAGCAGCGGGACGAACTTGAGCACGGTCGCGACGAGCTGGACGGCGCCGACGTACCGGGTGCCGGCCAGGTTGGCGAGGGCGGGCAGCCACTGGATGAGCAGGGCGGCGCCGATGGTGGCGGCCTTGGACTCGTGGATGGGGACGAGGACGTCGAGGTAGCCGACGGCGGCGACGGCGAGCGCGGCGTTGGAGACCCAGGTGGTGATCCAGTACGACCAGGCGGCGAGGAACCCGGCGAAGTCGCCGAAGGCGGCGCGGGCGTAGACGTAGGGGCCGCCGGTCTGCGGGTGGCGGCGGGCGAGCCGGCCGAAGACCAGCGCCAGGCAGAGCGCGCCGACGGTCAGGATCCCGAAGGCGACCAGGCTGATGGTGCCGAAGGGGGCGACGGAGGCGGGGAGCAGGAAGATGCCGCCGCCGATGATGTTTCCGACCACGAGCGCCGTGGCGACCGGGAGCCCGAAGCTGCGGGTGTGCTTGTCGGGTGCCGCCCCGTCCGGTCGGTGCTCGGGTCGCGGGGCCTCGTCGGGGCTGCCGCGGTGGGTGTCGGGGGTGGCCGTGCTCATGGGGGGTGGTGCGCCTCTCGTCGTGCAAACCACCTCATCGTCCGCCTGCTGGGACGGCGCTCCAAATCACCCGCTTTTGTCCTGTACGGCCTGGTCCTCTACCGGAAGAAACGCTTCCGCATCGCCGCTGGACGGCGAAATCTCCAGGGGCACCTGGGGCCCCTCGCTCTCCCGCAGCCACCCTCGCAGCACCCGGTGCACCTGCTCGGCCCCCACGATCCCGGCGGGCGGCTCGGCCAGGTCGCGCGGCCACAGCAGGAAGGGGTGGCTCTGCTCGCCGCCGAGGCCGCCGTGGGAGCCGATCTGCTCCTCGAAGGCGTGCACGGTGCCCGTCGCCGGGTCGTACATCGAGTTGACCATGATGTCGGCGACGTGCGGGAAGCCGTCCGTGCGCCGCACGGCGTCGGCCGCGCCGGGGCCAAAAACGGCCAGCGGCCCGTCGTCGGTCAGCTCCGCGACCGGGACCTCGACCCCGCCCCGCGCGAGCACCACGGAGCCGTGCTCCTCGCTCGCCACCAGCAGGAAGCCGATGCCCGGGTGGTGGGCGAGGGTGCGCAGGAGCGCGGGGTGGAGGCGGTCGATCTCCTCGCGGGTCATCCGGTGCGGCACGCCCGGGAAGGAGACCAGGCCCAGGTTGCCGGAGGCGAGGACCACAGGTTCGGGGGCCCGGGCCGCCGCCACCGCGGCCGCCTCCGCCGCCTCCCCGCCCTGCTCGTCCGCCTCGTCGACCTTGCGGTGCAGGGCGCCGCGCAGCGCGTCGCGGGCCACGTCCCTGGCCTCCGAGCCGCCCGCGGACTCGGTCTGGGGGTGCCCCCAGCGGGTCCGCCGCACCCGGCGCGGCACCGGAAGGCCGCAGCCGGCCCGTACGAGATCGCGCAGGGTCAGCCCGTACGCGCCCTGGAAGGTCTCCCCCGGGCTCTGGCCGTGGTCCGAGAGCAGCACGATCCGGTACGGGCGGGGCGCGTGCTCGGCGACCTTGGCGATCAGGGCGATCGAGCGGTCGAGCCGCCGCAGCACCTGGTCGGTGTCGCGGCCCTGCGGCCCGGAGTGGTGGGCGACCTCGTCGTAGGCGACCAGGTCGGCGTAGACGGCGGTCCGGCCGGCGAGCATGTCGCCCATCACCGCCGAGACCACCACGTCCCGCTCGATGACCGTGGCGAAGGCCCGGACGAAGGGGTACAGGCCGCCCCGGGAGACCCGGGGCGTCTCGCGGCGCAGCAGCGCCCGGGTCGACTGGACCATCTCGCGCAGCGCCTCGGTGACGAAGGAGCCCGCGGTGCGGACAGCGTTGGCGGGGTCGGAGAAGTACGCGAAGTAGCCGGACCGGGAGCGGTTGCGGGGGCCCCGCCGGGCGGCCATCGACAGGACCAGGGCGAGCTCGTCGGCGCCGCCGCTGAACAGATTGCCCCGGGAGGCCCCGTCGAAGGTGAGCAGTCCGCCGTCGCCGGTGCGCTCGACCGCGCGGCGCTGGAGTTCGACGGCGCTCGCGGGCCGGTTGGAGACCATGAGCCGGCCGGTGTCCTTCTCGTACCACCGGAAGGCCGGCACGTCCTCGTTGGAGCCGTGCAGGATGCCGAGCTGGCTGGCGCCGGTCTGGCTGGACCAGTCGGTGCGCCAGGGGGCGAGCCGGTGGGTGGTGGCGAGCCAGTCGGCGACGGTGGGCATCAGGCCGTCGGCGACGGCCTCGCCGAGCACCCGGTGCCCGACGCCGTCGAGCTGGAGGAAGACCGTGCCGGGGACGGGCTCCGGGCCGTGCGGGAGGCGGGGGCGTTTGCGGTCGGCGAGCCGGTAGAGGCGCCGCCGGTAGGCGTCGTCGTCGCGCACCGCGAGGCCGGTGGAGGTGGCCGAGGCCACCGCGGACATCACGGCGGCCACCAGGACGGCGGTCTGCGGGGCCGCGCTGCCGCGCCCGTCGGGGGTCAGCCAGAGCGCGAGGAGCAGCAGCGAGCCGTTGAGGAAGAACACCAACAGGCCGAGCACCAGCGCCGGTACGAGCAGCAGGGCCCGCACGAGCAGCGGCCACACCAGCGCGCTCAGCAGACCGAAGGCCCCGGCGCCCAGGGCGGCGGTGAACGCGATCGTGGTGAGGCTGTCGCCGTCGCGGGACTGGAGCTGGAAGTCGGGGAGGAGCCCGGCGAGCACCAGCATGGTGAGCGTGGAGACCGCCCAGACCGTGATCACCCGCATCGCGGCCCGGCCGGCGCTCCGCCAGCGGCCGGGGGTATGCCCTCGCCGTTCACCCACGCCTGGTTCACCTTTCACCCGTTTCCTGCCCCAAGCGTGGCACAACGGCCACCGCGGGCAGGTCAGCCGGGAGAAGGTGCGTGTGTCAGGACCGCTTCAACAACCGTCGTACCCGGCGGTGGGCATGGACATCCGCCGGTGCACCCCGGCCTTCATCGGCGCGTCGTACGCGGGTTCGTCGAGCCCCGCGGTCTCCAGCCGCACCCCGCGCCGCTCGCACTCGGCGAGGAACGCGGGCACGTCGGTCAACGCGCGGGCCAGGACGCGTTCGTTCGGGGCGACGAACAGGTCGACGATCCCCGCGTCGACGTCCTCCCACAGCGCCTCGTGGTCCGGCCGAATGCCGTAGAACAGCAGCCGCCTCGCCACCACGTACCCCTTGTCGACGGCCCAGCGCACGCACATGGCGTGCTGGCTGCGGGTGTCCACGAGGAAAGGGTCTTCGTCGAGCTCTTCGAGCGGGGTGAGGCTGGCGATCGCCGCCACCCGAACGTCGTCCATGGAGCGACCCTACTGCGTCGCCGGACCCCCGAGGAGCCTTCGGTATACCGAACTCCGCGTGGTCCGTCGAAGACCGGCCACACGGACGGCACCGGACATTTACCCTCGTTACGGAAGGGCTCGCGGCGGGGCCGGGGCGACGGGCGGGAACGGACGAGGAAGGGCGGCGTGCCGGTGGAGGTCACCTGGTGGGGTCATGCCACATGCACGGTCGAGGACTCCGGGGTGCGTTTCCTGACGGACCCGCTGTTCGCGCGCCGGCTCGCACACCTGCGCCGCCGCCGCGGCGAGCTGCCCCCGCCGGAGGCGACCCGCGCGGAGGCGGTGCTCGTCTCGCACCTGCACGCCGACCACCTCCACCTGCCCTCGCTGGCCCGGCTCGCCCCCGGCACCCGGGTCGTCGTGCCCGCCGGAGCGTCCCGGGCCGTCCCCGCGCTGCGGCGGCTCGACGCGCTCGGCCTGCGGGTCACCGAGGTGGCGCCGGGCGACGAGGTGGACGTCGAGGGCGTGACCGTACGGGCCGTCCCCGCCCTGCACGACGGGCGGCGGCTGCCGGTCGGACCGCACCGCTCCCCCGCGCTCGGATACGTGGTCGAGGGCGAGGCCCGGACCTACTTCGCCGGTGACACCGGCCTGTTCGACGACATGGCGGAGGCGGTCGGCCCCGTGGACGTGGCGCTGCTCCCGGTCGGCGGCTGGGGTCCTTACCTCGGCCACGGGCACCTGGACGCGGGCCGGGCCGCCCAGGCGCTGGCCGCACTGTCCCCGGCCGCGGCGGTGCCGGTGCACTACGGCACGTACTGGCCGGTCGGCATGGACGCGATCCGGCCCCACGAGTTCCACGCGCCGGGCGACGAGTTCGTCCGGCACGCGGCCCGGCTCGCCCCCAAGGTGGCGGTGCACCTGCTGGGGCACGGCGAGCGGGTACGGCCGGAGGTCGCCCGGTGATCGACCGGATCGTGACGGCGGTGCGGGAGCTGCCGCCGGAGTCGACGCAGCAGGCCGTCGGCTACCCCTCGCTCTTCCTGCTGGTGGCGCTCGGCGCGCTGGTGCCGGTGGTGCCGACCGGGGCCATCGTGAGCTCGGCCGCGGTGGTCGCCTTCCACCAGACGGCGCCGCTGTCGCTGCTCTACGTCTTCCTGGTGTCGGCCGCCGCCGCCTTCCTCGGCGACCTCGCCCTGTATTGGTTGGGCCGGCGCGGGGTCCGCTCCCGCAACGGCTCGCGCTGGCTGGCCGCGCTGCGCGGCCGGGTCACGCCGGAGCGGCTCGCCCAGGCGCAGGAACGTCTGGAGACCCATCAGGTGCCGGTCCTGGTGCTCTCCCGGCTGGTCCCGGCGGGCCGGATCCCGGTGATGCTGGCCTGCCTCCTCGCCGGGATGCCGCTGCGCCGCTTCGCCCGCGGCGACCTGCCCGCGTGCCTGGCCTGGGCGGCCACGTACCAGCTCATCGGCATCCTGGGCGGCTCGCTCTTCCCCGAACCGTGGGAGGGCGTGGTCGCGGCGGTCGGCCTCACGGTGCTGCTCGGCGCGGCGCCGACGCTGTGGCGGCGGCTGCGGGGGCGGGGGGCTGCGGCGCAGCCCGGGGGGAAGTCGTAAGGGCGGGTCCGGGCGGTGGCCCGGACCCGCGCGGTGTTTGATCAGGCCTTCGCCGCGGGCGCGTCGCCGGACGGCGCGTCGGCCTTCTTCTCCGGAGCGGCCGCCTTGGAGCCCTGGTTCAGCATGCCGCCGATGGCGCTGATGCTGCCGCCGGCTCCGCCGGTGGCGAGCGGCAGCACCTTGCTGATGGCGTCGAGGGCGATCTGGGCCATCTTCTGCGCGTGTTCGGTGGCGGTCTTCATGGCCGCCTGGCCGCGTTCGCCCGCGGCGCTGTCGTTGGCGGCGGCGGCCTCGATGCCCTTGGCGAGCACCTGGCTCATGTTGTCGAGGCCGCTCATGTCGCGGAACAGGTTCGCGGTGGCGAGGGCCTGCACCGTCTGGAGGCCGACCGGGTCCGGCATCGCCACCATCGGCGCGAACTTCGCCTGGGAGGCGCCCATGCCGGCCGCGGTGGTGTCGAGGTTCTGCGCGCGCGAGGCGGTGGACACCGGGGCGATGTCGGCCGGGGTGATCTGGATGGGCGAGTCCTTCCAGTTCCAGAAGCGGGTGATGTCGATCTTCTCGGCCGAGTTGGCGCGGCCGAGGACGGCCTCGGCGAAGACGCCGTTGGTGGCGATGGCGATCGTGTTGACCACCGGCGCGCCGAACGTGTTGTCGCCCGGCTGGCGGGACTTGGTCCACTCCTCGCGTTCCTGCTCGCTGCCGAAGTTCCAGCGGAAGCCGAGGTAGTTGCCGGTGGTGGCGATCGGCGTCGGGTCGAGCAGCATGCCGAGCGGGACGGGTCCCGCGCTCGAACCGGCCGGAGTGTACGAGTAGTTGGCGAGGATGCGGCTGAGGGTGAGCTCGTCGGCGTTGGCCCAGACGGCCTGGCTGTAGTGGCGGCGGTTGTCGTTCAGGTGGTCCAGGACCGCCTGGGGCACGTTCCCGCCCCGTACGTGGAAGCCGAGGGACGCGATGTAGGTGCGGCTGCCGGACCGCACGGTCGAGCCGAAGAGGCCGCAGATGGCGGAGGCGCCGCCGGCGTCCTCGAACAGGTCGGGTGTGGCGGAGGTGGTCGCGGCGATCCCGAAGTTCGCCACGCCCGAGGTCATCTTCAGGCGCAGCCCGGCGAGGCTGCCGCGGGCCGCCGTGCCGGACCAGGCTTCGAAGGAGATCAGCTTGTCGGCGCCGCTGAAGGTGTAGGACGCCTGCTGCAGGTCGGAGCCGCCGGTGTCTCCGGTGTCGCCGCAGCGGAAGGTGCGGGTGGCGAAGACCACCTGGATGCCGCGGATGCCCGCCGTGTCGTGCCAGACGTCGATCCTGGACGCGTAGGGGGAGTCCTCCTTCGGCTGGTCGTCGAAGAGTATCGGCGTCTCACGTGCCAGGATCCGGCTCAGCTTGCCGTTGTTCATGAGCACCCAGCAGTCCCCCGCGGTGGCCGAGGCCACCTGGGCGAGGCCGGAGACGTTCTGGAGGCCGCCGGAGGTGGGCCGGAT
This sequence comes from Streptomyces sp. NPDC094032, assembly GCF_040303965.1. Lineage (NCBI taxonomy): Bacteria > Bacillati > Actinomycetota > Actinomycetes > Kitasatosporales > Streptomycetaceae > Streptomyces > Streptomyces sp. NPDC094032. The sequence continues at coordinate 56,775 of NZ_JBEOUE010000006.1, read as the reverse complement.
CCAGGCCGTCGCACCGGGCTGCACCAGGTAGGGCAGGGTCTCGGTGCTGGTCGAGGACTGCACGACGGCCCAGAGCGCGCCGTCGGGGGTGGCGGACAGGCGCTGCACGCCCGGCCCGTTCCGCTGCACCCAGCCGCTGCCGCTGCGCTCGTACAGGGTCCCCTGCCGGGAGTACCAGACCTTGTCCTTACTGGCGGCGGCGACATCGTCGGCCACGACACCCAGGCTCACCCACGCCAACCCGACGCGCTGGTGGATCACGCTGTTGCTGCCGACGACGTAGACCGCGTCGTCCGCGCCGCAGGTGATGCGCAGCCCCGTGCCACCCGAGGAGTCGGCGCGCCAGGTCGTCCCGTCGAACTGCACGATGTCCTGGTTGGTCTTCATCGCCCAGACGGTGTCCTTGCCCGGTGCGATACGGGTCAGCCCGCCGCCGAGTCCCGTCGTGGGAAGCGGGTTCCACCGCTGGGTCGTCGGGTCGAACCTGACCGGGATGCCGTCGGCCTTGCGCACCCCGTACACGCCCTTGACCGACGCGGCGATGTCAGACAGCTCCACCCCCTCGAACTCCTGCCGGTCCGGCGCCTCCGGCGCCGCGCACGCGTCCAGCTTGCGCACGGCGGTCTCGAACGGGTTCGCCCCGCGGATCCTCGTCGCCCAGTCGGCCGGCGCCACCGAGGCGAGCACCTCCTTGTACCGCTGGAGGCTGGTGTGGGTGAAGGTGAGCTCCTGGAGCGGGATGAACAGACAGCGTTCCAGCTTGGTCGGCTTGGTCGTCACGCTGTAGACCTGGACGACCTCGTAGTACTGCACCGACATGGCGTGCATGTGGTTGTAGTTGGTGACGACCCGGGTCATCACCTGGTCCTTCTCCGCCTGCGACGTCTCGCGCACGACCGTCATGTTCCGGCTGCGGGCGGCGGTCGCCAGTTGCTGGGTCCGCGCGCTGATCCGCTGCGTCGCCGACTCGGCGACCGACCGCACGCCCGTGGAGCGGGACACCGCGCTGGCGATGCCCATGTTCGACGACTTGCTCCAGTTTCCGCCGCCGCTGAACAAAGCGCCGAGCGAGCCGCCGATGCTGCCGCCCTCACTGGACGACTGGCCCACCTCGAACCCCTGGGAGCTGCCGTACTGCTCCTCGTGGGCGATCGCGTTCGCGACCTCGCTGATCGACCGGTTCTGGTCGGTGGAGCCGGTCAGCAACTCGTTCTCACCGGCCGTCTCGGCGCCCGTCGCCCGGGTGGTGCGCTGCCAGTCGACGACCGCGACCCGGGTGCTCTCACCGGGCGCGAGCGCGAGGCTGTGCAGCAGCCGGCCGAGCGTGACGCCCTGGGCCGACCAGCTCTGCTCCGTCGTGACGACCATGCCCTCGGCCGGGCGGTCGTAGAACGGCAGGTTCTCTTCGCCGAGGTCGATGGCGCCGGTCAGCGCGCGCGACGGCTGCGCCCCGGGGATGTCGGTGAGCACCACCGACTGGTACCGGACGATCTCCGTCGGGTAGTTGCCGGTGGACGGGAGCAGGTCCTTCGGCGTCGGGCCGTCGAGCATCGCTCTGTCCACTTCGGGCGTGAGCGGCGTGCTCGTCGGCGTGCTCGTCGGGGTGGTCGCCGGTGTTCCGGAGCTCGGGGTGGTCATCACGTGTCCCGTCGTGAGGGTGGAATGGGGATCGCCCTGCCCACCAGGTGCCAACAGCCCCCGACGCACAGGCGATTGGCGCCATCCGGAATGCTGTAATCCTTCCGGACCGCTCGAAGCTACACAGCTTGTTCACAACAACGGCACGCTATGGAGGAATTGGCCAGAAACGGATCCTTTCCTGGAAGGATCAGTGCGGCCCCAACGCCCGCGAGGCCCCCACCGGAAGGTCCCAGAGGTCCTCGCGGGGCAGTCCGGCCCGGTCCCAGGCGGCGCGGACGCGGGTGAGCGGTTCGAGGACGGGTTCGGAGGAGAGGACGAAGGTCGCCCAGTGCATGGGCGCCATCCGGCGCGCGCCGAGGTCCTGGAAGGCGCGCACGGCCTCCTCGGGGTCGGTGTGGACGTCGCCGAGCCACCAGCGCGGGTCGTACGCGCCGATCGGGAGCAGCGCGAGGTCGATCCCGGGGTGGCGTCGGCCGATCTCCTCGAACCAGTGGCCGTAGCCGGTGTCCCCGGCGAAGTAGACCCGCTGCCCCTCGCCGTCGCGCAGCACCCAGCCGCCCCACAGGGAGCGGCAGGTGTCCAGGAGGGTGCGCCTGGACCAGTGGTGGGCGGGGACGAACTCGAAGCGTACGCCGTCGAGTTCGGCCGCCTCCCACCAGTCGAGCTCGGTGACGCGGCTGAACCGGCGGCGGGTGAACCAGCGGCCGAGTCCGGCGGGCACGAAGACCGGGGTGTCGCGCGGGAGCCGTTTGAGGGTGGGGGCGTCGAGGTGGTCGAAGTGGTTGTGGCTGATGACGACGGCGTCGACCGGCGGCAGGTCCTCCCAGCGGACGCCGACGGGGGTGAGCCGGGCCGTGGTGCCGAGGATGCGGCGCGACCAGACGGGGTCGGTGAGCACGGTCAGACCGCCGATCCGCACCACCCAGCTGGCGTGTCCCACCCAGGTGACGGCGAGGATGCCGGGCCCCGCCTCGGGCAGCGGTCCGGGGGCGAAGGGCAGCAGCGGGATGTCCCGCAGCCCCTCGGGCCCGGGCCGGACGGCGCCCTCGCGGGCGAGCCGGGCCATGGCGCGGACGCCGGCCAGCGGCGTGGTGAGCCGGTCGGCGAAGGAGCGCGGCCAGTCGTGGCGCACCCGGCCGAGCGGCTGGAGCGCGGGGGCGGGGTGCGGGGCGTGGGGGGTGCCGGCGGAGTGCGGGGCCCGGGGCGGCCGGGCGGTCTGTTCCGTCATCGCTGCGACCTCCGTCTTTCCTACTGCCTTCGTTTACCTGGCCAGTTCGTCGAGCGCGCCCTCGAAGGTGCTCAACGCGCGGGCCACGTGCGGTGATTCCTCGGGGCGGGCGGAGGCGAGCGCCTCGGTCCGCTCCTCCTCTGCCGTCCCCAGGAAGGCGGCGGTGTCGAACCGGACGCGCAGCGCGCCGAGTTCGTCGCCGAAGCGGTGCCCGCCGGGTACGGGGGTGCCGAGCCGTTCGGTCAGGTGGTTCTCCAGTTCCAGGGAGTCCGTGACCCCGCGCGCGGCGAGTCCGGCGCGCAACGGGCCCAGGTCGGCGTAGAGATGACGTCCGGCCTGCGGCGGCCGGGCGAGCGCCCCGGCGGCGAGGACGGCGCGGTGGGCGGCGGCGGCGATGCTCCCGTGCAGGGTGGCCGTCGTCCGCGTCCGTACGGTGACGTCCTCGGGTTCGTCGAGGGCGTGGGCGGCGGCCGGGGCGACCGGGCCCGCCACCAGGGCGCCGAGCACGGTGAGGATGTCGAGGGTGCGGGCCCTGCGGTCGGCGTACCGGTCCGCGCGGGTGGGGGCGGTGGGCGGGAAGCGGGCGACGGCGCAGGGCCAGCCGGCGGGGGTGAGGGCGCCGGCCAGGTCGGTGAGGACGGTCACGTCGTCGGGGCACATCTCGGCGGGGCTGAGCAGCACCGTCTCGTGCGGGCGGTGCAGGGTGTCGCGCCAGGTCTCGTCGCTGATGATGTGCAGGCCCTCGGCGACGGCCGCCTCGCAGGCCTCGCGGACGAGTTCGGGCGGGGCGACGGTGGCGGTGGGGTCGTCGGCGACGGAGAGGAGCAGCAGGCGGGGGCTGCCGCCCTCGGCGCGGACCCGTCGTACGGTCTCCAGGAGGGCGTACGGGTCGGGGACGCCGCCGCACTCGGCGGGCGTGGGCACGTGGTAGGCGGGCCGGCCGAGCAGCCGGGCCTGCGGGGTCCACCAGGCGGGGCAGGGCCGGGGCAGCAGGACGTCGCCGCCGTGGGCGGCGATGAGGGCGAGCAGCAGGGGCGCGGCGCCGGGGGCGGCGACGACGTCCTCGGCGTGGGTGCGCAGGCCGCGGCGCCACCAGTAGCCGGCGGCGGCCCCGCGCAGGACCGGTCCGCCGCCGGGCGGTTCGGGCTCGGTGCGGCCCGCCGCGGCGGCGAGGAGGGCGGCGAGGCCGGGCAGCACGGGGAGGCCGGACTCCGGTGCGGGCGGTCCGTAGCGCACCGGTCCGCGGCCCTCCGGAGCTGTCTGCCGCATCTTCCGAACCTCCCGGCCCTCCTGGGACTGTGCCGGGGCGCGCGTACGGCACCCCAGAGCCCTTTATACGGAGGTTCCGGGCATTCCGCCGCTCAGGCGACGGTGACGGGGTGCCGGACGATCGCGTCGAAGAGATACCCCTGGGTGTTGTGCACGGCCCGCTCGGGCTGGACGTTCCCGGCCGCGTCGGTGACCCGGGAGAGCAGGGTGGCGGGCCCGGTGGCGTGCGGGCGCCAGGGCGTCGTCCAGCGGACCCAGCCGGCCCGGCGGGGCGGGTCGAGCAGCCGCGCGGGCCGCCAGTGGGCGCCGCCGTCGGTGGAGACGTCCACCCGGCGCACGGGCGCGAGGGCGGACCAGGCGCGGCCGGTGAGCCGGTGCGTGCGGTGGGTCTCCAGGGTGGCGCTGAAGGGGAGTTCGTACGCGCTCTTGAGCGTCTGGCGGGTGAGCGGCGCGCTGCCGCCGGGCGGGTGGGCGGCGCCGAACAGGCGGTAGTAGTCGGTGGACCAGGGGGAGGCGAGCGGGGTGCGGGAGACCTCGATGTCGCCGAGCCACTTGATGGAGGCGATGCCGATCCAGGAGGGGACGATGAGCCGGACCGGGTGCCCGTGGTCGTACGGGAGGGGCTCGCCGTTCATCTCGTACGCGAGGATGACGTCGTCCAGGGCCTTGGCGACGGGCAGCGGGCGGCGGACCCGGCCGAGGTCGGCGCCACCGGTGACGTACGGGTCGTCGAGGCCGCGCGGCTGGACGTCGACGGCGTCGGCGGCGATCCCCGCGAGCCGCAGCACGTCGGAGAGGCGGGCGCCCCGCCAGCGGGCGGCGCCGATCGCGCCGAGGGTCCACGGGGTGCCCGCGACCGTCTCGCCCTGCTGGGTGGTGTAGAGACTGCGCCCGTTCCCGGCGCACTCCACCAGGGCCGTCCGGGTGACGGCGGGCAGGTCGCGCAGCTGCCCGTACCCGAAACGCACGGGGGTGCGGCCGTGCAGTCCGTCGCCCCAGACGGTGAGGCTCCAGGTCGCGGCGGAGAGGACGGGGGTGGAGGTGTGGTTGCGGACGAAGAAGCGGTCGACAGGGGTGAGCGCGCCGGTACCGGCGAAGGTCTCGTACCGGGCCTCGGCGTTGGTGCCGCGGAGGGTGAAGTACTCGGACGGCGTCGGCTTCACGATGCCTGGGGCCACGGGGGCGGCGGTGGCGGGCGCGGTGCCCAGGAGGGGCAGGGCGGGGGCGCCTGCGAGCGCCTTCAGGAGGGTGCGACGGGCGGGCACGGGCGGAATCTCCTCGGCGCGTCGGGGCGGGGTCCGCCACACCTTAGGGGCGGGGTGGGGGTGGGGACGGGCCGTTCATGGAGCCGTCATGTGAACATCCGTCAGGTCGGGACGGTCCGGAGGGGTCCGAGGCGGTCCGGAGGGGTCCGGGGTGGTCCGGAGCGGGCCGACTCGCCTCGGTGCGGGGGACACTTGTCGCATGATCCCCGTCGTCACCGTCGTCCCCCTGCTCACCGCCCGCCTCGATCTGGAGCCGTTGCGGCTCGATCACGCGCCCGAGATGGCCTCGGCGTTGGCCGATCCGGCGCTGCACGTGTTCATCGGCGGCAGCCCGCTGCCGGAGCCGGAGCTGCGGGCCCGGTACGCGCGGATGCTGGCCGGTCCTGCGGAGCCGGGGACGGCCTGGTGCAACTGGGTGCTGAGGCTGCGCGCCACGGGTGTCGCGGTGGGCACGGTCCAGGCCACGGTCACGGGGGCGGCGGCCGAGATCGCCTGGGTGACCGGCACCGCCTGGCAGGGCCTCGGCCTCGCCAAGGAGGCGGCGGCCGCCCTGGCCGCGTGGCTGCGGGGGCTCGGCATCCCGGTGCTCCTGGCGCACGTCCACCCCGACCACCATGCCTCGGCGGCGGTGGCCACGGCGGCGGGACTTGCGCCGACGGAGAGCTTCGAGGACGGCGAGCGGCGCTGGGAGTGGCGGGCCTAGCCGACTCCCGGGGGCACGCCCAGCGGGACCCCCGGGGGCCGGGGGTCCCGCTGTCGGCTGTGGGTCAGCAGCCGCTGGTCAGCCAGCGGCAGGCGGTGATGAGCGCGGCGGCGTGCTCCTCACCGCGGGCGTCCTCGGTGCGGACCTCCTGCGGCAGCACCTGCAGGGCGTCGATGTCGAACTCCATCATGGCGTTCTCCTTTGTGTGGTGTGGTGCGGTGGGTGCCGGTCCCGCGCGGGACCGGCGTCCGTCGGCCGGCGGCCGACGGAAGATCAGGGGGGGGCGTCTCAGCCCTCGGGCAGCCAGGCCCTGGGGCCGCCGCAGCGCAAGCGCAGCAGCAGGGAGAGGCTGCCGGCGAGACCGGTGGCGTACTCGGCGAGCACGGTCCTGCGGTTCTCGTCGGGCACCAGGAGCCGGCCGTCGCGCAGGACGGCCTGGGCCGCCAGGTGTTCGACGAGCAGTTCCGCGTCGGCGCGGTGGCGCGGGTCGCCGGTGAGTTCGGCGGCGTCGAGGAGGAACTCGGCGTTGCCCGAGAGTCCGTGGCAGGTGGCGGGCGAGTCGGTGACCCTGCCCGCCCGGACCGCGCGGGCCGCCCCGTCCACGAGGGCGAGCAGGCCGTCGGCGGCGCCGTCGCCGTCCGCCCAGAGCCGGACCAGGAAGGTGCCGACGCCGGAGGAGCCGCTGCACCAGTGCCGGGCCAGCTCCGGGGAGTCGGAGAGGTGGCGGGCCCGGTCCACGGGCCACAGCACCCCGGCCGCTCCGCCACGTGCCGCCGACGCGAGGGTGGCGCCGGCCTCGACGGCCGCCCTGCGGAAGCGTTCCTCCCCCGTCGCCCCGGCGGCGAGCAGCAGGAAGGTGCCCACTCCGGCGACGCCGTGCGCGAAGCCGTAGTGCCAGGCTCCCGCGAGGGCGGACCCGAAGTCCTCCGGTACGGGCCAGAACAGGCCCTCCGGGGTGCGCCGTCCCGCCTCCAGGAGTCCTTCGGCGGCCTCGGCGGCCCGGTCGAGGAAGCGGGGGTCGCCGGTGGCCTGCCAGAAGCGCAGTTGAGCGAGGCCTGAGCCGGCCGCCCCGTGGCAGACGTCGGGGTTGGGCCACCGTACGGGCAGCGCGAGCGCGAGTTCGGCGGCGCGTCCGGCGAGCGCGGGGTCGTCGAGGGCCGTGGCGGCGTCGAGCAGGGCCCAGGCGGTGCCGGAGCGTCCGAAGTGGAGCCCCGGCAGGTGCCCCGGCAGGGCCTCCGTCCGGTCGGCGGTCCAGCGGGCCGCCGTGCGCAGCCCGTCGCTGAGCGCCGCCGGGTCCAGGGGTACCCCGGCGGCTTCGAGGGCGTCGGCGTGGAGGAGGGCCCGGGCCAGGACGGCGACCCCGCCGGCGGAGCCGTGCTGGACGGCGACCGGGTCGCAGTTCTCGCCGAACGAGTCGGAGGACCACAGCCGTTCGGGGTCGTCCGGGCGCAGGGTGGCGAGGAGGTGCGCGATGCCGTCGCGCAGCAGGCGGTCGCGGGTCGCGGCGGGGTCCGGCGGCTCGGTCTCGCGGGCGTCCGCCGCCCACGGCTCGGCGGCGGGCGCCGGGGCCGGGCGGCCCTCCCCCCGGAGCCCGGTGACGAAGGTCCTGGCCCGTTCCAGGCTCCAGCGGTCCTCGGCGGCGTCCCGCATCAGCCCCCGTACGAGCGGCCCGAAGCGGCGGACGAGCGGCTGGTCGCGGGCGAGCAGGGCCACGAGTCCGGCCAGCCGCTCCTCGTCGGGGCGGGCGTCGGCGGCGGGCCGGTCGGCGGCGAACAGCGGGTCGGCGCCGCTCAGCGCGTGCAGGACGGTCGCGCCCAGGGCGTACAGGTCGACGGCCGGCGGGAAGGCGGGGGCGACCTGGTCGGCGGCGCGGAGTTCGGGGGCGGTGTAGCCGGGGGTGGCGCCGAGCACCCAGCGTTCGCCGGGGGTGGCCGCCATCTCCAGGTCGATGAGGAGCAGCCGCCCGTCGGGGGTGACCATGACGTTGTTGGGGTTGAAGTCGTGGAGGGTGACGCCGAGTCCGTGGGCGGTGGCGACCAGTTCGATCAGCTGCCAGACCAGGGAGCCGGCGGTGCGTTCGTCGGGGCAGGCGGTGCCGTCCTCGGCGAGCCGTTCCGCGACGGTACGGCGCAGGGTCGCCCCCGGTACGGACTCGGTGGCGAGGAAGACGCTGCCCTGCTGCTCGAACACCTCGACCGGCTGCGGGACCCGGTCCCGGGCGGCGGCGGAGAAGCGGGCGAGGAGGGACGCCTCGCGGCGCAACAGGTCCCGGACGTCGAGTCCTTCGAGTCCGGCCCCGACGTGCGGGCGGGCCTGTTTGACGATGACCTGGGCCCCGGTGCGGGTGTCCTCGGCGCGGAAGACGCCGCCCTTGTTGGAGTGCTGGATGGCGCCCCGGACGACGTAACGGTCGGCGAGGAGCACGGGTTTGGCGGCGGCCGTGCTGCGGGCCGGGGCTGCCGGGCGGTCCGGGAAGGGCTCGCCGGCCCAGGCGGGCGGGCTGAACCAGGCGTTGCGCTCGTCCTCGACGGGGCGGCCCTCGGGGTCGGTGAGCCGGGCCGCGAAGCCGCCGTCGGCGGTCAGCTCCCGTACGCCCGAGAACACGCCGTACCGGTAGAAGACCTGGCTGTCGGGCCGGTAGCGGCGGTCGGAGAGGACGGTGGGTCCCGGCAGGCCGACGGTGGCCCGGTGCAGTTCCTCGGCGAGCAGCCGGAACCGGTCGTCGTCGGCCGGGTAGACGGTGAGGAACTTGCCGCCCCCGCCGCGCGCGGAGCGTCCGGAGACCAGCGCGGCGACCCTGGCGGGGCTGGCGGCGAACTTGAAGGCCGCGCCGTGCTCGACGAGCACCTCGGCGGCGCGGGCCAGGACCAGCGGGGCCGACAGGGGGGTGGCGGAGACGTGCAGCTTCCAGCCCTGGGCGCGGCGGACCGCTCCGGCGGGCACGACGTGGCACCAGAACGCGCCGGGTTCGACGGACCAGCCGGCGGCGCCGGAGCGGGCGACGGCGGCGCGCACCAGGTCGGGCAGGAGCGCGAGGTCGGCGGGGTGCTCGGCACGGGCCCGGCGGGGGCCGGGGCCGGTCGTGAGCGCGGAGGAGTTCGCCATGGTCTGCGCCCGGCCTTAGAGCTGCGGCCGGACGTAGTGGTCGCCCCAGCTGGTGTCCAGCGGCGCGTCGGCGACCGTGCGCACCGTGAACGACCCTTGTCCGTACCCCTGTTGCCCGGCGGTCGCGGCGGCGGCGCCGGTGAGCAGGACGGTGAGGACGAGGAGAGAGCGGACGGCTGCGGACATGCGAAGGCTCCTGGTTCGGGAGGCGTCGGGGGCGCGCATGACCCGTGTTCGACGGGTTCGCGCCGGATGTCGCCCTGGCGGGGTTTGACCCCGTCGGACGTCCTCAGTCCATCGCGGCGAGCCCTCGTGGTCCAGGGTCGCGACCTGGCAATACCCTGCATGGCACGGAAGTAGCAGGGCCGCAAAACGGGGGGAACGCATGCCGATGGGGGCACATCTCGATGAAATGCCACGACTGGACGCGCGGGCGGTCGCCGTCTTCGAGTACGTGCTCGCGCGTGGCAGCCTGACCCGCTGGCCGCCCGACGTGGTGCCCGCGCTCGGCCTGAGCCAGGAGGAGGTCGAGGCCGCGTCCCGCACGCTGCTGCGGCTGCGGCTGCTGCGGCCGGCTCCCGGCAGGCCAGAGGAGTTGATACCGGTGAGCCCGGACGCGGCGGCGGCGGAGGTGGTCGGCCCCCTGGAGGCGCAGCTCGCCCAGGCCGCGGCGCACGCCCAGTCGCTCCGCGACGAACTCCACGCGCTGATGCCGCAGTACCGGGCCGCGCGGCGCGAGCAGGAGCGCCGGCAGGGCGTCGACCTCCTGCCCGACATGGCCTCGGCGTCCGCGATGCTGACGGAGGAGTCGGCCCGCTGCCGCGAGGAGGTCTTCAGCATCCAGCCCGGCGGCGGCCGCGCTCCCGGCCGGCTGGGCGCCGCGATCGACCGGGACCTGGCGATGCTGGGCCGGGGCGTGCGGATGCGCACCCTGTACCAGCACTCGGCGCGCGCGAGCCTCTCCACCCAGGGGTACGTGGAGAGACTCACGGAGGCCGGCGCCGAATACCGCACGGCGGCCGAACTCCCGGACCGCGCGGTGGTGTTCGACCGCACGGTCGCCTTCCTCCCCCGACGCGCCGACGGCGGTACGGGCGAGGGCGCGGTCCTGGTCCGCGACCCGGACGTGGTGGCCTACCTGTGCCGCGTCTTCGAGCAGCACTGGTCCGGCGCCATGCCCTTCCACGGCACCAGCGAGGCCGCCTACAAGGACGTCGGCCCCAGCCTCCGCCGCGCCCTTGTGGGCCTGTTGGCCGAGGGCGCCAAGGACGAGGTAATCGCCCGCCGCATGGGCATGTCCCTCCGCACCTGCCGCCGCCACATAGCCGACCTCCTCGAAGAACTCGGCGCCGAAAGCCGCTTCCAGGGCGGCGCCCTGGCGGAACGGGCGGGGCTCACGGGACAGGACGGCGACCATGTCGATCCGTGAGGCGGGACCCTCCGACGCCGCCGCCGTCGCCTCCGTGCACGTCCGCTCCTGGCGCGCCGCCTATCGCGGCCTCGTGCCCGACGCCTACCTGGACGCCCTCGACGTCGGGGCGCGGGCGGAGTCCTGGCGGGACAGGCTGTCGGCGCCCGACGCTCCGACCGTCCTGGTGGCCGAGGAGGGCGACCTGGTGGCGTTCTCCAGCTTCCGTCCGTGGTCCGGCGGGGAGTTGGACCCCTCGGTGACGGCCGAGCTCTCGGCGTTCTACGCCGTGCCGGAGGTGTGGGGCCGGGGCGTGGGGCGCGAGCTGCTGGCCGCGACCGTGACCGCGATGGCGGCGGCCGGTTTCCGTACGGCGGGGCTCTGGGTCTTCGAGGGGAATCCCCGGGCGCGCGCCTTCTATGAGGCGGCCGGGTGGCGGCCCGACGGGACCTCGGTCGTCGAGGAAACGGGCGGTCGCGCGCTTGCCGAACTCCGGTACAGGAGCGCGCCGTTCGCCCTGACGTGTCCATATGGCGAGAACGGGGTCTCACAATACGAATGATCGGCGTACCGTCGTCGTACCAACTCACACGAGGGAGTCCGGCCATGACGCATGCCGACGAGCAGAACGCGCCGCGCGAGACCGCCGTCTACACCCATGGGCACCACGAGTCGGTGCTGCGGTCGCACAGTTGGCGGACCGTGGAGAACTCCGCCGCCTATCTGATCCCTGAGCTGCGGGCCGGGCTGGAGATCCTGGACGTCGGGTGCGGGCCGGGGACGATCACCGCCGATCTGGCGGCGCGGGTCGCGCCGGGGCGGGTCACCGCGGTGGACGCGGCCGAGGACGTGCTGGAGAAGGCGCGTGCGGTGGCGGGCGAACGGGGGGTGGAGAACGTGGAGTTCGCGGTCGCCGATGTCCATGCTCTGGAATTTCCCGACGACTCCTTCGACATCGTCCACGCCCATCAGGTGCTGCAGCATGTGGGCGACCCGGTCCAGGCGCTGCGGGAGATGCGGCGGGTGTGCCGGCCGGGCGGTGTGGTGGCCGCCCGGGACAGCGACTACGGGGCGTTCACCTGGTTCCCCGAGCAACCGGGTCTGGACCGCTGGTCCGAGCTGTACCGGAAGGTGGCCCGCGCCAACGGCGGTGAGCCCGACGCGGGGCGGCGGCTGTTCTCCTGGGCCCGCCGGGCGGGCTTCACCGAGATCACCACCACCGCCGCCACCTGGTGTTTCGCCCAGCCCGACGAGCGGGCCTGGTGGAGCGGCCTGTGGGCGGACCGCACCACGCAGTCGAGCTACGCCCGGCTGGCCGTCGACGGCGGCCACGCGACCCAGGAGGAGCTGGACACGATCGCCGGGGCCTGGCGCGCCTGGGGTGCCACGGAGGACGCCTGGTTCATGGTGCCGCACGGCGAGATCCTGTGCCGCGTCTGAGCACCGCCCGCGCTCAGCTCGGGCGCATCCTGAACTCGTAGGCGTCCGGCAGTGGTTCGTCCGTGAGGCGGGACCACACCTCCCCCAGGACCTCCGCCCCCTCCCGCAGGTCCGCCACCTCGAAGCCCGCGTCGAACACGGCGCGGGCCTCGGCCCTCCGTCCCTCGGCGAGCAGCAGCCGCGCCTCCAGGAAGCGGAACGCGCCCCGGGCCCGTACCTCGGCGGGCAGCCGCTCCAGGACGGCGCGGGCGTGCGCGGTGTCGCCCGTCTCCAGGAGCACCGTCACCGTCTCGCGCCCGAGGGCCGCCGTGACCAGCGGATCGCCCCCGTACTGCTCCTCGAAGGCCTCCGCGTGCCGCTCGGCCGCCCGGCGCGGGTGGCCGCACTCCCGGTCGGCGACGGCCAGGCAGTAGAGCAGCGGCCAGCGCTCGGACGCGTTCTTCAGACCGCGCTCCCAGCTCCGTACCGCCTGGGCGAGGTCTCCGGCGGCCCACTGGGCGACACCCAGGTGGTACTCGGTGGCCGGATCGGCCGGGGCGGTCTCCAGCATGTCCCGCCAGGCGTCCGACACCAGCGTGCGCCCCAGGGCCGGCATGTCGGGCAGAGCGCCCGTCCGCAGCAGATGCGTCCACGGCCGCTGCTCCTCGCCGAGCAGCTCCTCGGCGAACGGGGTGCCGGGCAACTCGTACCCCCCGCGCAGCACTTCGAGCGCTCCCCACCCCGAGCCGACGGCCAGCGGCGCACCCGGCTCCGCGTCGGCGCCCCGCTCCCGCCACAGCGCGTACGCCGCGTCCACCTCGTCCCGGGGCAGCACCCGCCCGAGCGCCTCCTCGACGCTCCCGGTCGCCTCGGCCCAGTCCGGCCCGTGGACCGCGTCGGGCGCCGCGGCCAGCGGGCCGTACACCTCCATCCAGGAGACCTCCTCCCCGGGCTCCAGGGTGGGGTGCTCCAGCTGGGTGCGGGCGAGCCCGGCCTGGATCTCGGCGTAGCCGGGGGTGCCGGGCTCGGTCAGCCACTCCTGCCAGCGGCGCCCGCCGCGCCCCGAGCCCCACAGGAACAGCTTCCGCCCGCACAGCACGTCCGTGGAGGTCTGCACGAGCCCCGCGCCGCTCTCGTCGAGCGCGGCGATCCAGCGGCGCCGCCCGTCCGGCACCTCGTAGAAGTAGTCGGCGGCGTGGGTGCTCCGCAGGGGGTACGTACGGTCGACGCCGTCCGCCGTGACGGGCACCGGCACCCGGCGCAGGGCACGCTCGTAGCCGTACTGCCAGGCCCGGTCGGCGGGGGCGAGGATCCTGCGGTCCTCGGGGACGGCCGTGTTGGACCACCAGTACGTGGGGACGGCCCGCTCGTGCGGGTTGCGGATCCGGACCCCGACCCGCAGGTGCGCGGACCCGGCCGGCAGCCACAGGTCGACCTGGAAGGGCAGGTCGCGCAGCGGCTCCCACTCCCAGAGCCGGAGCATCTCGCCGCCGTCGGGCGCGGGGACGACCGCCGCGTGCAGCGGGGCGCAGGAGAGGGTGGTGTGGCCGCGGGCGCCGATGTTCCACTCGATGCCGCCGGAGAACCAGGCCCCGTTGAGGGCGAAGGCCGCGGGCTGGAACACCGGGTTGCGGTAGAGGAGTTCGCGGTCGGCCGTCTTGTCGAACAGGGAGTGGACCCGGCCGCCGAGGCCGGGCAGCACGGTGACCCGCAGCCGTTCGTTCTCGATCACGATCGTGTCGAGGGCCAGCGGGGCCCGCTCGCGCCCGTAGCCGTCCCGGACGGGGGCGGGCAGCAGGGTGCGCAGCGGCGCGTGTCCGAGCTGCCGGGCCATGTCGCGCGGCAGCGTGGCCCGCTCGTCGACCGCGGGGGCGCCGGCCCCGTCGAGGAGGTGCAGCGCCGGGAGGGGGTTGTCCGGGCCCAACGGGGCCGCGGGCAGGGTGTGTACGGCACGTCGTACGGTCGTCATGACGCCCATGGAACACGCCGGAACCACCGCTGGCCAGAGGGTGGACAACACCCCGCGCGGGGCGCCGGAAATTCCGTTGCGGCGTACACCCGTCGCCGTAGGGTGGATGTTTTGCGGTTGTTCCACCGAGGAGGCAGGGCATGGGCACGCAGCACACCTACCGGGTGATCGTGCGCGGTACGTTCGACGGGCTGAGCGACGGGAGCCGCGAGCGGCTGCTCGCGGAGGTCGAGGAGCACGGCATGTCGGCGATGCGCTTCACCGAGGAGGGCTCGCTGGCCTACGACCGGAACCTGAAGCACTTCTCGTACCGCCTGATCGTGGTCTCCGACGCGGCGGACGGCGACGAGATGGCGGGAGCCCTCGCCGAGGACCGGGTGGAGAGCGCCCTGAGGGAGCTGGGGCACGGCTTCCGCGACCTGAAGTCCAAGGTCACCGACATGGACACGATGAAGATCAACTACAAGCGCTGACCGCCCGGCGGGCCGGGCCGCAGGGCATGCCGGGGCCGCGCACGGCGGCGTCAGCGCCGGGCCGCCGTCACCCGGGCCGGGCAGACCTCGCCCTTCTTCACCACGCCCACCACCACCCGCCCCCGCGCGCGCCGCTCGACCCCCGGCGCGGGGTGCTGCGTGCAGACGCGCCAGTTCGGCGGCCAGAGCACCCGCCGGTCGCCGCCCGCCACGTCGTGGACGTCGAGCCGGGTGCGCGGGTCCAGCGAGGTGAAGACCCGCCACAGCCCCTTGCCCAGGAAGTCCGGCATGGGCTGCCCGCCCGCGCCGGCCGCGTCCGCCGTCGCCTCGGCCTCCGCCGCCGCCTCCGCCGAGCTGACGGCCATCGCGGCGAGCGCGAGCACCGCCCCGGCGCCCACGACCGCCGCGCGCCTCACTTGCGCCTCCGGGCGGCCGCGTAATAGCCGCAGACCGCGCCGAGCACCGTGGTGGCCAGCAGCGCCAGGTAGAGCGGCATGGAGACCTCGGGGATCAGCAGCCGGATCCGTACCTGCCGGGTGTTCTCGAAGATGAAGACCAGCAACAGGACCAGAACCACCGCGATGGCGATCCGGCCGGGGGTGAAGACTCCTCCGGCACGGGCCGCGTGGCCCGTGCTCGACGTCTCCTTGGAACTCATCGCCGGCCCTCTCCTCCGTCGTCCGTCCCACCAGGATGGGCCGATTCGCACCCCGTGGCGGTAGTGAACACGCCCGTCCGAGTGACTTGTCAGACAACGTGGGGCGGCTACGGTAAGAGCACGGCCGCGGGCGGACCCGCGGGCACGAGCACGAGGAGGATCCGTGGCAGCCGGCGGACAGCAGCGGCGACCGGTCGTCGCGCTCTACGAACGGATCGCGGACGCCATCCACGAGGGCACCTATCCCCCGGGCTCGACGCTCCCCTCCGAACCCAAGCTGGCGGGCGAGCTCGGCGTGAGCCGCCCGGCCCTGCGCGAGGCGCTGCTGCTGCTCCAGGAGGACGGGCTGCTCACCGTACGGCGGGGGGTCGGCCGGACGGTCAACGCGCACCCGCCCCGGCGCGGCTTCGAGCACCTCCAGCCGCTGGAGGAGCTGCTCGGCGGGGCCGTACAGCTGCGGGTCCGCGGCCTGCTGCGCTCCACGGAGGAGCCCACCGACTTCACCACCCAGCACCTGCTCGCCGCGGCCGGGGCCGAGCTGCGGTTCTGGGAGTCCGTGCTCACCGGCGAGGCGGGTCCGGCGGCGCTGAGCCACGAGTGGGCGGCGGCCGACGAGGTCCTCGAAGGGACCCACCCGGCCTTCGCCGAGGCCCTGCGCGCGGCGCCCGCGCCGGACCGGGTCTCGATGCTGGCCGTCCTCGCCGGGGCCTCGCGCGGGGTGCAGCTCGCGGGGCACAGCGCCGTGACCGCGACCCTGCTCGGGCGCCGCAGGGGCGAGCAGCTCGGGCGCTCGGCGGACACCCCGGCGGTGCTCGTCACCCAGGTCGTACGGGTGGGCGAGACCCCGGTCCTGGCGGCCAAGCACATGCTGCCGACGGGCGCCCCCGCGCTGCCGGTCCTCCAGTCGGACTGAGCCCGGACGGAGCTCGGACGGAGCTCGGATTGAGCGGTGTCACCGGGATGTGTCACCGGGATCACATCCCGGCCCGGCCACGGTCGCGTACACTTCCCGGCCATGCACTTGTCTGACAACCCTGCCGCCCCCACCGTCCCGGCCTCCGCCGCCACCGTCGCCGACTGGATCCGCGAGGCCCCGAAGGCCGTCCTGCACGACCACCTCGACGGCGGTCTGCGCCCGGCCACGATCGTCGAACTGGCCCGGTCCTGCGGCTACACCGCGCTGCCCACCGAGGACCCGGCGGAGCTCGCCGTGTGGTTCCGCGACGCCGCCGACTCCGGTTCCCTGGAGCGGTACCTGGAGACCTTCGCCCACACCTGCGCGGTGATGCAGACCCGCGAGGCCCTGGAGCGGATCGCGGCCGAGTGCGCCGAGGACCTGGCCGCGGACGGTGTCGTCTACGCCGAGATCCGCTACGCCCCCGAGCAGCACCTGGAGGGCGGGCTGACCCTCGACGAGGTGGTCGAGGCGGTGAACGAGGGCTTCCGCGAGGGCGAGCGCCGCTCCGGCGGCCGGATCACCGTCCGCACCCTGCTCACCGGCATGCGGCACACCGACCGTTCGCTGGAGATCGCGGAGCTCACCGTCGCCCACCGGGACAGGGGCGTGGCGGGCTTCGACATCGCCGGCGGCGAGATCGGCAACCCGCCGGCCCGCCACCTGCCCGCCTTCCAGCACCTGAAGCGCGAGAACTGCCACTTCACGATCCACGCGGGCGAGGCCGTCGGCGCGGAGTCCATCCACGAGGCCGTGCAGATCTGCGGCAGCGAGCGGATCGGCCACGGTGTGCGGATCACCGACGACATCGCCGAGGACGGCACGCTGGGCCGGCTCGCCGCGTACGTGCGGGACAACGCCATCGCCCTGGAGGTCTGCCCGACCTCCAACCTCCAGACCGGCGCCGCGAAGGACTACGCCTCGCACCCGATCGACGAGCTGCGCCGCCTGGGCTTCCGGATCACCCTGAACACGGACAACCGGCTGGTCTCCGGCACCACCATGAGCGAGGAGTTCCAGCACATGGCGGACGCCTTCGGCTACGGCCCGGAGGTCTTCGAGGAGTTCACGGTCGCCGCCCTGGAGGCCGCGTTCCTGCCGCTGCCGGAGCGCCGCCGCATGATCGACGAGCTGGTCCGCCCGGGGTACGCGGCCCTCGCGGCGCGCTAGTCGGCCGCTAGTCGACCCGCCCCCGCACCAGGGGCAGCTCCAGCGTCCCCGTCTCCTCGGGGGCGCTGGAGACGGTCACGGGCTTGATGCCCCGGTTGCCGAAGTACGCCGTGTCGCTCGCCGCGATCACGAACTCCAGCCGGTGGCCGGTCGCGTAGCGGTGCACGATGCCGGGGAGTTCGACCGTGAAGGGCCGGGTGACGTCCGGGACGCGGACCGGGGCCACGAGCCGGTTGACCAGAGTCCTGGTGCCGTCGGGGGCGACGTCGTACAGCTTGGCGAAGAGGACCAGCTTGTCGGCGGCGTCCCCGGAGTCCTGGACCCGCTCGGTCCACGGCGAGTCGACCCGCAGCGTGGCGCGCGGCGCCCCGACGAGGTCGACGGGGGCGGTGAGCGGGGCGCTGCGCCAGCCGAGGTAGGTGCCCGTGAGGTCGTACGGGGCGGGGTCGGGCAGTCCGATCAGGCCGGCGAGCGAGGACTCGGAGTGACTGGTCGGCAGTGGCCAGTTGAGGTACGAGCGGGAGCCTCGGGCCACCTTGGCGCGGGCCTCGACCAGCTTTCCGTCGCCGGAGAGGTACAGCTTCTGGCTGAGCGCGGGCACGGCGGCCGCGGTGCCGTAGCCGCTCTCCCAGTCGCGGTAGTAGGCGAACGCGGGGCCGGTGTCGGCGGTACGGTCGCCGCGCAGATGGCGGTCGAACCAGCCGAGGATCCGGCGGCCGACGTAGCTGGACTCCAGATCCCCCTGGCCCAGGTCGAGTTCGCCGGGCTTCTGGCCTCCGCTGTGGCCCCAGGACTGCCAGATCATCCTGGTCTCGACGCCCCGGCGCGCCAGCCGCTCGTAGGTCGCCCGGGCCTCGTTGAGGGTGAACAGACTGTCGGACTGGCCCTGGACGATCAGGGTGGGGGCCTCGACCTTGTCGAGGTACGAGACCGGGGAGACGCTGCGGGCGAAGTCGAGCACCTTCTTCGTCTCGCCCTCCGGGTAGGCGCCGGAGTTGAGCAGCCGGACCGTGTCGCAGGCGTCGGTGACGAAGTGCAGGCAGCTCAGGGAGTTGATCCGGCTGGGGTCGAGCGAGGGCACGAGCAGCGGCTGGCCCTCGCCCATCAGGTAGAAGCCGTTGGCCCACTGCCATTTGAAGACGCCGGGGGTGGCGCGGTCGGCGCCGTTGGGCGCGAGGGAGTAGGCGAGGTCGTGCCAGGTGATGAGGGGGACGAGCGCGTCGAGCCGGGGGTCGACGGAGGCGGCGGCGAGCTGCACGGCGCCGCCGTAGGAGCCACCGATCATGCCGACGCGCGGGTCGCCCGCGCCGTCCTGGGTCACGAAGTCGGCGCGGGTGCCGTCGTCGGCGGCGCGGGTGCCGGCCAGGAAGTCGACGAGCCCGGCGGCGGCCCTGCCGTCCACGCGCGGGTCGTCGAGGGAGATCAGGCAGCCGGTCCGGCCGAAGCCGAGGCCGGAGTACACGAGGGCGACATAGCCGCGGGAGGCGACGGCCCTGCCGATGGCGTCGGTGGTGCCGTCGCTCTTGCTGCCGCCGAAGCCGTTGGTGGCGAGCACGGCCGGGGCGGGATGGGCGGCGTCCACGCCGTCGGGCCGGTAGAGGTCGGCGTCCACGGCGCAACGGCGCCCGCCCGCCTCGACGGTGAAGCTCAGCGAGGTGACGGTGTACGGGCCGGTCTCGGCGCCCCGGGCGGGGGCGGCGAGCACGAGGGGCGCGGCCAGCGCGGCCACGGCGGTCAGCGCGAGCAGGGTACGGGAGTGGGCACGGGACCGGGAGTGGGTCGGGGCATCGGACACGGGGCCTCCACACCGAGGGCGCACGAGGTGCCCGCCTTCCGGTGGGCACCGTTCCGCGCCCATCGTGTGACAGGCGTCACGGGCCCGTCAACGCGCCCGTCCCGGCTTGTTGACGGAGATTCAGTGAAGGGCCGCGCGCCCCGCGCGCCGGTCACCGCAGGGCCGGCACCTCCAGCGTGAGCGTCCCCGACTCGGCGTCCAGCACCCCCGGGACCCCGAACGGCACGGTCGGCGCGCTCGCGTCGTGCCCGAAGCCCATCCGCTCGACGACCGGGACCCCGAGCCCGCCGAGCCGGTCGGCGAGCACCGCGCGCACCTCCTCGTAGGGACCGCACTCCTCCCAGGAGCCGAGGCCGATCCCGGCGACCCCGTCCAGCCAGCCGGAGCGCAGCAGTTGGGTGAGGATCCGGTCCAGCCGGTACGGCTCCTCCCCCACGTCCTCCAGGAGCAGCAGCCCGCCGCGGGCGGAGGGCCGGGCGTGCGGGGTGCCGAGCTCCGCCGCGAGCAGGCTGACACAGCCTCCGAGGGTGACCCCTCGGGCCCGCCCCGGCACGAGGGCCCCGGCCGTCGCCGTGGCGATCGTGCGCACCGACTCGGGCTCGAAGAGGGTGGCCCGCAGGGACTCGCGGGTGCGCGGGTCCTGGAGGAAGGCGGCGGCCGCGACCATGGGGCCGTGCAGGGTGGCGAGGCCGAGGCGGGTGGCGAAGGCCTCGTGGAGGGCGGTGACGTCGCTGTAGCCGACGAGGACCTTGGGGGCCGCGGCCCGCATCGCCGTCCAGTCGGCGAGGTCGGCCATCCGCTGGGCCCCGTAGCCGCCGCGGGCGCAGAACACGGCGGTGACGTCCGGGTCGCACCAGGCCTCGGTGAGGTCGCGGGCGCGGGCCGCGTCCGCCCCCGCGAGGTAGCCGAGTCCGGGGTGGGTGTCGAGGACGTGCGGGGCCACGACCGGGTCGAGGTCCCAGCCGCGGAGGATGTCGAGGCCGGCCCGGAGGCGGTCCTCCGGGATGGGCCCGCTGGGCGCGACGACCGCCACCCGGTCGCCGGGCCGCAGCCGGGGCGGCCGGGTGAGCGCGGGCACGGGGCCGGGCCCGGTCGGGGTCGGGGCGGTGTGCGCCGGCCTGGCCGTGGCGGTCACTTCCGGAACTCCATGGGGGTCACGTCCGTCCGGTCGAAGCCGAAGGTCCCGGCGTAGAGCGCGAGTTCGGCCTCAAGGGCGCGGATCATCGTGTCGGCCCTGCGGAAGCCGTGCCCCTCCCCCTCGAAGGAGAGGTAGGCGTGCGGGACGCCCCGGCCGGCCATCCGGCCGAGGAAGCGCTCGGCCTGCGCGGGCGGGCAGATGACGTCGTCGAGCCCCTGGAGCAGCAGGAAGGGCGCGGTGATCCGCTCGACGTGCTCCAGCGGGGAGCGCTCCCGGTAGCGGGCGGGCACCTCGTCGAGCGGGCCGATCAGCGAGTGCAGGTACTGCGACTCGAAGTCGTGGGTCTCGTCGGCGGCCCAGCCGGTCAGGTCCAGGACCGGGTAGATGATCGTGCCGCAGGCGTAGACGTCGCTGAGCGCGAGGGAGGCGGCGGTGGTCCAGCCGCCCGCGCTGCCGCCGCGGATCGCGAGGCGGTCCGGGTCGGCCGTGCCCTCGTCGGCGAGCGCGCGGGCGACGGCGGCGCAGTCCTCCACGTCGACCACGCCCCACTGTTCGCGCAGCCGGTCCCGGTACTCCCGGCCGTAGCCGGTGGAGCCGCCGTAGTTGACCTCGGCGACGCCGATGCCCCGGGAGGTGAAGTAGGCGATCTCCAGGTCGAGGACGAGCGGGGCGTGTCCGGTGGGGCCGCCGTGCGCCCACACCACGTAGGGCGGGAGCTCCGCGCCGGGGGCGGTCAGGTCGGGGCTGTGCGGCGGGTAGACATGGGCGTGGATGTCCCGGCCGTCGGGTCCGGTGAAGGTGCGGATCAGGGGCTCGGGGTAGTACGCGGGGTCGACCGGGTCGGTGTGCGGGGCGCCGATGACGCGCGCCCGGCCGGTGCGGGTGTCCAGCTCCACGAGCTCGGCGCCGCTGCGGGGACCGGCGGCGACGCCGACGACCCGGGTGCCGTGGACGGCGAGGGTGGCGGACCACGCGGTCCAGGGGCCGGCCGTGTCGACGAGCTCGCCGCTGTCGGGGTCGAGTATGCCGAGCGTGGTGGCGCCCTTGCCGTGGACGACGGCGATCAGCCCGTTCTCCAGGGGCGCGAACCAGCTCTGGCCCAGCGTCCAGAGCGGTCCGCCGAACTCCTCGGGGCGGGGGCAGAGCGCGACGGGCACGCCGTCCTCGCCGGTGCGGTAGAGGTTCCACCAGCCAGTGCGGTCGCTGAGGTGGAGCAGTCGCCCGTCGGCGGTCCAGCCGACCTGCGGCACGGACTCCTCGGGGCCGCCCGCGACGGTGCGGGCCTCCTGGAAGGTGCCGTCCTCGGCGACCCGGGCGAGCTGGACCTCGGTGCCGTCCCAGGGCATCCGGGGGTGGTCCCAGCCGATCCAGGCGACCTGCCGGCCGTCCGGCGAGAGCCGTGGTGACGTGACGAACCGGTGCCGCCCGTCGGAGAGTTCGCGGATCCGGCCGCGGTCCCCGGCGGCGGAGCCGTCCAGCGGCACGGCGGCGATCACCCGGCGCACATCGGTCGGCGCGGGCCCGGTGAACTCCTCCAGGACGCACCAGACCTCGCCCCGGTCGGCGTGGACGACGGGGTCGGCCCAGCGCAGCCCGCCGCCGGTCGCCGAGAGGGGGGTGAGCGGCCGGGGCTCGGCGCCGGGTCCGGCGTCGGGCTCGTACGCGTACAGCCGCTGGTCGGGGAAGTGGCTGAAGACGAGGAGCGGTGAACCGTCGGGCCGCAGGGTGCCGGCCCAGGGCTGTCCGCCGTACTCGATGACCCGGGTGCGCACGTTCCACGGGGCGGGCAGGACGGTCTGCTCGGTGCCGTCGGGGCGGCGCCGCACGAGGGCGCGGCGGC
This sequence comes from Streptomyces sp. NPDC094032, assembly GCF_040303965.1. Taxonomy (NCBI): domain Bacteria; kingdom Bacillati; phylum Actinomycetota; class Actinomycetes; order Kitasatosporales; family Streptomycetaceae; genus Streptomyces; species Streptomyces sp. NPDC094032. Next base: position 34,739 of record NZ_JBEOUE010000006.1, on the reverse strand, counting down.
CTCCCTCGGTGGGGCGCGGCGCGGTCCACCACACCTCGTCGCCGAGCACTCCGACATGGTCGGGGCGCCCGTCGTGTGCGGCGGCGAGCGCGGCGCCGATGGGTGACGGCCAGCTGCCGTAGGCGGCCGTGGTTACCATCTCGATCCCCCCCTGAGCGGAACGTGTGAGCGGTCGGTTCGTCGGGTCGCGGCGGCTGCCGCGGGTGGTCAGGCGGACCGCAGATAGCGGTCCAGGACGCGGACGCCGAAGTGGAGCGCGTCGACGGGGACGCGTTCGTCGACGCCGTGGAAGAGCGCCCCGTAGTCGAGCTCCGGGGGCAGCTTCAGCGGCGAGAAGCCGTAGCCGGTGATGCCGAGGCGGGAGAACTGCTTGGCGTCGGTGCCGCCCGACATGGAGAAGGGGATGACGTGTCCGGCCGGGTCGACGTGCTCGACGGCGGCGCGCAGCTTGGCGAAGGTCGGCGAGTCGACCGGGGCCTGGAGCGGCACCTCGCGGTGGTGGAACTCCCAGGCGACGTCCGGGCCGGTGAGCAGGTCCATGGTCGCGATGAACTCCTCCTCGCCGCCCGGCAGCATCCGCCCGTCGACGTAGGCCACGGCCTGGCCCGGGATCACGTTCACCTTGTAGCCCGCTTCCAGCATCGTGGGGTTGGCGCTGTTGCGGACGGTGGGTGCGACCAGGGCGGCGGCCGGGCCCAGCTTCTCCAGGAGCAGGTCGGTGTCGAAGTCGGGGGCGTCGACGTCGACCTCGATGCCGTACAGCGCGGCCAGCGCGGTGAGTGCGGCCCGTACGGTCGGGGTGAGCCGGACGGGCCAGGTGTGGGCGCCGACGCGGGCGACGGCCTCGGCGAGGCGGGTGACCGCGTTGGCCGTGTTGACCTTGGATCCGTGGCCGGCCCGGCCGTGGGCGGTGAGCTTGATCCATGCGGTGCCGCGCTCGCCCGCGGCGATCGGGTAGAGGGTCGTCCCGGGGTCCGGGTGGAAGCTGAAGGCGCCCGACTCGCTGATGCCCTCCGTGCAGCCCTCGAAGAGGCCGGGGTGCCGGTCGGCGAGGAAGCCGGAGCCGTCCTCGGCGCTGGCCTCCTCGTCGGCGGTGTAGGCGAGAACGATGTCCCGGCGCGGCCGGAAGCCCTCCCGGGCCCAGGAGCGGACGACGGCGAGCACCATCGCGTCCATGTTCTTCATGTCGACGGCGCCGCGCCCCCACACGACGCCGTCGCGGACCTCGCCGGAGAAGGGGTGCACGGTCCAGTCGGCGGCCTCGGCCGGGACGACGTCCAGGTGCCCGTGGACGAGGAGGGCCTCGGCGGTCGGATCGGTGCCGGGGATGCGCGCGACGACGTTGGTGCGGCCCGGGGTCCGCTCAAGCAGGACCGGGTCGAGGCCGGTGTCGGCGAGCCGCTCCGCGACGTACTCGGCGGCGGGCCGCTCGCGGCAGTCGCCGCCGCCCCGGTTGGTGGTGTCGATCCTGATCAGCTCGGAGGTGAAGGTGACCACCTCGTCGAGTGCCGTCGCGTCCGGGCCCCGGACCTCCTCAGCCATACTGCTCCTCCACCGCGGCGGAGACGATGGTCGTGACCGCCTTGAACGTGCGAATCGCCTCGTACATCGTCTCGCTGGTGTAGGCCGCCTTGCGTTCGCCACTCCGCTCGGCGCCGGGGACCACCGTCGCGGCGGCGGCCAGATGCTCCGCGTCGAACTCCAGCTCCACCGTGAACGGCCCGCCGACGACCGGCTCGTGCCGCACGGCGAGCGAGGCCGCGGCCTTCGCCGCCGCGCGGATGTCGGCGGCCGTCCTGGTGGGGGTGCGGCACACCGCCGCGTACCGCGAGACGTAGTCCTTGACGGCGACCTTGTGCGCCTCCGGCGCGTAGCCCAGGGCGTCCTCGCAGGTCAGGTCGTCGCCGGTGACGAGGACGACGGGGACCCCGTACTCGGCGACCACATGCGCGTTGAGCAGGCCCTCGCTGGCGCGCACCCCGTTGAGCCAGACACCGGTGATCGAGTTGGCCAGGTAGGTGTGGGCGAGGACGCCCTCGGCGCCCGCGCCCGTGTGATAGCCGACGAAGGCGATGCCGTCGACGTCCCCGTGCTGGACGCCCTCGATCATGGAGAGCGACTTGTGGCGCCCGGTGAGCATCTCGGCCCGCTCGTCGAGCCGCTCAAGGAGGAGATTGCGCATGGTCCAGTGCGCCTCGTTGATCAGCACCTCGTCGGCGCCGCCCTCGAAGAAGCCGAGCACCGCCGCGTTCACGTCCGAGGTGAACAGGGACCGGCACCGCTCCCACTGGGGGGTGCCGGGCAGCACGTCGGCGGGCCAGGTCACACCGGTGGCGCCTTCCATGTCGGCGCTGATCAGGATCTTCATGCCTGGCACCGTACGCGCCGACCCGCAGGCCCCACCACCCCTGTGGAAAAGTGTCGGAGGCGTGGACCAGTGGCGGTTTCGCAGGCCTGATCGCGACGGCGATTCGGGCGAATCCTTTCATCTCGTACGTATAGGCTGACTGGCGCAGTTTTCTTGCCCCGAAGACCCCAGGAGATCCCTCGGTGACCACCTCTGTCGCTCCGTCCGAGACCCCCGTGTCCCCCGTCGTCCTCGATACCGGCGAGTGGGTCGAACCCGCCGCTGAGGCCGTCGCCGAGGCCGTCGTGCGGGACGCCCGCGACTTCGGCGTGTACGCGAGGACGGGCGGCTGGGCGTTCGCGCTCAAGGTGGCGCGGAGCGTGCGGCCGGGCGGCCAGTCCGCCGAGGGTACGGAGAAGGTGTCGGCGAAGGCCTTCGCCGAGCTCGCCGGCTGCTCCCCCGAGCGCGTCATGCGGTACTACAAGGCCTGGGACATGGCCGCGGACGACGGCGTGGTGCCGCAGTTCGAGGCCCTGACCCCCGGCGAGGACGTCGAGCTGCCCGAGGCCGACGTCTGGCTCTCGTACTACTCCTCCCGCTCCAGCGCGACCTCGGTGCGCGGCCACGCGATCACGGCGGCGGCCGAGGCCGAGGGCATCAAGCCGACCAAGGCGCTGGAGGTGGCGGAGAACCCGACCGCGCTGCGTGCGGCCATCCTCGCCGACCCGGGCACGGCCGAGGCGGCGCGTGGCGCGCTGCTCGACCGGATGAAGGAGGACCCGGCGCTCCAGACCGAGATGGCCCGGGCCATCGCCCGCACCGGCGACCTGAAGAAGGCGGTGGCGCAGGAGGCGAAGGCGGCCGACCGGATCGACTACGTCCGGCAGATCGCCGAGGGCGGGCAGATCAGGACGCCCGCGGGGCAGACCGTGGACGCCCCGGCGGAGCTGCGGGCGGAGGCCGAGCGGCATCTGTCGCTCATCGACGAGCTCGACGAGTCGGAGGAGGCCGGCGAGTGGGCCGGCGAGGCCTACGACACGGTGAAGTCGCTGGTCGCCCAGGCCGTGGAGGCGGACCCGGCGCTGCGGGTGCAGGAGCGCCGCACGAAGTTCTACAACAGCCTGCAGAAGGCGACGAAGGTCTTCGAGGAGCTCACCCTGGACGAGGTCCTGGAGGAGGACGTCGTCGAGGAGGACATGCTCCAGCGCCTTGAGGCGCTCCAGGAGGCGATCGGCGCCTGCATCAGCGCGATCCGCAAGGCGACCACCGCCTCCTGACCCGTACGGGACCCTTACGGGGCCGTCCGCTCAGTCCTCGTGCCCGAGCTGGAGGTCGCGCTCGGTGCGCCCGCCGCCCGCGACCTGGAGGACGGTGGCGACCGGCGGGTATCCGGCGGCGATGACCGTGTACTCGCCGGAGGACAGGTCGACGAAGCGGAAGGTCCCGTCGGGCCCGGTGGTGAGGGTGTCGACGACGTTGCCCGCGGCGTCGAGCAGGGTCACCCGGGCGTCCTCGACGGGCCGCCCGCCGCCCGCTCGCACCGTGCCGCGCAGCACGGCGCCGCCCGCGAGCTCGATGTCCTGGCGGGTCTCCCTGGACGCCTGCACGCTCACCGGGAGGGCGGCGGGCCGGAAGGCGGGGGCGCTGGCGGCCAGGGTGTACTCGCCGGCGACCAGCTCCCCCATGACGTAACCGCCCTCGCGTCCGCTGCGGGTGGAGGCGACGACCTCGCCGCGGACGTCGGTGAGGGTGACGGCCGCGTCCCGTACGGGGGTGCCGTCGGCGGTCACGACGGTGCCGGCGAGCCGCCCGGCGCCGCCGAGGACGACGTCGAGCTCGACCGGGCGCTCCCCGACGGTGACGGAGACGGCCTGCGGCTGGTGCCCGCCGGCGGCCGCGATCAGGACGTACGCGCCGGGGCCGGACACGCTCAGGGCGTACCGTCCGTCGTCGCCGCTCGCGCCGCGGCCGATCTGGCGGCCCTGGACGTCGATGAGGGTGAGGGCGGCGCGGGGCACGCAGCTGCCGTCGTGGTGCTGGACCGTGCCGCAGACGGGTACGCCGGCGGGCAGCGGCGCGGGGGCGCCGGTGGGGACGCCGGGCCGGGCGTGCGGGACGGCGGTGGGGGCGGGGGCCTCGGTGGCGGGGGTGTGGTGGGACACCAGCGGTTTCTCCTTGAGGAAGAAGGCGAGGGCGAGGCCGAGCACGAGGACCGGCACGAGGTAGAGGAAGATCCGGGGCATCGCGTCGGCGTACGCCTGGACGAAGGCGTCGCGCAGGGCGGGCGGCAGGGCGTGGACGACCTGCGGGGTGATCGAGTCGGCGGGCGGCAGCGCGGCGGCGCCGTCCTTGGGGAGCCGGTCGGCGAGGGCGTCGTCGAGGCGCGAGGCGAAGAGGGTGCCGAAGACGGCGGCGCCGACGCTGCCGCCGATCTGCCGGAAGTAGGTGTGGGCGCTGGTGGCGGTGCCGAGGTCGGCGGGGCGCACGGAGTTCTGCACGGCGAGCACGAGGACCGGCATGACCAGGCCGATGCCGACGCCGAGGACGGCCTGCCAGAGGCTGTGCTGGAGGCGCGGGGTGTCGGTGTCCATGCGGGACAGCAGCCACATGCCGACGGCGGCGACGGCGACGCCGAGCACGGGGTAGATCTTGTAGCGGCCGGTGCGGCTGATGAGCTGGCCGGAGACGATGGAGGCGGCGACGATGCCGCCCATCAGGGGGAGCATCAGCAGGCCGGACTCGGTGGCGCTGGCGCCCTCGACCATCTGGAGGAAGGTGGGCAGATAGCTGGCGGCGCCGAAGAGCGCGATGCCGACGACCATGCCGACGAGGCTGGTGACGGTGAAGACGGAGTCGCGGAACAGGCGCAGGGGGATGAGCGGTTCGGGGGCGAAGCGTTCGACGACCAGGAAGAGGGCGGCGGCCGCGACGGCGCCGCAGCCGAGTCCGATGACGGCCCGGGAGTCCCAGGCGTAGCGGGTGCCGCCCCAGCTGGTCAGCAGGACCAGGCAGGTGGAGGCGGCGGCGAGCAGCAGGGCGCCGAGGACGTCGAAGCGGGCGCGGGCGGCGGGCTTGGGCAGCTTGAGGACGACGGCGACGACCGCGAGGGTGACGAGCCCGAAGGGCACGTTGAAGTAGAAGCACCAGCGCCAGGAGACATGGTCGGTGAAGAAGCCGCCGAGCAGGGGTCCCGCGACGGAGGCGAGTCCGAACGCGGCGCCGATGAGGCCCATGTAGCGGCCGCGCTCCCGGGCGGGCACGATGTCGGCGATGATCGCCTGGACGCCGATCATCAGCCCGCCCGCCCCGGCGCCCTGGAGGGCGCGGAAGGCGATGAGCTGGTCCATGCTGCGCGACAGCCCGGCCAGTCCTGAGCCGATCACGAAGACGACGATGGCGAAGAGGAAGACGCCCTTGCGGCCGAGGAGATCGCCCAGCTTGCCGTAGACGGGCAGTCCGATGGTGGCGGTGAGCAGGTAGGCGGTGATCGCCCAGGACATCCGGTCCAGGCCGTGGAGCTCGCCGACGATCTTCGGCAGGGCGGTGGCGACGATCATCTGCTCCAGCGCGGCGAGCAGCAGCGCGAGCATGAGTCCGCAGAAGACGAGCCGGATCCGTCGCGGGTCGAGGTCCGGCGCCGGTCCGGGCGCCGGTCCGGACCCGGGTCCCTGCGGCGGTGTCTGGCCGGTGGGCGGGCCGTCCGCGAGGAGCGGGACCGTTTCACCGTCCTCCTGCTCCTGGGCGGCCCCGGCGGCTTCGGTCCTTCGGGCGTGCTTCGCCAGCGTGATCGCACCCACGTGCTGCTCCCCTCGTCACGGCGTCTGCGCGCGCCATTCTTCGCATTGGGCGCGAAGCGGGAGCAAGTCGGGCGGTACGGGAGGAGGGTGGGACACCGGGTCCCGAACACCCCTCGGAGGCGGCGCACTTGGGGCGCTCATCAGGGCGTTTACGGAGCTCCCCGCGACCCCTGGGCGCGCCGGGCGCTCTTGTGGGGGTCGCGGGGAAACCACTCGAATCGGTGACGGACCGGGGCGTTACTTCTCCGACCGTTTCCCGAGGCTACTTCCGTGGACTACTTCTCGACCTCGGCGGCCAGCTTGGCGAGCACGGCGTCGTAGATGCGGCCGAGGCCCTTGGGGGCGAAGGTCCGCTCGAAGAAGCCGCCGATGCCGCCGGCGCCGTTCCACACGGTGCTGACGACGACCTTCGCGCTGCCCTCGCCGGCCGGGGTGACGGTCCAGGTGGTGACCATGGAGGAGTTGCGGTCCTTCTCGACGAGCTGCCCTTCGGTGGGCTCGGCGACCTCCAGGAGGCAGTCGCGGACCCGCTTGCTGGTGGCCTGGAGCTTCCAGTGGACGAGGGTGCCCTGGCCGTCGCCGCCCTCGCGCACCTCGTACTCGCTGAAGTGCTCGGGGAGCAGCTTCGCGCGGGTGCCGCTGTAGTCGGCCAGGGCGTCGAACACGTCCTCCGGGCCGGCGGCGATGATCCGCTCCGTCGTGGCCTCGACCTGCGCCATGGGAGTCCTCCAGCTTGGTTCTCTCGGTGGTTCTCGAAAATGCAGCCCAAGCCAACCATCTGTGCGCCGGGGCGCGAAATCGGGGTTGCGACGATCAAGGGAACATGTGTTCTATTCTGGTTCCACCCCCGCCCCCGAGGAGGCGCCATGCGATGGGACCGTCTGGCCGACACCCCTGCCACCGCCGCCACGCCCGCCGCACCCGCCGACATCGCCCTGTTCGGCACGGCCGCGGTCACCACCCGCACGTTCGACACTCCCGAGTTCCGCGACATCACCTTCCACGAGGTGAGGGCCCGGTCGATCGTCAACCGCGTGCCCGGCGCCTCCCGGATGCCGTTCGAATGGACGGTCAACCCGTACCGGGGCTGTACGCACGCCTGTGTGTACTGCTTCGCCCGCAGGACGCACGCCTATCTGGACCTCGACACCGGGATCGACTTCGACTCCCAGATCGTGGTGAAGGTCAACGCCCCGGAGCTGCTGCGCGCCCGGCTCTCCTCCCGGAGCTGGCAGGGGGCGCACATCGCGATGGGCACCAACGTGGACTGCTACCAGCGCGCGGAAGGCCGGTACCGCTTGATGCCCGCCATCATCGAGGCGCTGCGGGACCGGGCCAACCCGTTCTCGATCCTCACCAAGGGGACGCTGATCCTGCGCGACCAGGCGCTCATCCGGCAGGCCGCCGAGGTGACGGAGGTCGGCGTGTCCGTCTCCGTCGGCTTCACCGACCGTGAGCTGTGGCGCACCATCGAGCCCGGCACCCCCTCCCCCGAGCGGCGCCTCGACGTCGTCCGCGCCTTCGCCGGGCACGGCGTCGACTGCGGGGTCCTGATGGCCCCGGTCGTGCCCTTCCTGGGCGACCGGCCCGAGCAGCTGCGCGCCACGGTCCGCGCCATCGCCGAGGCCGGCGCCGCCTCCGTCACCCCGCTCGTGCTGCACCTGCGGCCCGGCGCCCGCGAGTGGTTCTTCGGCTGGCTGCGCCACCACCACCCGGAACTGGTGGGGCGTTACGAGCGGCTGTACGGGACCGGGGCCTACGCGCCGACCTGGTACCAGCGCCGGATCACCCGTCAGGTGCACGAGCTGGCAGCGGAGTTCGGCATCGGGCCCGCGCACCGGGGCGCGCCGCGCCGTATACCGGTGCCCGACCACCACGCTCCCCCGGCGGCGGCCGAACAGCTCACCCTGCTCTGAATCGCCGTACCCGAAACCCCGGAACGTCCTCTGATCGGGTCAACTCTGGCCGGAAGCGGTCCTTCCGGACCGTGTTCGGGGCACGGACGCCGTATGAAACCACGCGCAGGAACGCTGATCGCCGCTGGGGCGCTGGTCGCCGGGACGGTCACCGTCCTGCCCGCGTCCGCCTCCGCCGGCACCACACCCGACGGGTCCGGACCGGCCGCCCGCCCCACCGCGCCGCTCCGCTGGACCGGCTGCGCCACCAAGGCGTACCCGAGGCTCCAGTGCGCCACCCTGAAGGTGCCGCTGAACCACGACCGCCCCACCGGGCGGACCATCACACTGGCCCTCACCCGGGTCGCGCACACCGCGAAGAGCTACCAGGGGCCGCTGCTCGTCAACCCCGGCGGCCCGGGCGGCAGCGGGCGCGGGATGGCCGGCTACGTGGCCGCCTCGCTCAAGCCCGAGGTGGCGGCGCAGTACGACGTCATCGGCTTCGACCCGCGCGGGGTGGGCAAGAGCGAGCCCGCCCTGGACTGCGAGCCCGGCCACTTCGCCCCCGTCCGCCCGGACTCCGTCCCGCGCGGCGCCGAGGAGGAGCGGGCGGGCGTCGAGCGGGCCCAGGCCTTCGCCAAGGCCTGCGGCGACAGGTACGCCGACGTCCTGCCGTACATCGACACCGTCTCCACCGCCCGGGACCTCGACGCGATCCGCGCGGCGCTCGGCGCGCCCAAGGTCAACTACCTCGGCTACTCCTACGGCACCTATCTGGGCGCCGTGTACGCCCGGCTGTTCCCCGAGCGGGTGCGGCGGATGGCGCTGGACTCCGTGGTCAACCCGCACGGCGTCTGGTACGAGGACAACCTGGCGCAGGACTACGCCTTCGACGCCCGGTACAAGGACTTCACCGCCTGGGTGGCCCGCAACGACGCGGCCTACCGGCTCGGCACCGACCCGGCGGAGGTCGACGCGGCCTGGTACCGGATGCGCGAGGCGCTGCGCACCGCGCCGGCCGGCGGCAAGGTCGGCCCGGGCGAGCTGGAGGACACCTTCCTGCCGGGCGGCTACTACGACGGCTACTGGCCGCGGCTCGCGGCCGCGTTCGCCGCCTACGTCAACGACGCCGACCCCGCGCCCCTGGTGAAGGCGTACGAGACCCTGGGCGCCGCCGACGCGGCGGCGGACAACGGCTACTCGGTCTACACGAGCGTCCAGTGCCGCGACGCCTCCTGGCCGCGCGACTGGAACGTCTGGCGCAAGGACAACTGGGAGGCGCACACCAAGGCGCCGTTCTCGACCTGGAACAACGCCTGGTACAACGCGCCCTGCGCGTTCTGGCCGGTCGCCTCGCTCACCCCGCCGGACGTCACCAACGACAAGCTGCCCCCGGTGCTGATCCTCCAGGCGACCGAGGACGCGGCCACCCCCTACGAGGGCGGGGTCGCCCTGCACCGGATGGTGAGCGGCTCCAGCCTCGTCGTGGAGCAGGGCGGCGGAAACCACGGGGTGACCCTGGCCGGCAACGACTGCCTGGACGCCCACCTGGACACGTACCTCGCCACCGGGACGGTGCCGCGCGGCACGGACGGCGCGGAGGCGGACGCGGTCTGCGAGAAGCTGCCGGAGCCCGTGCCCGCGAAGGCCGGCGCGATCCGCGAGGGCGCCCCGTCGGCGGGCACCACGCTGCACGGTCTGCTGGCCCGCGAGCACTGAGCGGGCACTGGGGGCGGGCACTGCCGGCATTGTCAGTGGGGTGCGTCACGATGTGACGCATGACTACGCATCTGACCCATGTGTCCGCGCCCGAGGGCCTCGCCCCGAGCCCGCAGTACAGCCATGTCGTCTGGGGCACCGGCCGGTTCGTGGCCGTGTCCGGTCAGTGCGCCCTCGACGCCTCGGGCGCGGTCGTCGGCGTCGGCGACCCGGCGGCGCAGGCCCATCAGGTCTTCGACAACCTGCGCCGCTGCCTGGCCTCGGCGGGCGCGGGTTTCGAGGACGTCGTGAAGCTGACGTACTTCGTGACGGACGTGGCGCACCTCCCCGCGGTCCGGTCCGCCCGAGACGCCGCCTTCGGCGCGGCCCCGCTGCCGGCGAGCTCGGCGGTGCAGGTGAGCGCCCTGGTGCGGCCCGAACTGCTCATCGAGATCGAGGCGTTCGCGCTGATACCGGAGCCGGAGGACAAGGCCTGACGGCGCCGGGCGCGGTCCCGCCGCGCCCCCTCAAAGCCCGCTATCCGTCGAGCCGCCCCAGCGCCTGCCGGGCCGCTCCCCCGAGGCGCGGGTGCGGCAGCGCCGCCTCCAGGACGCCGCGCGCGCGGGCGTCGCCGAGCGAGCCGAGCCCCTCCACGCACGCGAGGCCGACCCGCCAGTGCGGGTCGCCGGACGCCAGCCGCCGCTCCAGGACCGCGACGAGGGCGGGCACGCTCTCCGGGGCGCGCAGCGCGGCCAGCAGCCGGACCGGCGACAGGGCGTAGGCGACGCGCAGTTCGTTGGTGGCGAGCGCGGCGGCGGCCCGGGCGGTGCGCGGGTCGCCGAGCCGGGTCAGGGCGTGGGCGGCGGAGACACAGCGCTCGGGGTCGCGGTGGTTGAGGAGGAGGACCAGCGCCTCGAAGGCGCGCGGATCGCCGGCGAGACCGAGCCGGAAGGCGGCGATCTCGCGGGCCCACAGCGGCTGTCCGGAGGCGGTGAGGGCCTCGTGCAGTTCCTCCGTCCCGAGCGGCCCGGCGAGTTCCTCGAACGCGGCGGGGACGGCGCCTTCCGCATTCTCGATCTCCTCACGCAAACGATCGATCATCGAGCGGAATTCGGGGTCCGCGGCGGCATTCATATGCCGCAGCCTATCCGCGACCCAGATCACACTTTCCTCAACTTCCGAGGGCTGGCGCGCTCGTTACCCGACGGTTAATCTCAGGTGAGCGGGTCACCCCCCGCACTTTCACAACGGCCTGGTGACGCAGCCGTTGTGCGTGGTCTTTCGGTTCGGCAGTTTCGACGTGACTCCGGGACAGAGTTCGTCGCCCCTTTTCTCGCGCGCTTTCCCGCGCCTCGCGCTCCCCTCTTCGCGCACTGCCTTCAGTCGTCACTCTTCCTCCCAGGAGTCCCCTGATGGACACCCCTCTCTCCACCATCGCCGTCGTCGGTCTCGGCACCATGGGCACCGGCATCGCCGACGTCCTCACCCGGGCCGGCCGCGAGGTCGTCGGCATCGACATCAGCGAGAACGCCGCCGCCAAGGCCGTCGCCGCCCTGGAGGCCTCCACCGCCCGCGCCGTGGACCGCGGCCGGATCACCGAGGAGGAGCGGCGGGACGTCCTGGCCCGCTTCCGTACCTTCTCCGACCTGCACGCGGCGGCCGACGCCGACCTCGTCATCGAGGTCGTCCCCGAGTCGTACGAGACGAAGCAGGAGGTCTTCCGGGCCCTGGACGGCATCGTCCGGCCCGACACGATCCTCGCCACCGGCACCAACGCGCTCTCCGTGACCCGGCTCGCCGCCGACTCCGCCCACCCCGAGCGGGTCCTCGGGCTGCACTTCTTCACCCCGGTCCAGGCGATGAAGCTGGTCGAGGTGGTCTCCTCGGTGCTGACCGCCCCGCAGGCCGTCGACGCCGTGACCGTCCTCGCGCAGGAGCTCGGCAAGGAGCCCGTCGCGGTCGGCGACCGGCCCGGCTTCGTCGCCGACGGGCTGCTCTTCGGCTACCTCAACCAGGCCGCCGCGATGTACGAGGCCCGGTACGCCTCCCGCGAGGACATCGACGCGGCCATGCGGCTCGGCTGCGGTCTGCCGATGGGCCCGCTGGCGCTGCTCGACCTGATCGGCGTCGACACCGCCCGTACCGTCCTGGACGCGATGTACGCCTCCTCGCAGGACCGGCTGCACGCCCCCGCCCCGATCCTCAAGCAGCTCAGCGAGGCGGGCCTGACCGGCCGCAAGTCGGGCCGCGGCTTCTACACGTACGCGGCCCCCGGCTCCGCCGAGGTGGTCCGCGACGCGCTGACCCCGGCGGACGCCGCCGCCACGGGCGGGGGCCGCGAGGTCCGCTCGGTGGGCGTCGCCGGTTCCGGCACCATGGCCTCCGGCATCGCCGAGGTCTTCGCCAAGGCCGGTTACGACGTCGTCCTCGCGGCCCGCTCGCAGGAGAAGGCCGACACCGCCAAGGCCCGGATCGCGAAGTCCCTGGCCCGCTCCGTCGACAAGGGCCGGATGACGGGCGAGGCGCGGGACGAGACGCTGGCCCGGATCGTCCCGGCCGGCGCGCTGGACGCCTTCGCCGAGGTCGACCTGGCGGTCGAGGCGGTCGCCGAGGACCTGGAGGTCAAGCAGGAGCTCTTCGCCCACCTGGACAAGATCTGCAAGCCGGGCGCGGTGCTCGCCACCACGACCTCCTCGCTGCCGGTCGTCGCCTGCGCGAAGGCGACGAGCCGCCCGCAGGACGTCATCGGGATGCACTTCTTCAACCCGGCGCCCGCCATGAAGCTGGTCGAGATCGTCCGTACGGTCCTGACCGCCGACGACGTGCACGCCACCGTCCGCGAGGTCACCGCGAAGATCCGCAAGCACCCGGTGGACTGCGGCGACCGGGCCGGCTTCATCGTGAACGCGCTGCTCTTCCCGTACCTGAACAACGCGATCAAGATGGTCCAGGAGCACTACGCGACCCTGGACGACATCGACGCCGCGATGAAGCTGGGCGGCGGCTACCCGATGGGCCCCTTCGAGCTCCTCGACGTGGTCGGGCTCGACGTCTCGCTCGCCATCGAGCGGGTGCTGCACCGCGAGTTCCGCGACCCGGGTCTCGCCCCCGCGCCCCTCCTGGAGCACCTGGTGGCCGCGGGCTGCCTGGGCCGCAAGACCGGGCGCGGCTTCCGCGAATATGCCCGCCGCTGAGGCCCACACCGAGCCGTACGGGCAGTGGGGAGGGCTGCTGAGCCCCTCGGGCACCCCGGGTGCCGGGCCCGGCTCCCCTCCCCCACCTGGGCACACTCCCGCTCCGATGCAGTACGTTCGGGACATGTCCAAGGCCGCGAAGACACCCCGTGCCACGTCCACGCCCGACGCTCAGGAGAGCGCGGCGGGGACCCGAGCCGCCGCGCAGCGGCTCAAGATGCGCCGGGAGCTCGCGACCGCGGCCATGGAGCTCTTCGCGACCAAGGGGTACGAGGCCACCACGGTCGACGAGATCGCCGCGCGGGCCGGAGTGGCCCGGCGGACCTTCTTCCGCCACTTCCGCTCCAAGGAAGAGGCGATCTTCCCGGACCACGACGACACCCTGGTGCGCGCCGAGGCGGTCCTGAACGCCGCCCCGCCGCACGAGCACCCGCTCGACACGGTGTGCCGGGGCATCAAGGAAGTCATGAAGATGTACGCGGGCTCGCCCGCGGTCTCCGTGGAGCGCTACCGGCTCACCCGCGAGGTGCCGACCCTGCGGGAGCGCGAGATCGCCTCGGTGGCCCGTTACGAGCGTCTGTTCACGCGCTATCTGCTCGGGCACTTCGACGAGCGCGACCACCACGACGGCAACGACGACCCGCTGCTCGCCGAGGTGGCCGCCTCCGCGGTGGTCACCGCGCACAACCATGTGCTGCGGCGCTGGCTGCGGGCGGGCGGCCAGGGCGACGTGGAGACGCAGCTCGACCACGCCTTCGCGATCGTGCGGGAGACCTTCGGCACGGGCATAGGCGCCGGCCGTCCCGCGGGCTCCGCGGGGGCCGCTCCCACGGCCGAGCCGGTGCCGGCCGCGACCGCCTCGGCGGCGGGTGACGTGGTCATCGCCGTCGCCCGGACGGACGCACCTCTCGACGAGGTCATGCGGACCATCCAGAAGGCCCTCAAGAAGGGCTGACCCACCTCCCCACCACACTCAGGCATGGGCCGTTCCCGGTTTTCCGGGGGCGGCCCATGTCGCGTTTGCGCAGCTCAGCCGGTATTTCGATCGATCATCGCTCATCTGCGGGCACCCGATCGCATCTGAGAGAAATTGTTGGCACGCAGTGCCTTGTCACGTGACACGGCGTGCCATACGTTGATGTTGTCCGGGCGGCCGGCACGACGAGGAACTCCTCGCGCGCCGGCTGTCCCCGCAAGCGATCCCGCTGGCGCGCCCGGACGCCTGCGTCACAGGCACCCCTCGCGCCGCACCCGGCGCCGCCACCGCACCACCCGGCCGAACCGACGGCACACCTCCACAGCACCACACCCCGACGTACCCCTCAGCGCGTCCCCCTCAGACGCCGCACCGCCGGAGGCACCCGTGAAGGACATCCTGGACGCGATCCAGTCGCCCGACTCCACGTCGGCCGACTTCGCCCACATCAAGCTCCCCGAGTCGTACCGCGCCATCACCGTCCACAAGGACGAGGCGGAGATGTTCGCCGGGCTGGAGAGCCGCGACAAGGACCCGCGCACGTCGCTCCACCTGGACGACGTGGCCCTGCCCGAGCTGGGCCCGGGCGAGGCCCTGGTCGCCGTCATGGCGAGCTCGGTCAACTACAACTCGGTCTGGACCTCGATCTTCGAGCCCGTCTCGACCTTCGGCTTCCTGGAGCGCTACGGGCGCCTGTCGGAGCTCACCAAGCGCCACGACCTGCCGTACCACGTCATCGGCTCCGACCTCGCGGGCGTCGTCCTGCGCACCGGCCCGGGCGTCAACTCCTGGAAGCCCGGCGACGAGGTCGTCGCGCACTGCCTGAGCGTCGAGCTGGAGTCCTCGGACGGCCACAACGACACGATGCTCGACCCCGAGCAGCGCATCTGGGGCTTCGAGACCAACTTCGGCGGCCTCGCCGAGATCGCCCTGGTCAAGTCCAACCAGCTGATGCCGAAGCCGGACCACCTCAGCTGGGAGGAGGCCGCCTCCCCCGGTCTGGTCAACTCCACCGCGTACCGCCAGCTGGTCTCCCGCAACGGCGCCGGCATGAAGCAGGGCGACAACGTCCTCATCTGGGGCGCGAGCGGCGGACTCGGCTCGTACGCCACGCAGTTCGCGCTGGCCGGCGGCGCCAACCCGATCTGTGTCGTCTCCTCCCCGGAGAAGGCCGACATCTGCCGCTCCATGGGCGCGGACGCGGTCATCGACCGCAACGCCGAGGGGTACAGGTTCTGGAAGGACGAGAACACCCAGGACCCGCGCGAGTGGAAGCGCTTCGGCTCGAAGATCCGTGAGCTGACCGGCGGCGAGGACATCGACATCGTCTTCGAGCACCCGGGCCGCGAGACCTTCGGCGCCTCCGTGTACGTCACCCGCAAGGGCGGCACCATCACCACCTGCGCCTCCACCTCGGGCTACATGCACCAGTACGACAACCGCTACCTGTGGATGTCGCTGAAGCGGATCATCGGCTCGCACTTCGCCAACTACCGCGAGGCGTGGGAGGCCAACCGCCTGATCGCCAAGGGCAAGATCCACCCCACCCTCTCCAAGGTCTACTCCCTCGCGGACACCGGCCAGGCCGCGTACGACGTCCACCGCAACCTGCACCAGGGCAAGGTCGGCGTCCTCGCCCTCGCCCCGGAGGAGGGCCTCGGCGTCCGCGACCCGGAGATGCGCGCCAAGCACATCGACGCCATCAACCGCTTCCGTAACATCTGACCCCGGGACCACAGATGACAGAGCGTCAGAAGGACCGGCCGTGGCTCATGCGGACCTACGCCGGCCACTCGACCGCCGAGGCGTCGAACGAGCTCTACCGGCGGAACCTCGCCAAGGGCCAGACCGGCCTCTCGGTCGCGTTCGACCTGCCCACACAGACCGGCTACGACCCGGACCACGTCCTCGCCCGCGGCGAGGTCGGCCGGGTCGGGGTGCCCGTCTCGCACCTCGGTGACATGCGGCGGCTGTTCCAGGACATCCCCCTGGAGCAGATGAACACCTCGATGACCATCAACGCCACCGCGATGTGGCTGCTGGCGCTCTACCAGGTGGTGGCGGAGGAGCAGGGCGCGGACATCGCCACGCTCCAGGGCACCACCCAGAACGACATCGTGAAGGAGTACCTGTCGCGCGGGACGCACGTCTTCCCGCCCGGGCCCTCGCTCCGTCTCACCACGGACATGATCGCCTACACGGTGAACCACATCCCGAAGTGGAACCCGATCAACATCTGCAGCTACCACCTGCAGGAGGCGGGAGCCACCCCGGTCCAGGAGATCGCGTACGCGATGTCCACGGCCATCGCCGTCCTCGACGCCGTCCGCGACTCGGGCCAGGTGCCCGAGGAGCGGTTCGGCGAGGTCGTCGCCCGGATCTCCTTCTTCGTCAACGCCGGGGTCCGGTTCATCGAGGAGATGTGCAAGATGCGGGCCTTCGGGCGCATCTGGGACACCATCACCCGTGAGCGGTACGGCATCGAGGACGCCAAGCAGCGACGCTTCCGCTACGGCGTGCAGGTCAACTCGCTGGGCCTGACCGAGGCGCAGCCGGAGAACAACGTCCAGCGGATCGTCCTGGAGATGCTGGCCGTCACCCTCTCCAAGGACGCCCGCGCCCGTGCCGTGCAGCTGCCCGCCTGGAACGAGGCGCTCGGCCTGCCGCGCCCCTGGGACCAGCAGTGGTCGCTGCGCATCCAGCAGGTCCTCGCCCACGAGTCCGATCTGCTGGAGTACGAGGACATCTTCGCCGGCTCGCACGTCATCGAGGCCAAGGTGGAGACCCTGGTCGCCGAGTGCCTGGCCGAGATCGAGCGGATCCAGGAGATGGGCGGCGCCATGGCCGCCGTCGAGTCCGGCTACCTCAAGGCACAGCTGGTCTCCTCGCACGCCGAGCGGCGGGCCCGTATCGAGTCGGGCGACGACAAGATCATCGGCGTCAACATCTTCGAGACGACCGAGCCCAACCCGCTCACCGCCGACCTGGACACCGCGATCCAGACCGTCGACCCGGCCGTCGAGGCCCGGGTGGTCTCCGCCGTCGGCCGCTGGCGCGCCGAGCGCCAGGAGTCCACGGACCGGCAGGGCAACGGCGACCCCTTCGTCTTCCCCACCACCCAGCAGGCCCTGGACCAGCTCAAGGAGGCCGCGAAGGGCACCGGGAACCTGATGGAGGCCACCCTGGAGTGCGCCAGGGCCGGTGTCACCACCGGCGAGTGGTCCGGGGCGCTGCGCGAGGTGTTCGGCGAGTTCCGCGCCCCGACCGGTGTCTCCTCGGCCCCGGTGGCCGTGCCGGCCGAGCCGGGCTCCCCGATGGCCGAGGTGCGCCGCAAGGTGGACCGCACGGCCCAGGACATGGGCGTCGGCAAGCTGCGCTTCCTGGTCGGCAAGCCGGGCCTGGACGGGCACTCCAACGGCGCCGAGCAGATCGCCGTGCGGGCCCGCGACGCCGGGTTCGAGGTGGTCTACCAGGGCATCCGGCTCACCCCGGAGCAGATCGTGGACGCGGCCCTGGAGGAGGACGTGCACGCCGTCGGCCTGTCGATCCTCTCCGGCTCGCACGCCCAGCTCGTGCCGGACGTGCTGGACCGCCTGCGGCTGGCCGGCGCGGCCGACATCCCGGTGGTCGTCGGCGGGATCATCCCGAACGCCGACGCCGAGGAGCTCAGGGCGGCGGGCGTGGCCGCCGTCTTCACCCCGAAGGACTTCGGCATCACGGGGATCATCGGCCGTATCGTCGACGAGATCCGCAAAGCCAACCAGCTCAACCCCCTCGAAAGCACGGAGGTCCCCGCATGACCAGCCCCGTCTCCCCCGTGAACCGGCTGCGCCCCCGCCGCTCCTGCCTGGCGGTCCCCGGCTCCAACCCCCGGTTCCTGGAGAAGGCCCAGGGTCTCGCCGCCGACCAGGTCTTCCTGGACCTGGAGGACGCCTGCGCCCCGCTGGCCAAGCCGGACGCCCGGCACACCATCGTGAAGTTCCTCAACGAGGGCGACTGGACCGGCAAGACCCGCGTGGTGCGCGTCAACGACTGGACGACCCACTGGACGTACCGCGACGTCGTCACGGTCGTCGAGGGCGCCGGCCAGAACCTCGACTGCATCATGCTGCCGAAGGTGCAGAGCGCCGAGCAGATCGTCGCGCTCGACCTGCTGCTCACCCAGATCGAGAAGACCATGGGCTTCGAGGTCGGCAAGATCGGCATCGAGGCGCAGATCGAGAACGCGCAGGGCCTGAACAACGTCAACGCCATCGCCCAGGCCTCGCAGCGCGTGGAGACCATCATCTTCGGCCCGGCCGACTTCATGGCCTCCATCAACATGAAGTCGCTGGTCGTCGGCGAGCAGCCGCCCGGCTACCCGGCGGACGCCTACCACCACATCCTGATGAGCATCCTGATGGCCGCCCGCGCCAACAACCTCCAGGCGATCGACGGCCCCTACCTCCAGATCCGCAACCAGGAGGGCTACCGCGCGGTCGCGCAGCGCGCCGCCGCCCTCGGCTTCGACGGCAAGTGGGTGCTGCACCCGGACCAGGTGGCCGCGGCGAACGAGATCTTCTCGCCCGCGCAGGAGGACTTCGACCACGCCGAGCTGATCCTCGACGCGTACGACTACTACACCTCCGAGGCCGGCGGCAAGAAGGGCTCGGCCATGCTCGGCGACGAGATGATCGACGAGGCCTCCCGCAAGATGGCCCTGGTCATCTCCGGCAAGGGCCGCGCCGCCGGTATGGAGCGCACCACCACGTTCGAGATCCCGGAGGCCTGAGTCCCATGCAGTTCGGCCGCACCTACGAAGAGTTCGAGATCGGTGCCGTCTACAAGCACTGGCCCGGGAAGACGGTCACCGAGTACGACGACCATCTCTTCTGCCTGTTGACGATGAACCACCATCCGCTGCACATGGACGCGAATTTCGCGGAGAACACGACGGACTTCAAGCGGAACGTCGTCGTCGGCAACTACGTCTACTCGCTGCTGCTCGGCATGTCCGTCCCGGACGTCTCGGGCAAGGCCATCGCCAACCTGGAGATCGAGTCGCTGCGCCATGTCGCGCCGACCTTCCACGGCGACACGATCTACGGCGAGACGACCGTCCTGGACAAGACGCCGTCGAGGTCGAAGAGCGACCGCGGCATCGTCCACGTCGAGACCAAGGGCTACAAGCAGGACGGCACCCTGGTGTGCGTCTTCCGCCGCAAGGTGATGGTCCCGACCGCCGAGTACATCGAAGCGCGCGGCGGCGAGCAGCCCGGCCGCCCCCAGCTGAAGGAACAGGGGAAGTAGTCATGGCGCGACTCGCCCAGACCCACGGTCTGACCGACGTCCAGCAGGAGATCCTCGCCACCGTCCGCGACTTCGTCGACAAGGAGATCATCCCGGTCGCCACGGAGCTGGAGCACCGTGACGAGTACCCCCAGCAGATCGTCGACGGGCTCAAGGAGCTCGGTGTCTTCGGTCTGATGATCCCCGAGGAGTACGGGGGCCTGGGTGAGTCGCTGCTCACCTACGCGCTGTGCGTGGAGGAGATCGCGCGCGGCTGGATGTCGGTCTCCGGCATCATCAACACGCACTTCATCGTGGCGTACATGCTGAAGCAGCACGGCACGCAGGAGCAGAAGGAGTACTTCCTTCCGCGGATGGCGGCCGGCGAGACGCGCGGCGCGTTCTCGATGTCGGAGCCGGGCCTCGGCTCGGACGTGTCGGCGATCACGTCCAAGGCGGTGAAGGACGGCGACGAGTACGTCCTGAACGGTCAGAAGATGTGGCTGACGAACGGCGGCACGTCAACGCTGGTCGCCGTTCTCGTCCGAAGTGACGAAGGACACCCGGAGGGGACCGCCCCCCACAAGTCGATGACGACCTTCCTCGTCGAGAAGGAGCCCGGATTCGGAGAGGTCCGTCCCGGACTCACCATTCCCGGCAAGATCGAGAAGATGGGTTACAAGGGCGTCGACACGACCGAACTCATCATGGACGGACTGCGCATTCCGGCCAATCGGGTCCTCGGCGGCGAGACCGGACGAGGGTTTTACCAAATGATGGACGGCGTGGAGGTCGGCCGCGTGAACGTGGCGGCCCGTGGTTGCGGCGTCGCGCAGCGTGCTTTCGAACTCGGCGTCCAGTATGCCCAGCAGCGTCATACTTTCGGAAAGCCGATCGCCCAGCACCAGGCGATTCAGTTCAAGCTGGCCGAGATGGCTACCAAGGTCGAGGCCGCTCATGCGATGATGGTGAACGCAGCACGCAAAAAGGACTCCGGGGAACGAAACGACCTCGAAGCGGGGATGGCGAAGTACCTCGCCTCCGAATACTGCAAGGAGGTCGTCGAGGACGCGTTCCGCATTCACGGTGGCTACGGGTTCTCGAAGGAGTACGAGATCGAGCGCCTCTACCGTGAGGCCCCGATGCTGCTCATCGGTGAAGGTACCGCCGAGATCCAGAAAATGATCATTGGCCGCCGCCTCCTGGAGGAATACCGATTCCAGGGCTGATTGTCGCTTTTGAGTCGGTTCGGCCGCGAAGAAGATCACACCCCGTGTTCGCCTTCCGGCCGTCGACTCGGTTCCTGGCTTGCCCAGTTGCGCCCCGCAACCGATAGCATCGCCGGAAAGCCGCCGTCCCCCTGTTGCCAGCGCGGCATCATCCGCTACGAAGGTCATCCATGCCCGACAGTCGAACCTCTGCACATCGCGACAGCCTCAAGGGCGCCCGCATCGCACGTGGAGCATCGCCGTGGCTTCTGCCGACCGTCGCCACCGCGGCGCTCAGCCTCGCGCGCTCCCGTAAGTCGAGGCGCGCCGCGGCCATCGCCGTGCCGACCACCGCTCTCGCGGCCGGCATGCTGTGGTTCTTCCGCGACCCCGAGCGCGAGATCGCTCAGGGCCGGGTCATCTCGCCCGCCGACGGCGTGGTGCAGAGCATCATGCCGTGGAAGGACGGACGCACCCGCGTCGCCATCTTCATGAGCCCGCTGAACGTGCACGTCAACCGTGCGCCGCTGGCCGGCACCGTGACGTCGGTGGAGCACGTCCCCGGCGGTTTCGTCCCCGCGTTCAACAAGGAGAGCGAGAACAACGAGCGCGTTGTCTGGCACTTCGACACCGAGCTCGGCGACATCGAGATGATCCAGATCGCCGGCGCCGTCGCCCGGCGCATCGTGCCGTACATCCCCCAGGGGACGAAGGTCGAGCAGGGTGACCGGATCGGTCTCATCCGCTTCGGGTCGCGCGTCGACATCTACCTTCCGGAAGGTGTCGAGGTCGCCGTCGAGGTCGGACAGACCACGACCGCGGGGGTGACTCGCATTGACCGTGATTGATCCCGACACACGGGCGGCCGACTGGGTCGCCGACGGCGACCAGGAGGCCGCCGACGACGCCGAGGAGATGCCGCTGTCGCTGAGGCTGTCCATAGCGGACGCCCTCACGCTCGGTAACGCCACGTGCGGCTTCATGGCGGTGTACTTCACCACCACCGGCATCCTGATCCCGCACCTCACCGGCAGCAGCGAGACCGGCATGGCGCGCAACAGCGCCGCCACCGCCGTGATCCTGATGCTGGCCGCGGCGATCTTCGACCTCTTCGACGGCATCGTGGCCCGCAAGCTGCGCAGCTCGCCGATGGGTGCCGAGCTCGACAACCTGTCGGACCTGATCAGCTTCGGTCTCGCCCCGGCCTACTTCGTGCTCGTGTACGGGATGGTCGCGGACGACGCGCAGCAGAAGGTCTCGGCCCTTGCCGCGATCGTGGTGCTGCTCGCGGTGGTGCTGAGACTCGCGCGGTTCTCCTGCGTGACGATGAAGGACGGCATGTTCCAGGGCATGCCGAGCCCCTTCGGCGCGCTGACCGTCGTGTCGATCATCCTCCTTGAGCTGCCGTTCATCCCGACGCTGCTCGCGATCATCGGGGTCGCCTGGCTGATGGTGAGCCGGGTCGAGTACCCGAAGCCGCGGGGCATCCTCGCGGTGGCGATGCTCAGCTGGATCGTCGGCGCCATGGCGATGCTCGCGGCGTGGGCGTTCGACGCACCGGGCGGAGCGTTCCTGCTCCAGACCGGCTGCGCACTCCAGGTGGTGCTGGGCGCCGTGATCCCCCTCTTCGCGACGGCCCGGCGAGTGAACACCTTCCGCGACAACCGGCGCGAGAGCCGGGAGGCGCGGCAGGCGGCACAGCTGCCGTAAGGACGACGTACAAGGGAAGGGCCCCGGACGCGGAAGCGTCCGGGGCCCTTTCGTATGCCGTCAGAGGCGCTTGTAGTACAGCGTCGTGGGGCGCAGGGTGCCGCCGGGGTCGGCCGCGAAGTCCGGGATGGTCCCGGCCGGGGTCCAGCCCGCCGCGCGGTAGAGCCGCTCGGCGGGGCTGCCGGTCTCGGTGTCGAGCACCAGCAGGGTGAGCCCGGTGGCCGCCGCGTGGGCCTCGGCGGCGGCGAGCAGCCGGGGGCCGAGGCCCCGGCCCCGGGCGGCGCTGTGCACCACCAGCTTGGCGATCTCGCCCCGGTGCCGCCCGTTGGCCTTGCCGTCCCGTACGAGGGTGACGGCACCCAGCAGCTCGTCCCCGGGACCGTACGCCGCCCAGACCTCCCGGGTGGAGGCCGCCGCGGACCACCAGGCGGCGGCCTCCACGGCCTCCAGAGGGGCCAGGAAGCCGACGGAGGCGCCACCGGCCACCGCGTCCACGAGGAGGGCGGCGAGGCCGTCAGGGGCCCGCTCACGCACTTCCTCGGGTGGGAGCCGCCGGATGGTCGCGAGGTGTCCGTTCATGCGGACGACCCTCACACGCCGGTGTTACGCGGGTGTGTCCGGCGGCGCCGGGACGTGCGGGACCCACCGGAGCCGGGCCGGGCCTGTCCGACCATGCGCGTCGGATCAGGCCGGGTCGTCCGGTGGGTGTGCTCGGCGCACGGCCGGACGGGCCGGACCCGGCCGGAATGGTTCGGACAGGCCCTACGCCAGGAAGTCCCGCGCGATGGCCGCCGCGACCCGCTCCAGGAGCGGCCCCGCGTTCGCCATGGACTTCGCGGGCTCCGGCTCCAGGTCGGTCAGCGGGTAGGCGCGCCGGATGCCGGCGGCGCCCAGCGCCTCGGGGGGCAGGGCGAGGCGGCCGCAGACCGCGACGACCTCCTTGCCGGCCGCCCGGGCCGCGGCGGCGACGCCCGCCGGGGCCTTGCCGTGCAGGGTCTGCTCGTCGAGGGAGCCCTCGCCGGTGATGACGAGGGTGGCGCGCTCCAGGGCCGGGGCGAAGCCCAGCACCTCCAGCATCAGCTCGATGCCGGGCCGGAAACTCGCGTCGAGGAGCAGCGCGCCGTAGCCGATGCCGCCGGCGCCGCCCGCGCCCGGGGAGGCGGCGAGCTCGGCGGCCTTGGGGCCGATGGCCTTCTCCAGGATCCGGGCGTAGTGCGCGAGGGCCGCGTCGAGGGTGGCCACGTCCTCCGGGGTGGCGCCCTTCTGCGGGCCGTACACCGCGGCGCAGCCCTTCGGGCCGGTCAGCGGGTTGTCGACGTCGCTGGCGAGGACCAGGTCGACGGCGGCGAAGCGCGGGTCGACGCCGGACAGGTCGGCGGAGGCCAGGCCCGCCAGGGCGCCGCCGCCGGGGCCGACCGGGGCGCCGTCCGCGTCCAGGAAGACCGCGCCGAGCGCGGCGAGCATGCCGGCGCCGCCGTCGGTGGTGGCACTGCCGCCCACGCCGAAGACGATCGTGGTGGCACCGGCGTCGAGGGCCGCGCGCAGCAGCTCGCCGGAGCCGTAGGTGGTGGCGGTGAGCGGCGCGAAGACCCCGGCCGGCAGGAGCTGGAGGCCGGAGGCCTCCGCCATCTCCACCACCGCCGTGGTCCCGCGCAGCGCGAACGCCGCGGTGACGGGCGCGCCGAGCGGCCCGGTCACGGTGATCTCATGGCGCTCGAATCCGGCCGCGACCGCGGCCGCGACGGTGCCGTCGCCGCCGTCCGCGACGGGCAGCGTCTCCACTTCGAGCTCCGGGACGACCTGTCGCAGGCCGGCCGTGACCCGCTCGGCGACCTGCACGGCCGTGAGCGAACCCTTGAACTTGTCGGCCGCGACCAGTACGCGGGCGACCTCAGTTACTGCTCCGTCCGTCACCTTGCATCCCTTGCTTTCGAACGTGCAGTCGCGCCGAGGCCGACCTTATCCGTAGCGGAAGACGGCGTGCCACCCCCTGATAAAGCGATATTCCGCACCATAGTGGGCCATCATGAGTACGGAACTGATCGATCAAACATCACAAGAAGGCCCTGGTCCCGGCCCCTCCCCCGGCCCCGACGGAAAAGTCATCGCCATCGGGATGGCGGTCGTCGTCGGTGTGGTCGGCTGGGCGGCGCTCGGCAAGGACTCCTTCGACAGCGCCTCCTCTTCGGCCCTGAACTGGGTCCTGTCGAATTTCGCCTGGCTCTTCGTGACCGCCGCCGACATCTTCCTGGTGCTGTGCGTGGTGATCGCGCTGAGCCGCTACGGCCGGATCCGGCTCGGCGCCGACGACTCGGAGCCGGAGTTCACCAATCTCGCGTGGATCGCGATGATGTTCAGCGCCGGCATGGGCATCGGCCTGATGTTCTACGGGGTGGGGGAACCGCTCCAGCACTTCCTGAGCCCGCCCCCGGCGAGCGGGGTGCCCGCGCAGTCGGGCGAGGCGGCCCGTACCGCCCTGGAGTACTCGTTCTTCCACTGGACGCTCACCCCGTGGGCGATCTACGGCATCGCGGGCCTCGCCCTGGCCTACGCGGGCTTCCGCAAGGGGCGCGGCAACACCCTCAGCGCCGCCTTCGTGCCGCTGATGGGCGAGCGCCGGGCGCGGTCCTGGCCGGGGAAGGCGATCGACCTGCTCGCCGTCTTCGCGACCGTGTTCGGCACGGCGACCAGTCTCGGGCTCGGCGCCCTCCAGGTCGCCAAGGGCCTGAATCTGACGATGGACGTGAAGGACTCCACGGCCACCGAGCTGATCATCATCGTCGTCCTGTCGGCGGCGTTCGTGCTCTCGGCCTTCTCGGGCCTGCACAAGGGCGTGAAGTGGCTGTCGACGCTGAACATCGTCCTCGCCGCCTGCCTGGCGGCCTTCGTCTTCCTGATCGGCCCGACCGTCTACATCCTCGACACCATCCCCGCCTCGGTCGGCGGCTATCTGCACCAGCTGCTGCCGATGGCCAGCCGCACCGGCGCGTTCACGGACCGGACCTGGCTGGGCGCCTGGACCATCTTCTACTGGGCGTGGTGGCTGTCCTGGGCCCCGTTCGTCGGCACCTTCATCGCCCGGATCTCGCGCGGCCGGACCGTGCGCGAGTTCCTCTTCGGGGTGCTGCTGGTGCCCTCGGGGGCGACGGTCATCTGGTTCTGCGTGATGGGCGGCACCGCGATCCGGCTCCAGTCCACCGGCGAGGCGGACCTGGCGACGGCGGTCAAGGACGGCCCGGAGGCCTCGCTGTTCGCGATGCTCGACGCGCTGCCGATCGGCACGGTCACCTCGTACCTGGCGATGATCCTGGTGATGACCTACTTCGTGACCAGCGCCGACTCGGCGTCCCTGGTGATGGGCTCGCTGACCAGCCGGGGCGCGCTGCATCCGCCGACCTGGCTCGTGGTGTCCTGGGGCGTGCTGATGGCCGCGGTCGCGGCGGTGCTCCTCGTGGCGGGCGGGCTCAGCTCGCTCCAGACGGCGACGATCCTGGTCGCGCTGCCCTTCGTCCTGGTGATGCTGGGCCTGTGCTGGGCGCTCCTGAAGGAGCTCCGGGTGGACCCGGGCGCGGGCCCGGCCCGGCACCAGGCGCTGCACGGGGTGCGGGACGCGGTGCGCGCGGCGGTCGGCGAGGCGATCACCGAGCAGGGTCCGTCCCGGCACCACCGGCTGCGCCGGGCGGCGAAGTCCCGCTCGGGCGGTGAGGAGGACTGACGGAACGATCTTCCGGGGCCGCGCGGGTGCGTCGGCGCGCGGCCCGACGGCGCATTCGGTAGACCGGTGTCATGGGCCTCCTCAAGCACAGCGAACTCGCCGACCGGATCCTCGGCGGCTGGACGGGGCGGATCGCCGGGAACATGCTCGGCAAGCCGGTCGAGCGCGGCGACCACTGGACGCCCGAGCGGATCGACGCCTATCTGCGGCTGACCGACGCCCTCCCCCTCACCGACTATCTGCCGGCGCCGCCCGCCGCCGGCGCGGACGGCTTCGAGCTGCGGCCCGAGTGGCCGCAGTGCGTGCGCGGCCGGATCCACGGCAGCTGCCGGGACGACGACATCGACTACTCGATCCTGGGCCTGCACCTCCTGGAGACCCGGGGCTTCGCCTTCACCACGGAGCAGGTCGGCGAGGTGTGGCTGCTGCGGCTGCCTTATCTGCAGACCTTCACCGCCGAGCGGGTCGCGTACCGCAACCTCGCCAACGGGCTGAAGCCGCCGCTGACGGCCACGTACGACAATCCGCACCAGGAGTGGATCGGCGCGCTGATCCGGGCCGACGTCTACGGCTGGACCTCCCCCGGCGACCCGCGCAGGGCCGCCGCGCTGGCCCGCCGGGACGCGGTCCTTTCGCACACGGGCAACGGGGTGTACGGGGCGATGTGGGCGGCGGCCCTGGTCGCCGCCGCGTTCACCGCGCCCGGCCCGCGCGCCGCGCTTGAGACCGCCCTGGAACGCGTCCCCGCCGGGAGCAGGCTCGCCAGGGCGGTGCGGCACACCATGGCCCTGCACGAGGCGGGCCTGCCGTGGTCCGAGACCCTCGCCGAGCTGCGGCGGGAGACCGGCGGGCTCGGCTGGATCCACACCGTGCCGAACGCCGCCGTGCTGACCGCCGGACTCCTGTACGGGGAGGGGGACTTCACCCGCACCATCACGCTCACCGTGCGCGGCGGCCTGGACACGGACTCCAACGGGGCGACGGCGGGCTCGGTGGCGGGGGTGCTGTGCGGGGCGGCGGCGATCCCGCCGCAGTGGTCGGAGCCGCTGCGGGACCGGGTGCGCAGCGCGGTGTCCGGCTTCGACGGCGTACGCATCGGCGAGCTGGCCGAACGGACCCTGCGGCTGGCTACGCTGACGGGATGACAACCCCTGAATACGCCGACTACGCCACGTACATCGCGAGCCTGCCCCGTGTCCTGGCCGGTGCGGCCGCTCTCTTCCGGGACGCCGGCGGCCGGCTCCTGGTCGTCGAGCCGAACTACCGGGAGGGCTGGACGCTGCCGGGCGGCACGATCGAGTCGGACGCGGGCGAGACGCCGCGCCAGGCGGCCCGCCGGGAGACGGCCGAGGAGATCGGCCTGGACGTGGAGCTGGGCGCGCTGCTCGCCGTCGACTGGGTGCACGGGACGGGCCGGCCGCCGATCGTGGCGTACGTGTATGACGGCGGGGTGCTGTCGGACGCGCGGTTCGCGGCGATCCGGCTCCAGGAGGAGGAGCTGATCTCCTGGAAGCTGATCGAGCCCGCAGAGGCCACGGCGTACCTGCCGGGCAGCCTGGGCCCGCGGGTGCTCGCCGCCCTCGACGCCCTGGCCTCGGGCCGCGGCCCGGCGGAGCTGGAGAACGGACGCGCGGCGCGCTGAGTCCCTGGAAAACCGGCTCGCGCGGGGCGCGGGGGCCCGCCTACGCTCGCGGTATGACCATGGTCGCGATCCTCAGCGGAGCCGGAATCTCCACCGACTCGGGCATCCCCGACTACCGGGGGCCCGACGGGCTGTGGCGGCGCGACCCGGAGGCGGAGCGGCTCGTCACCTACGGGCCGTACATGGCCGACCCGGAGATCCGCCGCCGCTCGTGGCGGATGCGGCTCGACGGGCCGGTCCTGCGGGCCGAGCCGAACGTGGCGCATCACGCCATCGCGGCCTTCGCGCGCGGCGGGCACGCGCTGCGGGTCGTCACGCAGAACGTGGACGGGCTGCACCAGGCCGCCGGGGTGCCGGAGCGCAAGGTGCTCGAACTGCACGGCTCGGCGCGGTCGGTGGTGTGCACCGCCTGCCACGCCCGGTCCTCGATGGCCGAGGCCCTGGACCGGGTGCGGGGCGGCGAGGCCGATCCGGACTGCCGGGTGTGCGGCGGGATCCTGAAGTCGGCGACCGTGATGTTCGGGCAGCGGCTCGATCCGAAGGTGCTCGGGGACGCGATGTCCATCGCCAAGGCGGCCCAGGTGTTCATCGCCGTCGGCACGAGCCTCCAGGTGCAGCCGGCCGCCTCCCTCGCGGGGATCGCGGCGGAGCACGGGGCCCGGCTGATCATCGTGAACGCCGAGCCCACGCCGTACGATCCGCTGGCGGACGAGGTGGTGCGGGAGCCGATCGGGACGGCGCTGCCCGCGCTGCTCGATCGGCTGGGTGGGGACACCCTCTAGAACAGGGTGTCCTCGCGGCCCGACTCGAAGGCCAGCAGGCGCTTTTTGCGGTCCAGGCCGCCGCCGTAGCCGGTCAGGGAGCCGCCGGCGCCGATGACACGGTGGCAGGGGACGATGACGGAGACCGGGTTCTTGCCGTTGGCCAGGCCGACCGCGCGGGAGGCGCCGGGGTTGCCGAGGGCCTCGGCGAGTTCGCCGTAGGTCCGGGTCTCCCCGTACGGGATGAGCCGCAGCTGCTCCCAGACGCGTAGCTGGAACGGCGTGCCGATGAGGTGCAACGGCAGGTCGAACGTGGTGAGTTCACCGGCGAAGTAGGCGTCGAGCTGGCGGACCGCCTCGGTGAAGGGGCGGGGGTCGGGCGAGCCGAAGCTCTCCTCCGGGGGGCGGTGGCGCTGGTCGGTCATGTGGACGCGGCTGAGGACTCCGTCGACGGCGACCAGGGTCAGCGCGTCGTAGGGGCTGTCCACGACCGTGTGCTGGACGGTGGGCATGGGCGGGGTTCCTTACGCGGGGAGATGGTTGATCGGGTGGGCGTCGGTGGCCCAGAGGTACTGGACCGCGTAGGCGCGCCAGGGCCGCCAGCGGGCGGCGCGGGCGGTGAGCGCGGCGGGGGTGGCGGGCAGGCCGAGGCCCTGGGCGGCGCGGCGGACGCCGAGGTCGCCGGGGAGGAAGGCGTCGGGGTCGCCGAGCCCCCGCATCGCGATGACCTCGGTGGTCCACGGGCCGAAGCCGGGCAGGCCGAGCAGCCGGACGCGGGCCTCGTCCCAGTCGCTCTCCGGGCCGAGGGTCAGGCTTCCGTCGGCCAGTGCCTGGACGAGGGTGAGCAGGGTGGTGCGGCGGCTGCGGGGCAGCGCGAGGGTCTCGGGGTCGAGCCCGGCGAGCGCGGCGGGGGTCGGGAAGAGGTGGGTGAGGCCGCCCTCGGGGTCGTCGACGGGGACGCCGTGCGCGGTGACCAGGCGGGCCGCGTGGGTGCGGGCGGCGGCCGTGGAGACCTGCTGGCCGAGCACGGCCCGTACGGCGAACTCGGCGGCGTCCACGGTGCGCGGCACCCGCCGGCCGGGCGCCGCGTCGACCAGGGGGGCGAGCAGCGGGTCGGCGCGCAACTGGTCGTCGACGGCGACGGGGTCGGCGTCCAGGTCGAGCAGCCACCGGCAGCGGCTGATGGCGTGGGTGAGGTCGCGCGGGTCGGTGAGCGAGAGCCGGCACAGGACGTGGTCGGCGCGGGGCGCGAGGGCGACGATCCCGTGCCCGTACGGCAGGGCGAGGGTCCTGCGGTAGGCGCCGTCGCGCCACTCCTCGACGCCGGGGACGGCGGTCGCGGCGAGGTGGCCGAAGAGGTTGGACGGGTCGAGCGGGGCGCGGAACGGCAGCCGGAGGGTGAGCGTGCCGGGGGTCGCGGCGGGCGCGGTGCGGGAGCGGGCGGCGCGGGCGCGGAGGTCGCCGGGGGTGACGGCGAAGACCTCGCGGACGGTGTCGTTGAAGGTGCGGACGGAGGAGAAGCCGGCCGCGAAGGCGATCTCGGCCATCGGCAGCGGGGTGGTCTCGATGAGCAGCCGCGCGGTCTGGGCGCGCTGGGCGCGGGCGAGGGCGAGCGGTCCGGCGCCGAGTTCGGCGAGCAGGTGCCGCTCGATCTGGCGGGCGGAGTAGCCGAGCCGGGCGGCGAGCCCCGGCACGCCCTCCCGGTCCACGACACCGTCCCGGATGAGCCGCATGGCGCGGGCGACGGCGTCGGCCCGCACGTCCCACTGGGGCGAGCCGGGGCTGGTGTCGGGCCGGCACCGCTTGCAGGCCCGGAACCCGGCCCGCTGGCAGGAGGCGGCGCTGGGGTGGAACTCCATGTTCTCGTCCTTGGGCGGGACGGCCGGGCAGCTGGGGCGGCAGTAGATCCGGGTGGTGCGGACGGCGGTGAAGAAGACGCCGTCGAAGCGGGCGTCCTTCGACCGGACGGCCCGCACGCAGCGCTCGGTGTCGGTGTGCATGGGTCAAGGATCGACGATCGACGGCGGCGAGGCTGGCGAGAAAACGACATCGACGTCCGGAGCCGACCTCACCGTCCGGAGGCGTCGTCCTCCGCGAGCGCCGTGGCGAAGACGTCGTACGCGGCGCGGTCGAAGAGGACGAAGCGGACCTCGCGGACGGGGGCGACGGCCTCCTCGCGGACGGTGCGGATCGCGATGCGCGCGCCGTCGTCCATGGGCCAGCCGTAGATCCCGGTGGAGACGGCCGGGAAGGCGACCGTCTCGGCGCCCAGCTCGGCGGCCACCCGCAGGGACTCGCCGTAGCAGGAGGCCAGCAGCTCCGAGCGGTCGTCCTCGGTGCTGTGCACGGGGCCGACGGTGTGGACGACCCAGCGGGCGGCGAGCTCTCCGGCGGTGGTGGCGACGGCGCGGCCGGTGGGCAGGCCGCGGCCGTAGTGGCCGGCGCGCAGGGCGCGGCACTCGGCGAGGATCGCGGGGCCGCCCCTGCGGTGGATCGCGCCGTCCACGCCTCCGCCGCCGAGCAGCGAGGAGTTGGCGGCGTTCACGATGACGTCGGCGTCCTGGTAGGTGATGTCGCCGAGGACGAGCACGATCGCGGGCTGGGTGGTCATGTCTCCATCCTCCCGCCGCCGTGCCCGGCGCCGCAGGTGTTTTCCCCCGGCCGCTACCGGACGGGGGTGCGGAGTCTGCGCCAGACCGCCTTGGCCGCGTTGTGGCCGGACATGCCGTGGACGCCGGGGCCGGGCGGGGTGGCGGAGGAGCAGAGGAAGACGGCCGGGTGCGGGGTGGCGTACGGGAAGAGGGACAGCTTGGGGCGCAGCACCAGCTGGAGGCCGCGGGCCGCGCCGCAGGCGATGTCGCCGCCGACGTAGTTGGCGTTGCGCTCGGCCAGCTCGGGCGGTCCCGCGGTGGCGCGGGCCAGGACGAGGTCGCGGAAGCCGGGGGCGAAGCGCTCGATCTGCCGCTCGATCGCGTCGGTGAGGTCGCCCTGCCAGCCGTTCGGGACGTGGCCGTAGACCCAGAAGACGTGCTTGCCCTCGGGGGCGCGGCCGGGGTCGACCAGGCTGGGCTGGGCGGAGATGAGGAAGGGGGTGTCGGGGGCGGTGCCGGAGGAGGCCTGGCGCAGGGCGGTGCTGATCTCCGCCGGGCTGGGGCCGATCTGGACGGTGCCGGCGCGGCGCGGGGCCTCGGCGGTCCACGGCACGGGCCCCGAGAGCGCGTAGTCGATCTTGAAGACGCTGGCGCCGTAGCGGTAGGAGTCGTAGAGGCCGCCGAGACCGGCGATCCGGGCGAGCGCGGTGGGCGAGGTGTCGAAGACGTACGCGCGGGCCGGCGGCAGGTCGTCGAGCCGCTTGACCTCGTAGTCGGTGTGGACGGCGCCGCCGAGCTCCTTCAGATACGAGGTGAGGGCGTCGGCGATGGACTGGGAGCCGCCCCGGGGCAGCGGCCAGCCGCCCGCGTGCGCGGCGAGCGCGAAGACCAGGCCGACGGCGCTGGTGGCGACGCCGTCGAGCGGGGCGATGACATGGCCGACCAGACCGGCGAACAGGGCGCGCGCCTTGTCGTCGCGGAAGCGGCTCGTCAGCCACGTGGACGGCTGGACTCCGGCGAGCCCGAAGCGGGCGAGGGTGACCGGGTCGCGGGGCAGGGCCGTGAGCGGCAGCTGCATGAAGTCCGCGCTGAGGGTGTCCCACTTGCCGAGGAAGGGTGCGACGAGCCGCCGGTAGGTCCCGGCGTCGCGGGGGCCGAAGGAGGCGGCGGTCTCGGCGACGGAGCGGGAGAGGACGGCCGCGGTGCCGTCGTCCCAGGGGTGGGCCATGGGCAGCGCGGGGTGCAGCCACTCCAGGCCGTGGCGGTCCAGCGGCATCGTCTTGAAGACCGGCGATCCGGCGCCCAGCGGGTGCACCGCCGAGCAGGGGTCGTGGCGGAAGCCGGGGAGGGTGAGCTCCTCGGTCCGGGCTCCGCCGCCCACGGTGGACTTCGCCTCGAAGACCGCGACGGAGAATCCGCGCCGGGCGAGCTCCACGGCGGCGGTCAGTCCGTTGGGCCCCGCCCCCACGACGACGGCATCGAGCATCGACGGCACCTTCGGACTCCTTCGTCAGCCGATGGCCAGTGATCCCAGCATATGTGCGGCCCCGTAAGGGACTTACCCGGCCCCGAGCAGGGACCGGATCCGCTCCGCGGTGGCCGCGTCGCGGGCCGCGGTGAACGGCAGCGCGTTGCCCCCGGTGACGCGGTACCGCTCGCCGGTGAGGGTGCGGTCGGTGCCGCCGGCCTCCTCGACCAGGAGCAGCCCGGCCGCGTGGTCCCAGGCGTACTCCCAGGAGAACGCGACCGCGTCGAGCTCGCCCTTGGCGACGGCCAGGTACTCCAGGCCCGCCGAGCCGCAGGGGCGGGGCCGGACGCCCTCGGTGCGCAGGCCGAGCAGGGCGCGCTTCTGGTCCGGGGTGGTGTAGTCGGGGTGCGAGGTGGCGACGGACAGGGCCGCTCCCGGGGCGGGCGCGCCCGCCCGTATGCCCTGCCCGTTGACCGTGGCGCCTCGGCCGCGCACCGCGACGGCCAGCTCCTCCAGGACGGGGGCGTAGGTCCAGGAGGCGAGGAGCTCGCCGCGCCGGGCGAGCGCGACCAGGGTGCAGAAGCCGGCCTCGCCCTGGACGAACTGGCGGGTGCCGTCCACCGGGTCGACGATCCAGACGGGGGCGTCGCCCTGGAGCGCCTCGTACACCGAGGGGTCGGCGTGCACGGCCTCCTCGCCGACGACGACGGAGCCGGGCAGCAGGGCGGTGAGGGAGGCCGTCAGGTGGGCCTCGGCGGCCCGGTCGGCGACGGTGACCAGGTCGTGCGGCCCGTTCTTCTCGACGATCTCCTCCGCGCCGAGCTGCCGGAAGCGCGGCATGATCTCGGCGGCGGCGGCCTTGCGGACGGCCTCCTCCACCTCGGCCGTGCCACCGGCCAGGACATGCGCCAGGAAGGCCGCGCCTGCCGCGGTCAGGGTGCTCTCGGTGCTCTCGATGCTCTCGGGGTATGCGGTCATGTGACCAGCCAAGCACACCCGGCTGACATTCCGGAGGCCCCGTGGCGACCTGTGGACAACCGGAGGGCGACCCTCGGGCCCCGAGTACGCTTTGATCGAGTTCACCCCTTTACCTCCAGGGAGGGTCCCGTGCACGGCGAGTACAAGGTTCCGGGCGGCAAGCTGGTCGTCGTCGACCTCGACGTGGAGGACGGCGTGCTGCGCCGGGTCCGGGTCGCGGGCGACTTCTTCCTGGAGCCCGACGAGGCGATCCTGGCGATCGACCGCGCTCTTGAGGGCGCCCCGGCCGACACGGACGCGGCCGGTCTCGCGGTCAGGATCGACGCGGCGCTGCCGCCCGGGACGCAGATGTACGGGCTGACCACGGAGGGCATCGGGGTGGCGGTCCGCCGGGCCCTCGCGCACGCCACGGACTGGACGGACTACGACTGGCAGCTGATCCACGAGCCGCCGCAGTCCCCCGCCCTGCACATGGCGCTCGACGAGGTGCTGACCGCCGAGGTCGCGGCGGGCCGGCGACCGCCGACGCTGCGGGTCTGGGAGTGGGGCTCCCCCGCCGTCGTCATCGGCAGCTTCCAGTCGCTGCGCAACGAGGTGGACCCGGAGGCGGCGGAGCGGCACGGCATCGAGGTGGTGCGCCGGATCAGCGGGGGCGGCGCCATGTTCATCGAGCCGGGCAACACCATCACGTACTCGCTCTCGGTCCCCGACGCCCTGGTCCAGGGCCTGTCCTTCACCGACAGCTACGCGTATCTGGACGACTGGGTGCTGGGCGCGCTCGGCGACATGGGCGTCAAGGCCTGGTATCAGCCGCTCAACGACATCGCCACCGACGCCGGCAAGATCGCGGGGGCCGCGCAGAAGCGCATGGTCGCGGGCGACGGCGCGGTGCTGCACCACGTGACCATGGCGTACGACATCGACGCCGACAAGATGACCGAGGTGCTGCGCATCGGCCGGGAGAAGCTCTCCGACAAGGGCACCAAGAGCGCCAAGAAGCGTGTGGACCCGCTGCGCCGCCAGACCGGGCTGCCCCGGGAGGCGGTCATCGAGCGGATGATCGCCTCCTTCCGCTCCCGTTACGGCCTGTCCGAGGGCACGGTCACGGAGGAGGAGCTGACCCGGGCGAAGGAGCTCGCGGAGACGAAGTTCGCGACTCCGGAGTGGACCGCCCGGGTGCCGTAGGCGGTGTCCGGCTCAGGTGCGGGCGACCAGGATGAACTCGTTGTACGGGAAGACCTTGCCGACCGACCGCGCGAAGGGGAACGAGTACGTGCGGTCGACGGTGAGTCCCACCTTCTCCGCGTGCCCGCGCAGGCCCTCGAAGTCGACGAAGCGGACGTGCGTGGCGTCCGTCTTGTAGCCGGCCTCCTGCGGCGTGATGAGGACGACCGAGCCGCCCGGCTTCACCAGCGGCAGGTACTGCTCCAGGATCGAGTTCCCCAGGGACTCGTCCATGTGCTCCAGGACGTGCGCGCACAGCAGCGAGTC